>JAZRVB010000184.1:0-10094 GCA_045598885.1 Bacteroidales bacterium
GCAAAAAGATGTTCAGCGAGAAGGTGGCCTGTCTTGAGGTCGAAGCTCCGCTGATTGCCCAGAGCCGTAAGGCCGGACACTTTGTCATCGTCCGTCTGGACGAAAAGGGCGAGCGCATCCCGCTCACCATTGCTGATGCCAACATTGAGAAGGGTACTATCACCCTCGTCGTTCAGGCTGTCGGCGCTAGTTCTACCCGTATCATCAACCTCAATGCCGGTGACGAGATCTTCGACGTAGTAGGTCCTCTCGGCCACGCTACTGAGATCGAGAAGTTCGGTACCGTCATCTGCTGCGGTGGTGGTGTAGGTGTCGCTCCATTGCTCCCTATCGTCAAGGCTATGCATGAGGCTGGCAATAAGGTGATCGTCGTTCTCGCTGCCCGTACCAAGGATCTCATCATCCTCGAGGACGAGATGCGAGCTAACTCTGATGAGGTCATCATCATGACTGACGATGGCTCATACGGCAAGCAGGGTGTCATCACCGTGGGTGTCGAGGAGGTCATCAACCGTGAGCAGGTCGATAAGTGCGTCTGCATCGGCCCAACTATCATGATGAAGTTCGTCTCATTGCTTACCAAGAAGTACAATGTCTCTACCGTCGTATCGCTCAACACCATCATGGTCGATGGTACCGGCATGTGCGGTGCCTGCCGTGTAACCGTAGGTGGCAAGACCAAGTTCGTCTGCGTCGATGGTCCTGAGTTCGATGCTCATGAGGTTAACTTTGATGAGATGATGATGAGAATGAGGGCCTACAAGGCTGAGGAAACCGAAGCAATGGCGGCTCTTGCCAGCAAATAATAGATAATCCTCCAACAAAGGAAATCAATAAAAAATCAGTATTTGCTAATGAAAGTCGCAGATGAAATTATCTGCTCGAAAATTGATAGAATATATCAGTTGTCAAATCGGGTAATCGAGTTCTATCATTCGAATCTGCAGGAGTCAGCCTACCATGCTGCTCTTGAATGGGAATTGACAAATTCTGGTTTTTCAGTTTTGTCCGAACAGTCTTTTGTACTTTGGTATAGAGGAGTCAAACTCAATAAGTTCTATAAGATAGATCTAGTTGTAGATGGCAATCTAATACTCGAACTGAAGGCGAAAGAGGAGTTAACCTCTGAACATCGTATACAATTATTTAATTATATGCGATTGGTCAATATCAAATGGGGACTACTGATAAATTTTGGACCAGAAGGAATTGATTTAGAACGGTATTATTACAATCAAAAGACAAATAAATGTATTTTGTTTGATCGTTTCGGTCAATCTGTATTTATGTAAATTGATTTCATTTTGATTTCTTTTGTCGGATAATAATATAAAACAATGACTTTGGAAGAAATTAAGGCTCTTCGCAATGAGCCATGGCGTGAGGAGTTGCGCAAGTCAATGAGTGCAAAGGATCGTGGCGCTATCGAGCGCGTCAAGATGCCTGAGCTCACACCAGAATATCGTGTTACTACCTTTACAGAGGAGGTTCAGCAGGGTCTGACTAAGGAGATGGCAGTGATGGAGGCAAAGCGTTGTCTCGACTGCCCGGATCCATCATGTATGAAGGGTTGTCCTGTAGGTATCAACATTCCTACCTTCATCAAGCACATTGAGAAGGAGGAGTTTGCCGAGGCTATCCAGACCATTAAGAAGACCTCGTCATTGCCAGCTGTCTGCGGTCGTGTATGTCCACAGGAGAAGCAGTGTGAGGGTCAGTGTATCAAGCTCAAGATGAAGCAGAAGGCTGTTGCTATCGGTTATCTGGAGCGCTTTGCTGCTGACTACGAGCGTGAGAGCGGCAACATGAAGGCTCCTGAGTGTGCTGCTAAGAACGGCAAGAAGGTATGCGTAGTAGGTTCTGGTCCTTCAGGCCTTGCTTTCGCTGCTGATATGGCTAAGTATGGCTATGACGTAACCGTATACGAGGCTCTCCATGAGATTGGTGGTGTATTGAAGTATGGTATCCCTGAGTTCCGTCTTCCTAACAACGTCGTAGAGGCTGAGATCAATACGCTCCGTGCAATGGGCGTCAACTTCGTACCTGACGTGATCGTAGGTAAGACCATCAGCTATGAGCAGCTCCATGAGATGGGCTTCGATGGTATCTTCGTAGGTTCTGGCGCAGGTCTTCCTCGCTTCATGAACATCCCAGGCGAGAACGCTATCGGCGTTATGTCATCTAACGAGTACCTCACCCGTATCAACCTCATGGGTGCAGGTCGTGGCCAGGGCTTCGATACTCCAGTATTGAAGGGCAAGAACGTCGTTGTCTGCGGTGGTGGTAACACTGCTATGGACTCAGCTCGTACTGCTAAGCGTATGGGTGCAGAGACCGTTACTCTCGTATATCGTCGTGGCCTTGATGAGCTTCCAGCACGTGCAGAGGAGGTTCATCACGCTATGGAAGAGGGTATCGACTTCCACGTACTCCACAACCCAATCGAGTATCTTGCTGACGAGAATGGCCGTGTCAAGGAGGCTGTCCTCCAGGTTATGGAGCTTGGCGAGCCTGATGCTTCTGGCCGTCGTTCACCAGTGCCAGTTGAGGGCAAGACTGAGACTATCCCAGCAGACCTCGTCATCGTGGCTATCGGTGTATCTCCTAACCCAATCATCCCAGGCGCATTCAAGGGCCTTGAGATCTCACGTAAGGGCACCATCGTAGTAGGCGAGGAGACCATGCAGTCTGCTGTCGCTGATGTCTTCGCTGGTGGCGATATCGTTCGTGGTGGTGCAACCGTAATCCTCGCAATGGGTGATGGCCGTCGTGCTGCTGAGAATATGAATAAGTATCTGAGCAAATAATTGCTAAATATCAAGTAACAAATATCAAATATCAGTTTGTTATTTGAGTACCGCATATAGCGAAAATTCGTAATATAATATAATTAATGACCTCGAATAATTCTTTCGGGGTCATTTTGTTGTATATTACATATAATTTAATTATATTTGCGCGAATTTTTAATGTGAAAGATGAATATCAATAAACTGAAATTAGACGAAATAGGATCAGACGATAGTCGATACAGCGTAAGGACAACCATCATGCCACTATTTGGCGACAACATGATGGATTTGACTCTTGATCCTTCCAAATTAGATACTGAATGCATACCTGTGCTTGCCCTTCGCGATGTCGTGGCATTCCCTGGTATTACCATTCCATTGAATATTGGTCGCAAAAAATCCATCAACCTGATTCATGACGTCATGAAGACAGGTAAGTATTTCTGTGCGGTCACCCAGAAGAATAATGTCGAAGATCCTGTAGCCGATGACCTCTATCGCTATGGCACCATCGCAGAGGTTGTCAAGGAATTGGAAATGCCTGATGGTACACGCAGCGTACTCATTCAAGCCCGTAACCTTTGCAAACTCTCCAACATCGTGATGACTGAGCCATACTTTTTTGGCCGTGTGGAGATGATCGAAGAGAAATATGTCAATTCCCGCAGCCGTAATGTCAAGGCCCTCATCAGCAATCTGAAGCGTGATATCAATGAGATCGGGATGAATAATGAGGAGTTCTTACCTCACGAAATTCTTTTCTCGATTAATAACATCAACGATAATAGATACCTCATCAACTATATCTGTGCATGTTTCCCACTGAGCGTACAGCATCGACAGATTCTTCTGGAGATATCTGATCAGTATGAGCGACTCGTTGCTCTTGGTCAGATGGTTTCAACTCAGCTGGAGTACAGTCGCATCAAGAACAAGATGCAGCAGCTGACACACTCTGAGCTTAATAACCAACAGCGTCAGCACTATCTCCGTACGCAGATTAAAGCCATCCAGGAGGAGCTTGGAGAGAGTGTGACCGAAGATGTAGATAAGCTGCTCTGCAAGGCCAATACGAAGAACTGGAAGCCTGAGGTGCAGGAGTTCTTCCTCAAGGAAATCAACAAGCTGCAGCGCATGAACGATCAGTCACCTGACTATGCGATCATGCACAACTATCTTAATGTGATAGTCGACCTGCCATGGGGTAAGACGACCAAGGACAATCTCAATCTGAAGAATGCGCAACGAGTCCTCGATCATGACCACTTCGGCCTGGAGAAAGTCAAGGAGCGTATCCTTGAGCACCTGGCCGTCATCAAGATGCGTGGCGATATGAAGGCGCCGATCCTCTGTCTCGTAGGTCCTCCGGGTGTGGGTAAGACCAGCCTGGGTCGTAGCATTGCGACAGCTCTGAAGCGTGAATATGTGCGCATCAGCCTCGGTGGCCTGCATGACGAAGCAGAGATCCGTGGTCATCGTCGTACGTATATTGGTGCATTGCCTGGACGTATCATCGCAGGTATTCAGCGCTCAGGAACCGACAATCCGGTGTTTGTGCTCGATGAGATTGATAAGATTTCACGAGACTTCAAGGGAGATCCTTCATCGGCATTGCTGGAGGTGCTCGATCCTGAGCAGAACTCTACATTCCACGATAATTTCCTCGATGTAGATTACGACCTTTCTAACGTACTCTTCATCGCCACGGCAAACAATCTCTCGAATATCGAAGGTCCATTGCGTGACCGTATGGAAGTCATCAACCTCTCTGGCTATGTCATCGAGGAGAAGATTGAGATCGGTGAGCGTCACCTCCTGCCAAAGCAGCTTAAGGAGCATGGCCTGGAGGATCTGAAGTTCGCAATCCCTAAGAAGACGATGGAGGAGATCATCGATCAGTATACCCGTGAAAGTGGTGTCCGTACCCTCGATAAGAAATTGGCCAAGATCATGCGTAAGGTGGCATGGCGTGAGGCTAACGACTTGCCGATTCCTGCCAAACTGCAGATCAGCGACCTGGAGGACTATCTCGGCAAGCCAGACTTTAATCCTGAGAAGTATGACGGAAACGACTATGCTGGCGTCGTGACAGGCCTTGCTTGGACATCTGTCGGTGGAACCATCCTCGAAGTCGAGTCAGCTCTCGTCAAAGGAAAGGGTGGTCTTTCTATCACCGGCAATCTTGGCGACGTGATGAAAGAGTCGACCCAGCTCGCTCTCCAGTGGATCAAGGCTAATGCCGATGACCTCAATATCAACTCAGAGATCTTTGAGAAGTATACGGCTCATGTCCACTTCCCAGAAGGCGCTACTCCGAAGGACGGTCCATCAGCTGGCATCACCATCGTCACCTCCCTGGTCAGCACTCTCACACAGCGCAAGGTACGTTCGCACATCGCTATGACGGGTGAGATTACTCTCCGTGGTAAGGTTATTCCAGTGGGAGGCATCAAGGAGAAGATCCTGGCAGCCAAGCGTGCCGGTATCAGTGACCTTATCCTCTGCATCGACAACAAGAAGGACATTGAGGAGATCAATGAGCTGTACACCAAGGGACTCACGTTCCACTATGTACGCGATATCCATGAGGTACTTGAGTTTGCGCTGCTGACGGAGAAGGTTAGACACGCGAAGAGCTTCTTGTATCCCTAAAATCCCCAAAATCCCCAATATCCCCAACATCCCTAAAATCCCTTCTATAAATGATTCACGACCTTGGTATAATCATGCTCACCGCAGCCGTCACATCGCTGGTCTGCAAGTATTTAAAACAACCGGTGGTCCTCGGCTATATTGTTGCAGGATTGCTGGTAGGTCCATACGTCTGTGGTTCTGCCTGGGTTCATGAAGAGGAATCTGTTGAGACGTGGGGACAGGTAGGTGTCATCTTCCTGCTGTTCTCTCTGGGTCTGGAGTTCTCATTCAAGAAACTCGTCCAAATGGGATCGACGGCCGTCATCGGCTGTGCAGCCATCGTGGTGGGCATGATGACTACCGGCTTCCTCTTAGGCCGATGCATGGGATGGAATGAGATGAATTCTCTCTTCCTTGGCGGTATGCTGTGTATGTCTTCGACTACCATCGTTTTTAAGGCGCTGGATGATTTGGGACTTCGTCAGCAGAAGTTTGCGGGTATCTGCTTCGGTATTCTCGTTGTTGAGGATCTCTTTGCTGTTGTATTGATGGTGCTCCTGGCTTCTATTGCCGTTAAGAATACATTTGACGGTCAGGAGATGCTCACGCAGATCATCAAGCTCGTGGCTTATCTGCTCTTCTGGTTCGTAGCAGGTATTACCTTGATCCCGACTCTCCTTCGCGTTGCTAAGAAACATCTCAATGATGAGACGTTGACCATCCTCAGCTTAGGCCTCTGCCTCGGAATGGTACTGTTGGCCGAAGGTGCAGGCTTCAGTTCGGCACTCGGTGCTTTCGTCATGGGTAGCATCATGGCTGAGACTGTCGAGGCAGAGCATATCGAGCACCTGATCTCACCGGTCAAGAATATGTTCGGTGCTGTCTTCTTCGTATCTGTAGGTATGATGATCGATCCAGCCTTACTGCTTCAGTATTGGTTGCCGATTACACTTATCACCATCACAGTCATCCTCGGTCAGATCATCTTTGCTACAACAGGCATTGTCTTCTCTGGACAGAGACTCCAGACAGCCATGCAGTCGGCATTTGCACTCACTCAGGTGGGAGAATTTGCCTTCATCATTGCTAATTTCGGTAGCGAGAAGGGAATTACAGAGCCTTATCTCTATCCGGTCATTGTCGCAGTCTCGGTCATCACGACCTTTTTGACTCCTTATACTATCAAAATGGCTATACCTGCATACGAGCGTATCGACAAGATCCTACCACGTCGCTGGAAGATTATGCTCGAAATGAATGCACGACAGAGCGGTACAGCACGAGAAGAGAATATCTGGCAACGTCTGCTCAAGAAGACAGCTCTGCCGCTGACGCTTTATACGGTCACCAGTATCTTTGTCATCAGCCTTTATTTCTCGTTGGTCAATGAACCATTGTTGAGCCTGCTCAATCAGGTCATTCCTGCTGAGTATGAATGGGCATCCAGAGTCATCAGCCTGCTGATCATTCTCTCAATACTCTCGCTCTTCATCTATAAGATTGCCACCAAGCATCTGATTTGCGACGAATCAAAAGAATTGTGGGAGAGTGGTACCATACGTAAGATCGGTGTCATCGCACTCACCATTGGCCGCTTTATCATCTGTCTGATCCTCATCGTTACCTGCATTTCACAGCTCTTTGCTGCTACTTATGGCGTATTGATGGCTGTAGCATTGATTGTTATTGTGGCGTCGATGTTCTCTAGCCGTGTGAAGGCTCACTCTTCTAAGCTTGAACAAAGTTTCATGCAGAATCTCTCTGCCCGTGAGAAGGCTATGCGTGAAGGCAAGAAACAGGAACCTCGTAAGGTTGAAGTCGAATCAGACGAGATGCACTTCTTCGATGTGGCTGTACCTGCTAATTCTCCTATTTTGGGACGTTCTTTACGCGAACTTGACCTCCGTAATCTCTGTGGCGTCAATGTCATTCGCATCCTCCGTCATTCGGGCAATGTCAATACCCCGGCTGCTACCGAGAGGCTGCTGGCAGACGATAAAGTGGTAGTCAGTGGCTCATTGGAGGACATCGAGCTATTCAAGTTATTAGTCAATGGTGTCACAGTATGAAGCTTCTGATCCTTTTCACTGGCCGTACGCAGGGTAATGTCTATCCGTCGCTCATCAACGAATATGTGCAGCGACTGAGTCACTATATCCCTGTGCAAGTCGATGAGATTCCCGACCTCAAGAATACCAAGTCGCTCTCCGAAGAACAACAGAAAGAGAAGGAGGCCGATCAGGTCTTCGACCGGATGCAGGGAGGTGACGTGCTTGTCCTGCTCGATGAGCGTGGCAAGGAGATGACCAGCCGTGAGTTCAGTCAATGGATGGAGCAGAAGATGCAGACCGTCCCGAAACGTCTCGTCCTTCTCATCGGAGGTCCTTACGGCTTCTCGCAGCGCATCTATGACGCAGCACAAGCCAAGATATCGCTCTCGAAGATGACCTTCAGCCACCAGATGGTACGTCTCTTCCTCGTAGAGCAGATCTATCGAGCCTTTACCATCATCAAAGGCGAACCTTATCATCACGACTAAATCACACTGTGAAATATGAAATCTCTACTAGCCTTATTGTTATTTTCTGTTGCATTCTTATGTAATGCTGAAAGCAAGAAACTTACTGGAACCGTCATCGGCACAGAACTCTCTGTTGACTATTCGACCAACATGTCGTCTACAACAGTCAATACTCGTGACAATGCATTCGATGGCAAGCTTGAGACTTTCTTTGCCTCCTTTGATCGCTCTCTTTCATGGGTCGGTCTTGACTTGGGTACACCTCATATTATAAATAAGGTAGCATGGTCGCCAAGAAACGATTCCCAGGGTCCACGTCGCGTACGTCTCGGTGTGTTTGAAGGAGCCAATGAACCAGATTTCTCAGATGGCGTACCTCTTTATCTTATTCCTGAGGATGGTAAGATTGGAGAAATGCATTCAGCTGAGATCCATGTGACTCGTGCTTTCCGCTATGTGCGATATATTGGCCCTAATAATGCTCGCTGTAATGTTGCTGAGATCGAGTTCTATGGAGAAGAGGCAACCGCTCCAGTTGAGAAGGAGACATTGTATCAGCCGACCAATCTGCCTACAGTCATCGTTCATGTCAAAGACAATAAAGAGCCTCAGGATAAGGTCAATGATCTTGTCGCCAGTTTCAGCATCATCTCAAAAGATGGCAAGAAGGAACTGCATCAGCCAGGAACTTTCCGTCTTCGTGGCAATGCATCGATGAACTTTGAGAAGAAGCCTTATCGCATCAAGTTCGACAAAAAGCAGAATGTACTCGATGCTCCTGCTAAGGCCAAGAAATGGACTCTTATTGCGAATTATGGAGATAAAACTCTTATGCGCAATATTATTGGTTTTGAGCTCTCACGCCGTTTCTGTCAGAAGTATACGCCTTACATCCAGCCAGTTGACGTCTTCGTCAATGGAGAGTATAAAGGCTGCTACCAACTCTGTGATCAGGTAGAGGTTGGTAAGGACCGAGTTGAAATTGATGAGATGACTGCTGAAGATATTAGCGGAGATAATCTCACGGGCGGTTATTTCATTGAAGTAGATGCTTATGCTGATCAAGAGGCTGCACAGTCTTGGTTCAAATCAAGAAATGGTAATCCTGTGACCATCAAATCGCCTGATGAAGATGTTATCAAGCTGGCACAGAAGACTTATATCACAGGCCATTTCAATAAGCTTGAGAAAGCATTGTTCTCTACTGACTTTGACAGTGAGACCGATGGCTATCGTCAGTATCTTGATCTTGAGTCATTTCTCAATCATTTCCTGATTGGTGAGCTCAATGGAAATACTGACACTTACTGGAGTCTCTATATGACCAAAGGCCGTAATGAGGACAAGTTCTATACGGGTCCAATCTGGGATCTCGACTTGGCTTTCGATAATGATAATCGTACTTATCCGATTGATAATCTCAACGACTGGATCTTTGCAACCAAGGGATCTATTGCGGGCAATATGAGACAGTTCGTCAAGCGTATCGTCAAAGAAGATGCAAAGGCCATAAAGCAGATGCAAGAGCTTTGGGCTGATGCTCGTAGGAATAAGAAGATCTACGAGAGCAGTCTACTGAAATATATTGATCAGACAGCAGAACTCCTCGAAGCCTCGCAGCAACTCAATTTCAAGCGATGGAACATCATGGGCTCATACGTCCATCAGAATCCTAAGGTTTGGGGTAGCTATGAGAAAGAAGTTGAGAATGTCAAGAACTATGTTAAGGCTCGTCTGAAGAAGATGGACAAATGGCTCAAATTTGATGCGACATCCATTGAAACAGTCTCTGACGAGTCCTTAAGCAGTGATCTTGTTACTGTCTATAATCTGCAAGGTGCTATTGTCACAGAGTGTCACATTGACGAAATTACATCGTTGCCAAAGGGTACTTATGTCATTATGTATTCTAATGGTGAAACTCAGAAGATTCTCCTGTAATTCTGATCGGAAATATGCCGTCCTGATTTCGTTTGGAGATATCCTTGAATAAAAATGTGCTGTCACGAAAACGCGGCGGCACATCCTGATTGATGGCATATCTTCCACGGTACCGTGACAACGATGCCACGAACAAAGGAGTCAACACCACTTTACAGGTGTTGACTCCTTGCAATTAAAATACTGACATTAGGAACGCAATGTCA
>JAZRVB010000185.1:0-5485 GCA_045598885.1 Bacteroidales bacterium
CCAAGCTGGTTTGACAAACATTGAGTTTTCCCAATGACAACATCCACGTTATAGTGTGAATGCCCATAGATCCAATAGTTGATATCACTTGACATGATATAATCCTCAAGTTCTACTGTAAATGCACCATTGGCTATACTATCAGCGAATTTAGGACACTGCATCTTAAACGAAGGGACATGATGGCTGACAACTATTTTATGCGTAGCCTTACTATTCTTGACTGCATCCTTTACAAATTCCCAACATCGCATATGCTCCTTGTTGAAATCTGAAAACGTAAGAAGATTATCATTATAGAGGATACGCCTGAAGTCAGATATTACCTGCTCCGTATAATAGGCTTCTTTCAATTGTATATGTGCCCAAAGTGTTGATACGATGATATCCACGTCGCCAATATTCACAACGGAATTGTAGTATGCATTGACATTGTGCCTTATCTGCAGCTT
Organism: Bacteroidales bacterium; assembly: GCA_045598885.1. GTDB lineage: Bacteria > Bacteroidota > Bacteroidia > Bacteroidales > UBA3663 > Liminaster. Next base: position 453 of record JAZRVB010000185.1, read on the forward strand.
AAAGCCATCCTGCAAAGTTGATATATCGTAGTATTTGTAAAACTCATGATTGCCCAGGCATACTATAACCTGCTCGTAGTTTTCAGATGCCCAATCCCAAAACGGGTGTTTTGAATAGTTATCATCACCAAGATAGCCGATATCACCAGCAAGGACAAGAATGTTACCCACCACCTCAAGGGGATGGTCTTTCAGATATCTCCAATTGTCGGCAAACTCAAGATGAAGGTCCGATGCGTATTGTATTTTCATTATTCTTCTACAAATAAATCATTTAAGATATCCAACAATCCGTCGACGAAATCGATGTCACTATCCAAAGCAGAAGCCAAAGGTGTTGCCAGACTATCCCAATCTTGACGTATAGAGGTCACAAAATCCTTAACGCAATTTACGATTGAACTTGGTGCAGTCACATTTTCACCAGCTGGCATTATTACGGTATTCTTTAATACATCAGACCTGTGCTTCCTAATATCTTTGCTGTTAACGTGCTTACCATCGGCCTTGTCTTGCAAAAGATTCAGGTATGCTCTCGTCTTCAATGCTATTAAAGCAGCAGATCCTGCATGGCGAACACCATCAGTAAGCATACTGTGCTCTATAGTGAAGTGGTAATAGTCATCATCCATGATTATTGCGCTAAGGCTGGAAAGATCTTCGCCAACAGGCACAGGTTCAATAACCAAATCCTTAGGCTCTCCCAAAACATCAGAGTGGCGTGATAACAGTTCAATCATCTCGGGGTAACCTTCCTTACCGTCAATAAAACGGTACATCTCGTATTTTGGAGATTCTCCCTCTTCCTGTCTACGCTTTTCTGGACGGTATCCAGCTTCCTTTATGAATTTCCAGAATTGTTCGCCGTATTCCTTTGTCATTCTTTCTACAATGACAATCATGTCAATGTCATGCGTAGCTCGGGCTTTTACCTCTGTTCCTGCCATGGTAATGCCACATGCAGTTCCTCCGATAATTACATAGTTATCAGTAAATGCTTCGAAAGCCTCCTTGAATTTATCTAATCCTACCATTTGATTTCATTTATCATTCGTTCAACTTCTCCTTCTACACGAGGATCATTGTCTTCTCTAAGCGAAATTGCCAAAGACAGTTTATCTACGAACCCCATATCTTCTCCCAGAGCATAAACAGGAGGATATTTCCAGACTTCTATTGCGATAGCCCCATCGTATTCGTTTGGGTTAAGTAAACTGTTTGCAGATTCAAGTTCTTTGAGCTGTTTTGAATTTAATGCCAACATCTGCACTGTATCAGGATTTAGCATCGAATAATGTGACAGTGCGTTGATTCCGCATACGGGATATGCCATTTCAGAGTTTATACCATCACAGAAGATGCGTTTCTCCACCACGTCTATTACAAAAGATTGTGCCTTCTCCCATAATTCGCGCCCCACAGATGTGAAGTGAACCAATTTCTTTGTTCCTTGAGACTTCTTCTCGCATAGTCCCAAGTCACTAAGGCATGTTATCCCAAGTGAAACACTTTCATATGAGAACGGCAATCCCTTGGCCAGTTCGCGGACGGATAGGCTTTCAAGGCTTTTCACCTGTAAATGGTATAGCAGAATATATTGCGCTACAACAGACATCCTTTTTGCTTTCTTTGTCTTCCTGACTCTCTCATTCGCTATTAGCATAGGAAGATAGGCGAATTTAGAAGAGACAACAAAATACACACCTTTATCAACAAGCCTTTGACGCTCATACGACAACGTAGGGGGTAGGATATAAACAACAGGAAGTCCTATAGCCTCTGTTATTCGTGCTGCAGTCAAAGCGCATATTTTTGGTGAAGGCGCAGTGGCTTTAGGCTCTATAAACAGCAATGGGATGTCATGATATGTTCCGTCATAGAATCGATAAGCCAAAGAATCTCCTATCGTAACTCCTTTAAGTTGCGATTTAGACCTTTGGCTAAGGCTGACGGTTCTATCAAGTATTACAACTTCATCCATATATATAGTGTTTTGCTATATTTTAATAGTGTATTAAAACAGTGCAAAGATAATACAAATAATCAGAATATCAGCAAGAAATATAAACAAATGATATAAAAAGCCTCAATATTTAACGTTTTTTGCTGAGATTGTTATGTCGGAACTCTATTTTTACCAGTTATTTTTGATAATACCTTGAGAGTATCTTGTAATTAATTGAGAACATCTTGTGGGCAAAAGCCTCTCAAGGTGTTCTCAAAAAATCTATGCCTACCTTTGCACCGCGATTCAAAAGCGTACATTATGCAAGACGATAACAACAATACACAACAAGAGCAGTCCTGGCATCCGCCAATGAACGTGGAGCCACCTGCCAAACCTGCCCATCCTCCCGAGCTTCGCTTTCAGGAAGAGTGCCGCCACAACTCCACGCACAGCCTTATTTCCTGTCTCAAGCAGTCGAAGCTCCAAATCTACGACCCCATCATGCGAGAGGTGCTGACAGATGCTCTCTCGCACATGGACGAGAGGATTACCACATTGGAGGAAAGGATGTGTTTCTTCGAGAGCTCCGGGGCAATACTGCAGAAGCCCCATATGAACACAGAGGAAGTGGCTAGGTATCTCGGCTATACGCGATGCGCCATTTACAACCTTACTCAGCGCAAACAGATACCCTTTCACAAAATCAAACGACACATCTTCTTCGACAAAAAGGAAATCGATGAGTGGATTCGGCAGAACAAGCCGACTAAATGGGAAGAGCTCGGCGTTACTCCCGAATCCATTCCGATAGACTTCAATGAGACGATGGCACTCATGCAGGAAAGGGCATCAGATAACAAGAATACAAGCAATAACAATAATGATAAAAACGACAAAGAAAATGATCACAGACGAACAACATGACAAAATCAGGTGCATTCCCATCACCACATTGCTGGAGAAACAGGGATATTACCCAGTAGAGAAGAAAGCGGCAGGCGTATGGTTCAGAGCCCCATGGCGTGAAGAATCTGAGCCATCCCTCAAGGTGAATGCCGACCTTAATGTATGGTTTGACTTCGGAGCACATGTCGGTGGTGACAACATCGAGCTCATCCAGTACCATCACGACAAGCAGTTTCTACAGGCATGTGAGCTTATCCAAAGCCTTATGGACGGTATAGTACTCGATACAGCACCTGTCCCACTGCCTTCAAACTCACGTCAAAAGAAGGAATATGCCACCTATGCCTATCTCCGTGAAGAGAAGATTCATACTCCGTCCATCATCCGCTATCTGGAAGGAAGACGCATCAGCAAGGCAGTTGCAGACAGATACTGCACAGAACTCCACTATGGCAGGACAGACAGCGAACATCTGTATTCGCTCGCATTCAAGACCGGTAAACAAAGCTACGAACTTCGCAATGCCAACTTCAAGGGCTGCATCGGACCTAAGTGCATTGCCATCATCCATCCTGAGAATGACCAGGGCGAAACAGTGCAGCAGAAGGCATGTGTCGTATTCGAGGGCTTCTTCAATATGCTGACCTATGTACAGCTCCTGCAGCAAGGTTCTCCTGTGTGCATCACAGCCTATCCATGTGATATGATTGTCCTGAACTCAGCAGGCTTTGCACCCCATGCGCAACCCATCTTTGATGAATACGAGGAAATACACTGTTACCTTGACAACGACAAGACAGGACAAGCCAAGACACAGGAGATCCTTGACCGCAACGCACACAGGGCTTCAAACGAGTCACACCGCTATGAAGGCTACAATGATCTGAACGATTACCTATGCGGACGGATGCAGTTCATGCCTGATGACACTCCACAGAAGGAGTGAGTATTTCCTGAAACCTACTCTTGAGAGATAGGACAATCACGGGAAACAAATCAGAAACAAATCGTTTCTCACACGCTCTTTGACATAGTTACTTTTCAGCCCGAAACATACAAGACACAGCATCACCATCTTGCTTGCTCTATAGCATAAAATAGCAAGAGATAATCGCGGGTTAAACTACTCTAACAGGCTGATAGTTTGCAGACTATAATTGCGTCAGGTTCATTATTTAGAGCCTACCTTTGCACTCGCTTTTCACCAAAAATCAACCAAAACATGAGTGCATTTATAATCTACGCTATCGTCCTCACCCTCGCATACATCATCTATTACAGTGCCATGATCACTAAGGATGCGTACGCAAGGAAAGATCAGATCTCCGACACCTCGGAGAACTTTGATGTTGGGGACATGAATGGCCGCATTGAGTCGGTCACAGTCAACGAATCGAAGCATGGCTTCTATCTCGGCGATGAGATTGCCGATGAAGAGGACAACGCAAACGAAGAGGTACTAACCGACGTGACAGCTGATGACCAGGAGGCAAACGACGAATCTGATTCTGAGTCAGACGTTCCATCACAGGCAGAGCAGCACGCAGAGTCTGCAGAAGCCATGATGGAGGAGATAGATCCTGAATTCTCCGATTCATTCGAGCCCGACGAGTTTGACCTGGTTCTCCTGAATCCAGCTAACACCGTACCGGTCATCATAACAACTGACACACGTGATGAACTCTAGCAGACAGATGAATATAAGGGTAAACAGATGGTTGATGTGTGTGGCTCTCGCTTCGGCTGCCAGTCCCGTCTTCGCCAAGTGCGGCAACGTGGACTACAGCTGGGGCGCAGATGCCCTTGCCAGGATGCACGACTATGTGGTCACGATGATGGTCAGCCTTGTCTATATCATCTACGCCATATCTTCGATAGTGGCTATCATATCAGCCTTCCAGATCTACTTCAAGATGCAGACTGGTGAAGATGGTGTGACCAAGAACATCATGACGCTCATCGGAGCTATCCTCTTCATCATCGGTGCAACCATCGTGTTGCCTGCATTCTTCGGCTATCAGGTCAGCAACTGACCTCTCATAGCAAATGTAAATTGAAAGTTTTCAAGATAATAGACTCCGCTGCAGAGGAGTGGTTGTGTAATCTAATTGTATTGTGTAATGTTTAAGAAAGTAACTAATCTCGTCAAGAGCGCAGGCAAGAAGCTGCGCAGTTCACA
>JAZRVB010000186.1:0-3255 GCA_045598885.1 Bacteroidales bacterium
GAGTTCGGTGCGCATCGGGCGGAACTCCTCGACACACTGCAGGCTGATCGGCTCGAAGTTGTTATCGACATGTTCGAGGGTCGGGTCGCACATACGGGAGAGGCAATAATGCATCTGCATGCACGAGTTCTCGCCGAGGTGAAACCAGGTATTCTTCTCGATGGCCAGCGATGGGTCGATCTTGCGGAGGCCGATCATCTCGCGGCGGCGATTGATCTTGTGCAATGGCTTGGCCTTGCGAATTTCCATCGAAGCCTTGCGCAACAGGCGCAGATCCTCATAGGCAAAACCTTCGGTGAGGTGGCAGAAACAAAGCTTTGCAAAATCGATGCAACGGATCTGATTCTCAACGACAAGCGCTGTGAGTATCGACCATGCTTCCTCGCGGTTCTTGGTGCGAATCAGCTGCTGCCAGAGATCTGCGTCCTTCTCTTCCTTCTGCTTGCGACGGAACTGGATATTGCTGCGAATGAGCAACACCACGGCCACTACGACCAGCGCGATGGCTACCACCACGCCGCCATAATACATAGCTGCAACGACCAACGCGCAAGTCAGGAATGCCGCACCTGCTGTGATGAGCCAGCCACCGATGACCGACAGCACGCCGGTGATGCGATAGACGGCCGATTCACGACCCCATGCACGATCAGCCAGAGAAGTACCCATAGCCACCATGAAAGTAACGTATGTAGTTGAGAGTGGAAGCTTAAGCGATGTGCCCAATGCAACTAACAAACCGGCCAACACGAGGTTGATCGAAGCGCGAACCATATCAAATGCTGCACCTTCAGGCAAGGCAACGTCGGTGCGGTCGAAGCGCGAGTTGATCCATCGCTTCAAGCCGTTAGGAGTATGATTGACAATGTTTTCGGCCAAAGACGATGAGTTGCGAACCATCCAGCGAGCCATGTGTGAGGAACCGAACATCTCGTCGCCTTCGTCTTGACGTGAAAGATCGACCGAGGTCTTCACCACATTCTGCGCCTTCTTGCTCGTGGCCAATGACCACACCATGATCACGCCTGCGATGATCAGGAAATAGGTTGGGGTAGTGGCAGGTCCGTTGAGCGAATCCATCAGCAAACTGTGGTCAGGAGCTCCTGCAGCTTGCCAGTCGGTGAATGATGAAAAACCTGCTAGTGGCACGCCGATGAAGTTGACAAGGTCATTGCCCGCAAAAGCAGTAGCAAGAGCGAAGGTTCCCATCAGTACAATCACCTTAAACACATTGACCTTGAGCGAATAAAGCACCTGCATCAGGATAGAGAAAAAGACGAAGCATCCGCTGATAATCAACCACGTATTTTCTTTGATAAATGCCTTCGCATCGCCCGTCATAAAGGTCAAATCCTTCACGCCTTTGATGAGCATAAAGTAGATGATAGCTGTGGCACAAAGGCCGCCGAAGATGCCGATCTTATACTTCAGATTCTTCTGGAAATTGAAGCTGAAAAGCAGTCGGGTAAGGTACTGCACGATCGCACCGAAAGTGAACGCAATGGCCACACTCACAAAGATACCGATGATGACCGAGAGCGCTTTCTCACCATTGACCAGGTCGGCGAGAACGAGCGTGCCGGTTGGGTCGTTGATGAGCTTGACGATGGCCAGCATGAAGGTGCCACCGAGCAACTCAAACACCATCGAAACGGTGGTCGATGTCGGCATTCCTAACGAGTTAAAGATATCGAGCAACACAATATCCGTGATCATCACGCCGAGGAAAATCCACATCAGATCCTCAAAAAAGAACTGCTCCGGACGGAAGATTCCGTGACGCGCAATCTCCATCATACCGTTGCTCATCGCCGCACCACAGAATACACCGATGGCGGCAATGATAATCACCGTGCGGAATGGTGCCGCCTTGGCACCGATGGCTGAGTTTAAGAAGTTTACGGCATCGTTGCTCACGCCTACCATCAGGTCAAAGACGGCCAGGGCGAAGAGAAAAATAACGAAACACAAATAAATAGTTTCCATATAGAATTAAATATTACTGTTGGCCAATTTGTTGATAATGCCATCCGATAATCCTATTGTTGGCACAAGTATAGCATTTGATCCGATGGCGTGAGCAATGGCGATAAAGATCTGCGCCGCCGGCACAATAACATCGGCACGATCAGGACGCAAGTCAAACTCACGTATTCTTTCTTCGACGGTGAGCGATGAGAGCTGTCCGAAAAGTTTTACCAACTGTGGCAACGTGATTCGATCCTTGAGCTTTGCCTTCTTCGGCACAAGGCGGTAGAGCTTATTGATATTGCCGCCCGATCCGATGATCTCCACCTCCGTTTGGCCAGCCACCATCGTGCAGATTTCATCGCACATAGCAGTGATAGAGTCGAGGCTTACCGTGCCGCTCAGCAATCGTAACGTTCCGATATTGAAGCTCTTACTTGCTTTCAGCTCTCCGCCCGTGATGAAGCTCACCTCCGTCGAACCGCCACCCACATCCACATAGAGATATGACTTGCCGCCCTCTTCCGCGCTGGCAGATGACACAAGCAGTTTCTCTATGTGGTTGTCGTAGATGGTGCGAGCCTCCTCTTCGCCGCTGATGATCTCAATGTTGATGCCCGTCAGGTGCTTGATGCGCTTGATGATCTTCTGACCGTTCTTTGCATCGCGCAACGCCGAGGTGGCACACGCGCGGAAATCCACCACATTATATATAATCATCAGCTGACGGAAGGCCTTGATCATGCGCAGGAACTGCATCTCGCGCTCCTTGCTGATTTTGCCCTGGGAAAACACATCTAAACCCAATCGCAAGGGGAAACGCACGAACTGCAACTTCTGGAACTGCAACGTCCCATCTTCCTCCTTCGTCACGCTCTTGATGAGCAATCGTGCAGCGTTCGAACCGATGTCGATGGCTGCCAAGTTGAATGAATCATTCTGATATTCAGGAATCATAGTACACTATTTTTCTTAATGTTATTTGTTATAATGCTTATAAAGTTCCTCCTGCGATCGCAAGACTCCCTTCTCATTCTTCAATCCCAGCTCCACGATCAGCTTCGCCTCACGCTTGATATCCGCATCATACACAGGCGTATAAACCTCAATGCGATGATCCAGATTTCGAGGCATCCAATCCGCAGAACCCACATAAACTTTATAATTTCTGTGCGACCCATCTTCTTCAATTATTTCCGGATGTTCCAGATCTGCACCATTGGCAAAGATCAGGATGCGCGAATGCTCCAGATAACGGTCAATGATAGCATTAACGCGCAGATTTCC
>JAZRVB010000187.1:0-2875 GCA_045598885.1 Bacteroidales bacterium
CCAATGTAAATGCTTGACAACATGGTGAATACAAATGCCTGAATGAAAGCTACGAGGAGCTCCAGACAGTCGAGGAAGATACCGAGCAGGACGCTCACTACCGACATGATGCCGTTGCCGACACCTGGCATGCTGATGGCAGTCAGGAAGATGACGCTGAGGACACCCAAGAGAGCCGCGTGGCCTGCGAGGATGTTGGCAAAGAGTCGGATGGTCAGTGAGAATGGCTTGGTGAAGATGCCGATGAACTCGATGACTGCCATGATAGGACGAAGCCATGCAGGGAGCTCGACATTCCAGAAGATTTCCTGCCAGTAGGCCTTTGTACCATAGATATTTACGATGACAAAGGTGCAGAGTGCCAAACACAAGGTGACTGCGATGTTACCCGTCAGGTTGGCCGAACCAGGAATCAGACCTGTGAGGTTGGCAAAGAAGATGAAGAAGAATGCTGTGAGCAGGTAAGGAGCATAGCGATCAGTGTTCTTTGGGATGTTTGGCTTGATGACGTCATTGTAGACGAAGCTTACCAGCATCTCCATCGCACCGACGCAGCCCTTAGGAGCCTCGGCCTTACCATCCTTGTTCTTATACCAGCGGGCGCACCCGAGGATCAGACAGCAGAGGACGATGCTTGCCAACAGCAATCCGGCTACATTCTTTGTGATAGAGAGGTCGAACGGACGGACATACTCGCCACCGCCTATGCCTTCGACGATCTTACCGGCATATTCCTCACCCTCGTGAGCGATGTGGAAGCCTTCGTAAGCCTCGTGGCCGTGGTGGAACTTGCTCGACATGAATACATGCCAACCCGTCTGATGGCTGTAGAGGATCACAGGCAGAGGCAAGGCGATAGAAGTCTCGCCAATGTCGGTGATGTGCCAGTAGTACGAGTCGCCTACATGCTCGAAGATCATAGCTGTGACATCCAGACCTTCTTCAGCCTCGGCCTCATGATGGGTAGGTTCTACCGGTTCCTGAGCCTTGAGTGAAGAGGGGAGGAGCAAGCCGACTGCAAGCAGCAGACAAGCGACGAACGTCCAGACCTTATTGTTTTTTGTTATCATTTTGCTTATTCTTTTTCAGGAAGAATATTGTTTCGAAGAGAATGCTGATGAAATAGACGCCCACTGTGACCAGCGCGAATGTCTTCATCGGAATCTCTGTGAACCGTGGCACCAGGAAGATGGCACCCACGGTGAAGAGGATCTTCAGGAGCTTCGAACCCATGACTACCCACATCGTGAGCTCAGGATTCTGTTTCTGAAGAAGATTGTAGATGCTGACAACCACTGATTCGAAGAAAATGAAGCAGGCTATCAGTATTTCAATCCACAACATCATAGCTGTACGCAGGCTGAAATGATATTACTATGCACCTCTACATAACCGCCGGTCACTGGCTGAAGAGTCTCTTCGCCGCCAATGACATAGCGGATATTGCCCGGCTGCAGCGTGGTGATGATGGAATCGTGGTCCTTGAGGATGGTGAAACGTCCCTTGGTACCTGGCACCTCACAAACATCTACTTCACCGTCGAACACGGTCTTCTCTGGGGAATAAATAATGAGTTTCATAGGCTTTAACCCTTAGCTGCCTCCATCAACTTCTTACCCTTCTCGATAGCCTCTTCGATGGTACCTACGTTGAGGAATGCCTGCTCTGGCAGGTAGTCAACCTCACCGTCCATAATCATGTTGAAGCCCTTGATGGTATCTTCGATGTTGACCATTACACCCTTCACACCGGTGAACTGCTCTGCCACAGTAAATGGCTGAGAGAGGAATCGCTGAACACGACGAGCGCGGTTTACGGTCTGCTTATCCTCATCAGAGAGCTCATCCATACCGAGGATGGCGATGATATCCTGCAGCTCCTTATTACGCTGGAGGATCTGCTTAACGCGCTGTGCACAGTTGTAGTGCTCCTCGCCGATGATATTTGGATCGAGGATTCGTGAAGTAGAATCCAATGGGTCTACAGCTGGATAGATACCGAGCTCGGTGATCTTACGCGAAAGTACGGTAGTAGCATCGAGGTGCGAGAAGGTGGTAGCTGGAGCAGGGTCGGTCAAGTCATCGGCAGGAACGTAAACGGCCTGAACCGAAGTAATAGAACCCTTGACGGTAGAAGTGATTCGCTCCTGCATCTTACCCATGTCGGTAGAAAGGGTAGGCTGATAACCTACAGCTGATGGCATACGGCCGAGCAGCGCCGAAACCTCAGAACCTGCCTGGGTGAAACGGAAGATGTTATCGATGAAGAGGAGGATATCCTTCGAAGTACCGATGGCATCAGAATCACGGAACGACTCAGCGACGGTCAAACCAGAGAGGGCAACCGAAGCACGTGCTCCTGGTGGCTCAGACATCTGACCATACACGAGGGTAGCCTGTGACTTGGCAACCTCTTCGTAGTCGATAGAGTCGAGATCCCACTTGCCTTCCTCGAGGCCTTCCTTGAACTTCTCGCCATAGCGGATAACGCCTGACTCGATCATCTCACGGAGAAGGTCGTTACCCTCACGAGTACGTTCACCTACACCGGTGAAGACAGAGAAACCGTTGTGCTTCTTAGCGATGTTGTTGATAAGCTCCATGATCAACACGGTCTTACCTACACCTGCACCACCGAAGAGACCGATCTTACCACCCTTGAGGTATGGCTCGAGGAGGTCGATGACCTTGATACCGGTGAAGAGAACTTCCTGAGAAGTCTTGAGTTCCTCAAACTTTGGTGGCTCGCGGTGGATAGGGAAGGAGCCTTCCTTCGAAAGGGTCTTCATACCATCGACGGTCTCACCGACGACATTCAACAGACGACCCTTAACCTGGTCGCCGACAGGCATGGTGATTGGAGCACCTGTTGCCTT
>JAZRVB010000188.1:0-15041 GCA_045598885.1 Bacteroidales bacterium
CACCCATCTGCACTATAAACAAGATGAAATCGAGCTCTTCCTGCTTGCAGTTGGGGCTCGTTTTTTCGTTTATGGCAAACCTGTTTATGAGTAGAAAAGAGAATCAGGAAAAGTTTGAGGCATTCAAGGCAGAAGTCCTAACATGGCGGAATGAGCATCTTCTGGAATGCAAGGTGTTCGAGAAAGGCATGTACGAGAATGACGGTGCGCCATTGGTCAACGTATATCAGGACGTTTTGATGTTACTTCCTTCGATGGTCAAGAAATGGAAAACTCTTTCATTACAGCTATCGACATACGACCTGAATCATCTTGAAGAACTTGTGGAAGGCTCATCTCTGGCAAACAAGCTCATCAATGACTTCAAACAAGATGCCTCTCCAAAGGCCGGTGTCCTTCTCAGCTGGATATTCTATGGAGACTTCTTTGAAGCTATTGTCTCTCTCTCAACGAAAAGTTTGCCAATGACAAGAAGAATCTCAGTTTCATCAATCGCAAGATCTGTGCTTTCGTTGCCAAAGGTGCCGTAAAGACCAGTATCAAGGCTGGCTACAGAACCAAAGAGCAATGGGATGACTTTTACCATACGAGCAAGATGCTCGAAGATGGTGACGTTCTCGGTTGGATTAAGGCAGACCTGGACAAGGACATCGAGGCAGAGAATAAGACTCACGAACAGACACTTCTCCAAGAAGAGCGTATCAGAGCGCAGGAAGCTGAACTTAAAGCAAAAGAGGCAGAACGCAGATCTATGGAAGCAGAAAAGGGAAAGGCTGTTGCAGAGGCAATTTTCAAGACCAAGGAAGAAATGCTTGCCCATTCTCTTGCCGAGAAAGAAGCTCGAAGGTGGTGATGTGCTCGGATGGATAAAGCCAGACCTGGACAAGGACATCGAGGCAGAGAATAAGGCTCACGAACAGACACTTCTCCAAGAAGAGCGTATCAGAGCGGAGAAAGCTGAACGCGAAGCACAAGAGGCTAACCGCAATGCGATGGAGGCTGAACGCAGATCTATGGAAGCTGAAAAGGAAAAGGCCGTTGCAGAGGCGATTTTCAAGATCAGGGAAGAAATGCTTGCCCAGTCTCTTGCAGAGAAAGAAGCAAGGGCAGAGAAAGCAGAGCAACTCGCCATGCATGAAAATGAACTTCGTCGGAAAGCTGAAGAGGATGCAGAGAAGCAACGACTCGAACGAGAACAGGCAGAGGCTACAATCAAAGAGCTAACTGAACCGCCAGCACCCGATGTTGCTCCTTCTGATCTGGAGCCAAAAGAAGAGGATGACACGGTAACCTATCTGCCATTCTCGAATCTCCTCAGATGCCCATTGGAGAAAAAGGAAGCTTTGATCAATGTGATAGGCGAGCATATTCAGGAAAACCATTCAGGCTGGGATTTAGCCTACCTCAACAAGGCACTGGTGATTCGCAAACACCTTGACAAGGAGGATGCTGGCAATGCGACCTTGTATCGAAATGCGTTGCTACTGCAATATCCCAAACTGGAGCCTATCATTCCATCTCTTAGGACATTCCAGACTTACATGTCAAAACTCAGAACCACCACAATGGGAGCAGGACAGAAAGACATGTTCGATAGGGCTGAGTTCAGGGACGAATTAGAAAAGGCATTCGCTGTAATAGATAAGGTCATTCCAGAACAAAAATAATATCCGAATCACATAAAGGCACGTTTTTGTGGCGATACCACAGAGACGTGCCTTTATTGTTATCCTTTCGCCCTCAAAGACACTACTCAACCTCTCTAAATTTCTTATCTGTCCGATTGTTTCCTCAGTCCCATAGATAACCTTGTTTCCGCTAAAAAATACCAATCTGGCAATTTATTTTCATTGCGTTACATTGCGTTTATTGCGTACGCAATGAGTGTGCAAAGCGTTGTAAACCAATTTCTTGCAAAAACCTTGCTATATATGTATCTTTGCATCGTCAATTTCGTTCTCAGCGAAGTTGGCGGTGTTTCTTTTTCCTGAAGCTGTCGGATTCAGAGCACCCTGAGATGTGAGTGAGACAGCGCAGTGTTTTACCTCTATTAAATATAAGTATGGAGTTAAACGAAATCATCAACTCTGGCAACAACGTCATGCTCGTTGTCTCTTCGGGCGATCTCCTGCGCTTTGCAGATACCATTATCCAAAGAGCACTGGAGAACCATGCCGCCGAGGAAACCCAGCAGCGCAAGGAAGACGAAGCCGAAGAGAAGTTCCTCACAACCGAGGAAGTGAAGAACATCTTCGGCGTATGCGACAGCACGCTCTGGTCATGGCACAAGCACGGACTGCTTTGCCACCGCAAGTTCGGTCGCAAGAATGTCTACGCCCTCTCTGACATACGTCGTTTCATGAACGAGCATGCCGAGACCGACACCGCAGCCGGCTATGTCAAGTGGCATGAGGTCAAGGCCAACATGCCAGAGTAGCGACGTGTAGCGGTGGGTGGGTAGGATTACTTTATGCATTCTTGCATCGGTCAGGCAGAATGCCAGCGACAACAGCCATCTGACCAATGGCACAACACCTTTGATATTATGTACTCTATCAGCAATATCGAAAAGACAGAGACCCTGATCAAGCAGGTCGCTCTGTTGAAGCAGCGTGTCGATAACCTGGAGAACGTCCTTCGCAACGGCAAGGATGTACTCACACTTGAAGAGGCATCGCTCTATACTGGAATTTCTCGCAGCACTCTGTACAAGTTGACGAGCGCACACGAGATTCCATACTACAAGCCTCATGGCAAGCTCATCCTCTTTGAGCGCATGGAACTCCTTGCATGGGTTCGCGCCAACCGCATCCCAGCAAAGGATGAGAGCGAGGATATTCACTAACCCCTATGTTTAACCTTTTAGTTTCCGTAGCAAGATGATGAAGATCACACATCTTCCACTCGACCTCAAATACACCGAGGTCCTGTGCGGTCGTTCCAACTCTGACGTTGGAGCGATGGTCAAGGCTTTGTACCGAAGCCTTACTGAGGGTAAGGCAGAGACATTCGCTGACGGTGGCATGGAAGTGCTGTATCAGCTGTTCGTGGCTGATCTCAACAATTTCCGTGCTGCCAAGCAGAAGCAGAGCGAGACCAACAGCAGCAACGCCCAAGGCAAATCTGCCAAGGGCAAGTCAAAGAACAAGAAGCAGAAGTCGGATGCAGCCGCTGGGCAGGATAACTGTTCAACTGGGGACAACGACAGTAGCGACAGTAACGAAGAGTCTGATGCCGATGATTCGTCTGAGGGCTCAGATGTCGCTTCGACCGATGACGAGTCTGCTGGCAGTGCCGACATCATAAAACCGCCAGAAGTCGCTAACGAAACGAGCGACCGCAGCGAAACCGAGCGTTCGTTTGCAATGCTTCGAGACCTGTACAACAAGACAGGAGACAACGAATCTCAGGCATACGATGTCTGGAAGCGACTGTCTGCAACTGAGCGAGCGTCAGCATATGCCTATGCCCAGCAACTCGTAGCGAGAAACGGCTATCGCAGTTACCTCTTTGTCTATCTCCGAGACAAAGAATGGACTCGCTAAGCGGCACGTTCAGCAGATGGTTCTGCCACTATTGTAATGCCCTACCAGTCTGGAGGGTCGTCGGGGAACGAAGGGATTAGCGTTATAATCCCCATAACATAATATGGACTTTTAGAATCACCACTGCGTCGGTTCCCTTAAAAAGTCCCATTATGCTCTCCGAGGGATTTACCTTCCTTGTAATCATTCTGCCAGTTGTAAGGCAGATGCAAGGGAGTGACTCTCTCCCTTGACCCTCCACTCTAGTTTTGCACCCGAGACCTGCAATGTTCCATTATATTCCATTCCCTTTCGTCAATAACCGCATCACCAGTAGCACTGGCGAGCTCAAATCGAACTTCAAAAATGGATAATACTCCACGCGCATCAATACATGTAGGCAATCCTGCCAAGTCCTTTTCCGCAGCAGAAGGTTCAGAACCTGAACGCCGCGGATGGGACAAGAACATGTATCAGCGCAAGAACCAGGACACCAACAATCATTATGATTACACGCGCAAGAAGTTGAACTTTGAGCTCGATTCCACAAGAAAACCTTTGGAATTAGGATCAAATCCCATCCCCCTTCATGAGCGTGTAAAGAACCGTCTGGATGAACTCGGTTTCTCTCCCTATTACGAGAAAGACCGCCCGGATGTCATTGCAGACAACAGCCCGAACTGCACCGTTACCATCATCTTCGGTGGCAATCATGATGTGCTTCACAAGCTTGCTTACGGTGACCAGGATGTAGATCTGACTCTTCAAAAAAGTAATGCCCACATCAGACGCAAAGCCGAAATCGAGAACTGGGCAAAGGATACATACGACTTTGTCAGCCGTCGCTATGGAGCGGAAAACATCATCGGTTTTGACGTACATCTTGACGAAACTACTCCCCATGCGCAGGTTCAGATCATCCCTGTAGCTAAGGTCAAGACTCGTGGTCGCAAGACTTCTGTCTATGTAAAGAAAGACAATCCTAAGGAAGTACTTTCGTCCAAGCAATGGAAGAAGTTATCTAAAGAGGAGCAGGGAAATTACACCAAAACAGAAAAGGCGAAGGACGAGAAGGAATGTGTCTCATACGCCAGAGTCTTCGGAGAGACCAAGTTTGAGGTAATGAAGACCTACAGCCAGCTACATACTGACTACTACAATGAGGTTGGTCACAAGTACGGTCTTGAACGTGGTACATGCATCAAAGACTTGCCGTTTGAGGAGCAGCTTGATCATATCCACAAGAACAAGAATATCCTCGAAGCAGAGCGTGTTTCCAAGGAGAGACTTGAAGAGAAACAGTCTGCCATCAGCATCCTTTATGACAAGAAAGCTGAACTTGAACAGCAGACGAAGGAGGCAGAACGCAAAAAGGAACTGGCAGAACAGGATGCTAATCTCAAAGAGCTATACAAGAATCTTGCTTCTGTTTCCGAGCAGGAGCTGAAGATTCCGCAGTTGAGCATTGACGGCATTCTTAAAACAGCTCTGACGAAAATTGACGATGAATTAGGCAAGCCAATTCCGCAGATGGGTCAGAAGAAATGGCGCGAGGAGCGTATGAGAAACATCCGTCAGGCACTCACTGATATGCAGACGAACCTCGGCATCAGCAAGACCAATCACAACACCCAAGTAACTGAGCTATGCAGGAACATCTATAAATACTATAAAGGAGAACTCTCAAAACTGATCAAGGAGAATGAGCGGTTAGCCAAGGAGAACCAGGATCTGAATAGTCAGGTTACTCAACTCAACTCCACCAACCAGGATCTCATAGCGAAGATCTCCTCCATGGATGAGAATGCTGTAACTCAACTCCGTAACGAGAAGTATGCTCTCATCAAGGAGCGCAACGAGGCTAACCAACGTGCAAACATTGCGGAACACAACTACAATGACCTTTCTGCACGTTGGAATCTGATCTGGTCATATCCTGAAATGGTAAGTACGTGGGATGCTATTCTCGAAGACCAAAAGAGACAGAGACTTGCACAGGAGGAAAAGGCAAGACGTGAGGCAGAAGCCAAAGAAAATGCCAAGACAACTTTGCTCGACAAGTGTATCCTTGCTGCAAGAGATGAGATCCAGAAGTTTGGCAAGTCTGGCAAGAATGATTATGACGATCCGCAGCAGATCAACATTGTCCTGTGTGGTATTCTCTCCATGGCTCGCAAACTCAACATCAATCCTGCTGTAGAGGTGAATTGCACCAGAGCTATCAATGATTTGCTAGGTGGCATCAAGTGGGTAAGCTATCGTCCGATGCAGAAGAACATGGCTGAATGGCGCACACCTCAGATGGTGGATGGGATTGGCGGCATAACCCAGGGAATGGTCAGCGCTTTCAACGAATACCTTGGTGGAGTACACCCTGTCATGAGTTCTGGCGGTTCCAATGGTGCGGCTGACACCCTTACCAATTGGGATGGTTCAGAAGTCACCAATGGCTGGCGTGCTCCTGCAAGACCTAACTTTTTGAATTATGCGAAGAAGAAAGGTGGCGGTATCGGATATTAGGAGAAATTATACAAAGCATACCGAAATTGCTCAGGCTCGTGACATCGCCAAGAAGCTGCTTGAAAAGTACGGTACTGTCACCGCACGTATTAAGCAGTGCCTAATTTGGTCTGGCAAAATCAATATCCGATATGCCCAATTGTGCGTGAGTTGTGTCAGATCACACAACTAACTCCATTGCTATATGGTTTGCATATAACCAAGTGCACCCACCAGCAATGAAGTGCCGATGGGTGCAATATGTTTGAACCTATAAATCTCTTAATATCCGACCTGTAGGAGAGCAGAATATTCAGCCAAAGGTTACAGCTCTATTGCTCTGAACCTTTGCTGTAGCTCGTTAATCTTCGTCATCAATTCCTCGAATGATAGTGAGTCTGCATAGATGAAGCTCCTCTGCATCTCCTTATAATCGGACTCGTAGTTTGCCCGAAATTCCTCTGGAGGAAGGATTGTTATTGCCGATGGCATTTCTTTGGCGTAATCCACATAGCCGACATGATAGAACTTTTCTCTGTGGGCTACTATTTCCTTGTATAGTTCTGCATCATTCAGCGCCTTTTCCGCATATTCCGTTCGCATCAGCTTCTCCAGGTCATAGAAATGACGAGTCATACGTCTGGTGCGCGGTTTGTCCTTCTGAAACTCTTCACACAACAGGAACGCCTTCTCCAAGAATGTGCGTGCAGGACTGACGGTCTTAATATGCATAGTATAATCGTCATCTACGGTTATACCATCCTTGGCAAATGCCTGGGAGATCAATGATGAGATAAGTTTCATTTCAAATGGTTCAGCCATAGATAATACACTTATCTCTATCTTGACCTCTGGTGTTGCATACGACTCGTTGCCGCTATAGAGAGACGGGTATCTGACAAAGATGACGCTCGGATCTTTGTCATGGTCAAGCCTTACGGGTTCTCCATTTTCATCAGTCAGTTCATTTTCTCCAACTACGGCAACGCTCTTCAATCCCATTTCAACCAACTTGTTCGTTAGTTCTTCTTTGAGGTCGCCCAAAATAAAGTCCTGTCCTTTTTCTCTAAGATGATGTATCTGTGTGTTGCTGGTGCAATGTGCACATTTCTCTCCCCTGACATTGAGGAAGAAACTGCGGTCGAGAGCAAGGTCAATATCCTCACTGAATCGGTTTATGATGTCCCACCCTTTACTCAGGCTTGTTCCTCCTTTGAACAACAGATACTCTGACACACTTGTGTGAAACAACGCATAGAGCACGGCTGTAACCCACCAGTCCTTTTCTGCCGAAGCCTCATCAATGTTGCGCTCGCTGACTACACGCTGTATCATTACTTTTCTTTCCGCAATGGGAAAGTCTATCCATTTACTCATTGTTCTTAGCTGGTTTGTTTTTCGTGATTAATTGTCTGATCCATACTGGAGCCAATAACAGATCATGCTCAAAAGTGGACTCTTCCGGATTCTGAGACAGCAAAAAAGAGATTCGCTTTTCGTCATCTGGCGTAATGTTATTCTCGCCAATGCTTCTTAAGGCTTGTACGAGTTCTGGCATCAGCTTCCCTTTGTATGCGAAATTCTTTGGTACTCCATGCTTCAGGGTCACGGTTCTTCCTCCAAACTTTAATTGGCGTGGAGTGCCAGACGTAATGAAACTTGTGTTCATCGGTATCTGTGTTGAGAAGCCAAGCTTGTTCTCTGCCGTTTGCCCGGTAGGAATTACCTTTGCCTTATCCCTTTTTGCAATCTGGACGACGATCTCTGTAGCCGTTGGATATAGTATTCCAAATGGGGTCTTTCGTGCCTTTACATATATGCCTTTTGCAATGCGCGATATAATGCCTTCTTTCTCAAAAATAGCCAAAAGCTTGGTTACGTATTCTACGTTGTACTTGGGGAAAGAAGACACCATAAACACCTCGCCGTATTTACTGCGAGTTATCTGCGTCCTTATTATCTGATATACAATCTCTTTCATTGATGTAATCTTCAAATTCAAGTCGGAATAAACCAACTTTTTTCCGACCGCAAAGGTAACGCTTTTTTCTCAATTAACCAACTTTTATGACTAATATTTATCTTCTTCGGCATCTTTTTCAGTGCAACTGTACTATTTAAGAGCCAAAACACATAGGATAGGTAGCTAAATAAACTTGAATATGAGTCACAATATACAAACAATGCACCCACCGACAACCGTTGCCGATGGGTGCATGTTTCAGTATCATTGCTCACTGCCTTCTCCGAGGCAATAGTAGCTTATTCTCCTGTGTAGTTCAACTTATAAATCTTGCCAGGGGTGAATGCCTTCTGCTGCTTTGAGGCAAATGGATCAGCTTCATCGTCTATAAAGACTTTAATTTCTATACTACTAGTATCGTACATGATTGGCAGATATGCCTTTTCACCTGCAGCAATTGTTGTGACCGCGGCTTTTGTTCTATCGGTATCTTTGCAACCATTCCAGTAAAAATACAAGGAAGGGGATACGTAACTAAGAAATTCAAAATCGGTGAACGATGTAATATATTGTGAACCTATGCCAATTCTCACATCTATTGACGCACTGCTGCTGTTGTGCAAGCACAAGAATGCCATATCGCCAGCCAACTGCATGTCGGTAGTAAGCTTGCCTTCACTATTTACACTCGCAGCACCCCACATAGGGATGTTGGCATAGTTATTAGCAACGTCAACTGTCACTGGGTTATTCAGATAAAACATATCTTTAATAGTAGGGTCACCATCCCCATAATCAGCATAATATGAGTCATCTTTGGTGAGGTCAAAGTCACCATACACAAAATACGTTATCTTATCGTTGGTAATAGAGGTATCATCTGATACAAACTCATTGGTGCTACCATTGAAGGAGAAAGCTAATTTTCCAACTGGTCCATATTTTGCATAACCACGGTCATCTGTCACAATTTGATAAAGACCATAGATGACATCGCCATCCTTCCATCCTGTAATATTGATGGCATCCTCCTTACCCGCTACACCTTCTACGTATGAGCGTGTCTCAGGCGTCTGTGGAACGCTGGCAGAGAGGTACAGCTTGTGCATCTCTGGCTGCTGTGCAGCTTGCTCGGTTACAACTTCGTCAATATCGTTAGAGCATGAGGTCATACCCATGCTGAGTGCCAACATCAAAGCGCTGGCAATAGAAAAAATCTTCTTCATTGTCTTTCTTGTTTTTTTGATGTTAGTGATTTACCAGTCTTCTTCGTCTAAAAGGAGGTCATCGCCACCGTTGATTGTCATTGGGCCGTCGTTAAAACCGCCACTTGTGCATATGATGTCTGCTGCCTTCACCTCGATGATACTGATTTGAGGTTGCTCGTAGGTTTTCTTTTTCATTGTAGTTGAAAGTTTTTATTGTTAATAATTTATGTTTGTTGTTTCACATATAGGCACGACAAATGGCGAGACGCATGGAAACGCCTCGCTATATTTAGACAGGATGTAGCGAATGTAAATAGGGATTTAGTACCCAATTCTGAGATAGAATGGGGGGGGGGGCAATAATGAGCGCCGAACACCCACACCACGAAGCAGACAATCGTGATGATATTGAAGATAGATGGTTGGCTTTGACATTTTTGCTCATTATTGTAATGTATACATTTCGGGTACAAATGTAGTAATAAATTTTGAATCTGCCAAATTTTACATGCCATTTCTTGATAAAGATGCATAATTTCCATCAAATTACCATTATTCCACCCCCCTTTTCCTGACATTTACCACTCATTTATCAGCCGAAATGACTCTTCTTGTCGAGGTTCTCCTGTGCAGCCTGTACCTTCTTCAGTGCATCGATGGCTTTTCGCGACTTGACAGGGTCAATGTTGAGCACCAGACCGCATGATGGACACACAAGGCTTCGAGCCGCAATGATCTGATACATGTTAGTCTCGATGAACGTGCTGCACTGAGGACATTTCAGTCCTGCCTTCTGAGGCGGCAGTGTCTGTCCGTACTGCTGGGTCTGGGGCTGTGGGGTCTTGTTATTGTCCATTGTCACTATTCTCCTTCTTTTCGTCTGTTGGTTCTACCTTTCCCTTCTTGGGTGCTGCCTCCTGTATCGACATGTTGTTGGCAGCAAGATGCAGGAGGTTAGAGAGTCCAGCCGGCATGTCTGCCTGTCGCATCTTGACGTGCACCTTCATGTTTGCCGTGAAGTTCTGCTGCATGTCGCCTTTCTTCTGTCCACTTTGCGGAGCAAGCGAGGCACGCATCTTCAGCGATGCAGGTTCCTCATGTCCCTCCTCGATGGCACCATTCTCGTAAGAGAACTTGTCTTCCGTGGCTTCGGTAATGGAATCCACAATCTTGATGTCGAAATCGAAGTCTGCCTCCTGGATCTGTAACAGAGGCAATGGAACGATAGTGAAGAGCGGTATGCTGACGGTCTGCTCCCTGCGTCCGTTTGCATCATTGTCGAAATAATTGAACGTGAGCATACGGAGCTTTGATGCCGAATTGGTGGCAGGATCGTAGTCTTCGAACGCTATCTTCATCAGGTAGGAATAATATCGCTGTGCCGACATGGCATCTGCCTCTACGGTGGCGATGAGCGGACCTGCTATGAGCTGCTGGAGATCCATCACCTGGCTGCTGGTGCGAGAGATTGACTTCTTCGCGTTGTTGTCATTTTCTTTCATGATTCTATGTTTTTTAGTCGTTTCTACTTTGTTTCCCTATTATCAGAGGTTGATGAAGTCATCGAGTTCGTCATCAATCTCTGACGGAACGACGGAACCTGTAGTCGGGGTAAACTTCAGCTTGAAGGTATGGATTGACTCTTCGGGCATCTTTGCCAGTTTGTCGGATGTGACGGCAACATCAAGCTGTGGGAAGGACTTGGTACGCTTGAAGTCCACGTCCTTAATCTCAATCTGCACATAGGTGTTGAGTGCCTTGCGGATGCAGTCGGCAATCTCGATGCGCTGCTGGCTGCCTCCTTCGTTCTCGAAGAACGGCGAGAGGTCAGGATCATACAGCATCTTCTTATTTACGGAAGACATCAGACGTTCGAGGATGGCATCTTTCTTCAAGGTTCCAGTCTCACCGTCAACGATTTCGTCAAGCACACCTGAGAATGTACCCATCATAGCTTTCGTATGGTATGTGACCAGCTCGTTATAGGATTTTGTGTCTTCGTTGAGATTCTCGAAGAACGTACGGTATTCCCGAGATAGTGAGATGTCCTTGGATGCGTTTCTCTTGACCAACTGATCTACGCCTGTCTGTATGGCTACCTTGGCGCAGCCCTTGCAAAGCTCATGCATGAACTGACGCAGCTTGCCGTAGCGGATGTTGTATTCTTCTGCCTTTGCCTCAGAACTGAGTACACCGTACTTCAGATCCAGCTCCATGTCGCTGATGGCTACGCTCGGCAACTGGAAGTCACGAACTTTGCCATCTTTGCCGTAGGCTTCGATGAGTGAATAGGAATACAGGTTTGCCTCGTGCTGTGCGGATATGATGTCGCGGAGGATGGATCCTATGATTGAATGTAATTGTGCCATTGTAATGTATCTCTGCTTAATTGTTAATGTTAATATGCTGTATTATTGTGAGTTTTCGAGGAAAAGGGATGCGGAGTGGTTACCGCATCCCCGGGAGTTGTTTTACAAGGGTGACTTATGCCTGAGGTGAAGTCACATCCTTCTTAGGGTTGTGTTTAACCTTTACGGTTACGCTGCTCTCGCCTGCCTTGAAGGTGTAACTGGTTTCCTTATCAGTTTCTGAAGGGTTAGGCATCTCGTCGATGACATAATTGTCATTTTCTACACGACCCATTTTCTTTCCATTGTCAGGCGCAATAGAATTTGGATCAAAGAGACCTGCGTTATTCTTGTAGGTCAACACAAGTCGTTCACCGCCCATAAGCTCAGTTGCACTGGCAGAGAGTTCACCCTTAGCATCAACTACTTCGAGTGAGTTGCCGAGAAGCTCAAGAACCTTGGCAAGACCTGCAGGCATAGAATCCTGACCAGCCTTGACATTGACGTCGATGGTTGACTCAACACTGTACTTTGACTCCTCTGTTGCCTTTGAGTCCTTCTTTGAAGAGTAGTTGGCCTTAAGGTCTGCCTCTACAGAGAAGAGGAAAAGATTAAGCTTTGCCTTTGCAGTGCCTCCGGCATCGATATTCTCGCTTGAACTGTTCTCCTTAACACTTGAAGATGATGCAGAGATGTTAGCCTTGAAGTTGATGTCAACACTGTGGATGGCAATGTAAGGAATCGGAACGATGGTGAGCAGAGGTACGTTGAGCTGTACCATGCGACCGCCCTGATTGAAAGAGAAGGACACATTGACTGCCTCCTTGTGACCTGTCTCAGGATTTACGTTGAGACCTACGTTCTGGATGAACTCCCATGATGTCTGAGCTGCCATTGCCTGGGCTTCGATACACGCTTTGAGCGGACCACCGATCATGGAGTTGAATGGAATTGCCTGCATCGCACTCATGGCGACGTTAGCAGGTGCTTTACTGATTGGCATAATTGCTTTTCGTTTTAAATTGTTTCTGCTTACTCTGTTTCATGGTTACAGATGTGGAGAAACCTTCTGCGTGACCCTTCGACGCGTCTGAATATAAAGGTGAGCAAGCTGGGCATCTCTTAGGTCTGTACCTGACGGCTTTTCAGCTTCCGCCGTTGCAAACTTACATCGTTGCACTTCTTTGGAAATGCGATGCAAAGTTACGGGGTTGTAGCCACCTGGCAAAAACTGATGGCTGAAGTGGCTGTTTGTGCGTGAGAAGAGTCATGGCCTACGCCTGTATTCTCCACCTGGGGACAGAAACAGGGCATCCTCGGCTGTGTTGTAGAATACCTGAATCCTGTCTTCTGCCTGAATGTAATAGCCGTAGTTGGTAGTTACCACAGGGTAGGCAATGGAGCAGGTATCGCCAGTGTATGTCTTGTGATGGACAATGGCGGTGAGCGTGTCGTGGTGGTTCTCGAAAGTGATGTCTGACCTGTTCTGTACGCTATACCATCTGCCTGATGGATATTCTCTTGGTTGCGTTGAACATGCAGAGAATGCCAATAGCACTAACAGTATTAGGGAATGACGGATAGTTTTCATTGTTATTCTGCCTTTTTTGATGGCAAAGTAACGAAGAATTGGTTTGTGATGGCAGAAGGAATATCTGAACTGGACGTTTGTGCGTGAGTTGTGACGTTCGAGCCTTTGCAGGAAGACGAACACACGCACGAAGTAATGGTTCGGATTTTATTTTCGTTAAGGTCGGTTTCTCGGAACTAACTTTGCATCCGCAAGCTTACACAAACCATTAACAATAAAGTACAAAAATGAAAACTATAAAGTATCAAAGTACAGGTGAGGAAGTAAGATTGCTTCGCTCACTTTTGGGTCTGGCAGAGAGCCAGGAATTTGATGTCGAGACAAACGACAGAGTAATTGACTTTCAGAAGAGCCATGGTCTTACGGCTGACGGCATAGTGGGCTATCGCACATGGGAGGCTCTGCTTTTTCAGGGTGAGAAGCCTATGCGTGGCATCAATGAAGAGGACTTCAAGAAGGCAGCTCGCCTCCTTGACTGTGAGCCAGAGGCATTGAAGGCAGTGCAGATGGTTGAGACTGGTGGAAGGGGCGGCTTCTTCAGCAATGACAAGCCAGCCATCCTTTTTGAGGGTCATATCTTCTGGAAGCAGTTGAAGGCTCAGGGTATCGATCCACTTTCTGTAGTAAAAGACAACGAGGATATTGTCTATGAGAAATGGACAAAGTCGCACTACAAGGGTGGCGTGAAGGAGTATGACCGCCTTGAGCGTGCAAGGAAGATCAACCGTGAAGCAGCAGATGCCTCGGCAAGTTGGGGTATGTTCCAGATTATGGGTTTCAACCACAAGGCTTGCGGTGAAAAGACAGTTGCGGGATTTGTTGATGCGATGTGTCGCTCTGAGATTGACCAGCTTCTGCTCAGCGCAAGGTTCATCAATGGCAACAAGGTAATGCTCGATGCTTTGCAGAAGAAGAACTGGGCA
Organism: Bacteroidales bacterium; assembly: GCA_045598885.1. Classification (GTDB taxonomy): domain Bacteria; phylum Bacteroidota; class Bacteroidia; order Bacteroidales; family UBA3663; genus Liminaster. Next base: position 14,057 of record JAZRVB010000188.1, read on the forward strand.
GCATTTGCCAAGGCATACAACGGTCCGGCATACGCACAGAACCAGTATGACGTGAAGTTGGCTAATGCTTACAAGAAGTGTAAGGGCTGACGTGCACGCGCGTACATAATTTATATATTATATATGAAGAACAATGTTTTTCTTTTGATTGCAAGCATCATCTGCCTGCTCTTGTTGGGGAGTTGCGCCGTAGATTCTGAGGCTTCGTCACCTCCTTCAGCAAAACAGGTGGATATGACCGTTGTTGTACCCATCCATCCGTCGAGCCTGGAGTATTTCGATTATGTCATTCGCTACTATGATAACCAAGGTGTAGAATGTCGAGATACGATTCAGGGAAACTACGGTGGAATAGTTGTAGAAGACTGGAATTATGTCGATATTGAAATTACACTTTGCGCAACGAGAGCTGCATTGACGGACAACAACTGTTACGTCAGAACATTCAGTTACGACAACATGTTTGTAACATGTACAGTGACAGTCGAGATGATTCCGAAGAAGGGCATCACTTGCCTAGATCCTTTCTACTTCTATGTTCCCAAACCGTACATCTTCCCGAGTGTCCACAACACCAAGACATCAGTCATTGGTGAAACGACCAGCCACATCATGGGAGGTGTCGAATGCATATCGATAGACTCGATGACCGTCGAATCTTTCCAGGCAACCTATGGCAAGACATTCTCGTCACACTGCGGACTATATGACAGCTACGTCGGTTATGAGATCTTCTTTTACTGACGTAGGAATATAAATGCAGGGCATACGATCTTTGAACCGTATGCCCTGCTATGATTCTGCATTGAGAAAAGCGTGAGACAACCCCCAAAAAACGCATTAAACTGTAGTTCCCTGAAAAAACTTGACTGGATTTATACTTAACCCTACCTTCAGTTGACTACTTTGATGTCTTAACCCTGGTAGGTCTTTACTATGCGAGTTAACCCTGACTTTTCTTGACATGGGAAGTGGGAGTCTTCAT
>JAZRVB010000189.1:0-1863 GCA_045598885.1 Bacteroidales bacterium
ACAATCGATTCTGTTTTGCCTGATCAAGATGGTGGTCCTATTTCTTTAGTGAAAATCGAGTTGTCTGAAATAACGAATCTCAAAGAATGAAAGTTATCGTAAGCGCCTGCCTATTGGGTGAGAACTGCAAATATAATGGTGACAACAACCGATGCCAGAAGGTGATTGACTTCGTGAAGGATCATGAGGTAATCCCTGTATGCCAAGAACAGATGGGAGGATTGTCCACCCCTCGTCTGCCTGCGGAAATCTGCTATGGCAAGGTAGTGAATACCGAAGGTGTTTCAGTCGATGCTGAATTCCGCAAAGGAGCAGAAGCGGCCTTGGAGATTACGTTGGAGGAAGGAGCGACACAAGCCATCCTACAACCAAGAAGCCCAAGCTGTGGATGCAAGCAGGTTTACGATGGCACTTTCAGCAGGACACTTATCCCTGGCAAAGGAGTCTTTGCTCAATTATTGGCAGATCATGGCATCAAGTTGATGGAACCAGAAGACTTATAAATTGCAAGAATCATGTTAGCATATACTTATATTGAACAGGGCAAGTTCGCTCTGATCGAGAAACCCAAACCAACGCTCATCGAACCTACAGATGCAATCGTCCGTGTAACGTTGAGCAGCATCTGTACGAGTGACCTCCATATCAAGCATGGAAGCGTGCCCCGTGCCGTACCTGGAATTACCGTCGGTCATGAGATGGTAGGCGTTGTGGAAGAAGTCGGTAGCGAGGTAAAGAATGTCAAGCCAGGTGATCGTGTGACTGTGAATGTTGAGACCTATTGCGGAGAATGCTACTTCTGCAAGCATGGCTACGTCAATAACTGTACCTCTCCTGAAGGTGGCTGGGCTTTGGGTTGCCGTATTGATGGTGGACAGACGGAATACGTCCGCGTTCCCTTCGCAAGTCAAGGTCTGAACCGCATTCCCGGCAATGTGACTGACGAACAAGCTCTGTTTGTAGGTGATGTGCTGGCTACAGGATTCTGGGCAGCTCGCATCTCCGAGATTACCGAAGACGATACGGTACTCATTATCGGAGCAGGTCCTACTGGCATCTGTACCTTACTCTGCTGTATGCTGAAGAATCCAAAGCGCATCATCGTCTGTGAGAAATCAGCAGAGCGACAGGCTTTCATCAGGACACACTACCACAATGTTCTTGTCACTTCGCCAGAAGAATGCAAGGATTTTGTCCTGAAGAACAGTGATCATGGTGGAGCTGACCGTGTGCTCGAAGTAGCAGGTGGCGAAGAAACCTTCCAATTAGCTTGGCAATGTGCCCGATCGAATGCCATCGTGACAGTCGTTGCGCTCTATGACGAGCCACAGATTTTGCCATTGCCTCAGATGTATGGCAAGAACCTCTCCTTCAAAACGGGTGGTGTGGATGGTTGTGACTGTGAGGAAATCCTCCGACTCATCGAGGAAAGGAAGATTGACACTATCCCATTGATCACTCATCGTTATTCTCTTGATAAGATTGAGGAAGCCTATCGTGTATTCGAGAACAAGGAAGATGGGGTAATCAAGGTTGCCATTTATAACGAATAATATGACTGTGCCCAGTATCGATACATCAACCAAAGAAGAGCGTCTGGAGTATGTACGAAAGAAGTGGGAATGTATGCATAACTGCGAGCTGTGCGGCAAATGCCACATTCTCAAGGGACGTAATGCAGAAACTCTCTATGCGGATTACATCGAAGGAAGAAGGTCATACATGGATATTACATTAGAAATAAGAAGGTGAGACAACAGAAAATGGACAAATATTTAGAAACTATGACCTCCATGAAACCTTTTGCCAGATACCAGAGAGGTCCTGGAGGTGAGCATCAGAAGAAAGCACATCACCTTTGCT
>JAZRVB010000190.1:0-5032 GCA_045598885.1 Bacteroidales bacterium
AAACGTTATGAGTTCTCGCTCGAAGATGCAGATGAATCACTTACAGAAAGATATATGGACGTATTCGAAATGAAATTTACAAAGGTCTTTCCCCTTCTGATCGCAAAGGCAGAGAGGAAAGGGCGAACACGAGATGAGGTCTTTGAGGTCACCAAGTGGCTTCTGGGCTATTCCAAAGAGGAGCTTGAAGCATTGCTTGAAAGTGATGCTTCGTATGGTGACTTCATAGATCATGCTCCTGCCAAAAATCCAGACCGAATGAACATAAAAGGCATGGTTTGCGGTATCAAACTTGAGGCGATTGATGATCCTCGCATGAGGGATGTTCGCATCCTTGACAAACTCGTGGACGATCTGGCCAAGGGTAAGGCCCTAAACAAAATGATACAGATATGACACCAAGGCTTTGCAGTCTATGGTGTCAAATCCATGTTCATAGACCTTGGCCAGACACAGAAGATCAACCGCTTCAATTTCGTATCACCAGCGGAGAAAGCATTTTCTACGATGATCTTGAAGTAGTGTTAGATTAAAAAAATAGATAACACGTAATAAACGAAATATGGCAAAAAAGAAACAGTCCAAACCTCAGCAGCAGTCTATCTCACCTGTAAGGTTCCTGAAGGAGAGAGTAAGACAGGTGCCGATCTATAAATGCTACCTCAGTCATGACTTCGAGAACTCTACCGAAGGCACGGTGATGGTAGTTCGCAAGCATACAGGTGACAAATACACCTGCGGTCTTTATCTTGTTGACAAATACTGTCTGGGTGTAAAGGATGCCTCGTACCATCTTCGCATGGATGAACAGGAGTTCGATGAGTTCCTTGATCTGTTCGAAGAGAACTTCACCCCACATGTAGTAGCCTACGAAGAGGCTCATAACTGGGTATGGGGAGCTGTAGGCTTTGCCGAGGATGCTGGTATTGCACCGTGCAAGGAATTTGATCTTGCTCAGTATGTGCTTGCCGAGGATGATGACGAGGTGGAGCTGATAGAATATGACTTCGGTGATGCCGACGGAAAGCATTGCCTGTTGGCTAACGACCGTCTGGAGGCAAGCACCTATCTGCCTATCATGCGCAAGAATCTCGGTGATGAGTTCTCCTTCTGTCTTGGCCCACAGGACAGCATCCATGAGCCGGAGGATTGGGACTACGAAAAGAATGTACCGCTGTTTGATGACTCAGAGTTTACAGATTGGGATGATGAAGCGGACGATGAGGTAGAGTACCACCAGGTGCATCCTGAATATCCGAAAGAATTGGACCTGAAGAACAGAGATATTGCGGAAGTCCTCTCATGCAGTGATCCTAAGCTCTTGGCATCGGAAGACGTAGATGCTTTCATAGCTCGTGACGGTATCAAGGAAGACTTTGAACAGTATATCCTGTATCATATCGGCCAGACCAATGATGATGCCTACGATAAGGATGGGACTATCTATGATAATGATGACAGATATGACTGTAATCTGATGCAGGCTGTAAGGCTATTGTCAGAGGTAGGTGATGCCCAGAGCCTTGAAGTGGTGCTGGAAGTATTACGTCAGGATGGAGGTTGTCTTGACTATCATTTCGGCGATTATCTGGTAGAGACGTTTGTTCCGGCTGTAGCGAAGCTCGGTATCGGTCATTTAGATAAGCTGATGTCATACGCCAAGGAGCCAGGTCTCTATGACTATGCCCACAATCTCGTTCTGGAGGCTGTATGTGCTATTTATTTGCATAACCCAGAATTAAGGGAGGAGGCAAAAGAATGGTTCAAGGAGATACTTACCTTTGCCATGGATAAGCTCGATGCTAATGACAAGAGCTATTTCTCGCACACCCTTATCGGCTTTGCCCTCATTCATTGTATGAATATGGGAGAAGAGGATCTGCTTCCGATTATCAAGAAGCTCTATGTGAAAGACTATGTGAACCAGATGATCTGTGGAACCTACGTCAATGTAGCACAGGATATACTCACTAAACACTGCTCAATGGATCACTTCTATATGGACATTCATGAGTGGTTTGAGTGGTACATCAGAAATTTTGTCACAAAAACAAAGAAATAACAAATTATAAAAAACTATGAAAGTATTACTTATCAACGGAAGCCCCCGTCGTCAGGGCAACACCAACGTCGCACTCGAAGAGATCGCCAAGCAGCTGGCCAAGCATGATATTGACAGTGAGATCTTCTGGATCGGAACCAAGCCAGTCCGTGGCTGTATCTCATGCGATAAGTGTGCGAATAACCGCTGTAACTTCAATGACGATATCGTAAACACGGTCATTGAGAAGATGGAGCAGTGCGATGGCATTGTCATCGGTTCGCCAACCTATTACGGTCAGCCAGCCGGTCCTGTATGCTGTCTGCAGCAGCGAATGATGTATGCAGGAAGCAGTGCCTTCGCCAACAAGCCTGCCGCAGGTGTATGCGTTTGCCGCCGTGGTGGTGCTTCGGCTGCCTTCCAGTCGCTCAACATGCCATTCCAGATGACCAACACGCTTGTTGTCACCTCACAGTATTGGAATATCCTTTACGGTTGTGGCGAGGGAGAGACAAGTCTTGACGTGGAAGGACTTCAAACGATGCGCACACTGGCCAACAACATGGCTTGGTTGCTGAAGAAGCTCCATGGCACAGCTGCCACCGATCAGCCAGAGCGTGAGGATTGGGCGCCGATGAACTTCATTCGATAATATTTTTGCGAAGAGAAGGAAATTTTCCATATTCGCAACGGATTCGAAGGGAAAAATTGTTAGCCTTGGATCTATTCGTTCACAAGGTATCTCTACCCTGTTTCTTTGCTCGATGGCAAACTGATGGTAGCAGGTCATCATTTTGTGAAGATCTATAGCATAAGAGGAGATATTCCGGAACTGGTGCTTGATGACTACGAGGACACAGATGGTCCGAAACTTACCAGAATGTTCAAGACTTTCGAGAACGGTGAACCAATCAAATTTGAAAAATCTAAATAGAAAACTATGAAGAAGTATTTTATCTATTTATTTTCGGCCATGATGCTCTCTGCTTGTAGTGGAAACAAGGCGCAGAGTAATGCGAGTGTTGAAACTGCAACAGAGAATGTAGAGGTTGCAACAGAAGAAAACAGCCAAGAACTGTTGTGGGGTTTTGTAAGCGTAGGTAATGACCAGCTTGCCGCCATTGAAGGATACGACCGCGACGAGTTTTACGAGGCTCAGGAGTTCCTGATGGAAGTGCTCTATCCAGGAGAGAACGTTGATACCTATTCAGAGGAATGGATTACGGCTCATTGCTCGGATGATGTAAAGCAGTTTCTGCGTGATCAATATGACTTCGATGGAGAAGGCTATGCAAAATGGCTGATGGAGGGTCGATTTGCCGGAGAAGGTGAATACGATACAGAAGTGATTGGCTTCGGCTACGGAGATCGCAATGGTAAGCCAGTGTATGCCATCGAGAAGCGCTATGCTTTCGAAGGAATGGATACCTTTGTACGTAACCTCTACTTCGGCCTTCAGCGCAAGGGTGATGACTTTATCATCACTTCGTTCGAGATGAATCTGGAGCCGAATGACCCTACGTTGAGTGCGCTACAGAATTGAGCCAATGGCAAGAATACAAATGACAGCAGAAGATCTTCTTCCTGATGATTTTGATTACTTCTGCTGCCAGTCTATCGGTGACAGATAGAACATTATGAATATAGAGGAAGTAAGGGAATACTGTCTGACGTTACCCTACGTCACCGAGGATGAGTTCTTTCCTGGCATCATCACTTTCCGTATAGAAGGGAAGTGGTTCCTAATGATGTGGCTGGAAGTTCCAGAGCCGAGGGTTGCTGTCAAATGTGATCCTGTTATGGCAGTAGAACTGCGTGAACGGTATCGCGGCGTTGAGCCGGCCTACCACATGAATAAGAAGATGTGGAACGACCTCTATCTGGAGAGAGACCTCGGCGAAGAAGAAATCAGGAAGTGGATCAGGCACTCCTACGAAGAGGTGGCAAAGAAGCTTCCGAAGAATGTCAAAGATAAATATAACTTAAAATGAACGAAACACTGAAACCTGTCTGTCCGCACAATCCGGACATTGAGTGTCCTTGTCCTAAGGATGGTTCGAGAATAACACAACTGAGCAATGACAGAGTTTGAAAAGATGCGAAATGGTGAGTTCTACGACTACACCAACGACGAAGGCAATGCCAGCAATATGAGGGCAAGGCAGTTGTGCGCAAGGTTACAGACCATGACTTTGGAGGATCAGGATTACCGCAAGGTCATGGAGGAGCTGATCCCTGGCATCCCTGCATCGTCGATTGTCAATCCGCCTTTCCATTGTGATCATGGTCATGGCATCCGTCTGGGCGAGAATGTCTTCATCAACTACAATGCCACGATGCTCGATGGCGGTATGATCACTATCGGTGACAACTGCCAGATCGGACCGAACTGTCAGCTGGTGACACCTAATCATCCGATTGACTATATGGAGCGACGCAAGCCTATTGAGCGTTGTCTTCCTATCACGATCGGCAATGACTGCTGGCTGGGCGCAGGTGTCATCGTCTGCCCGGGAGTGACCATCGGTGACCGTTGTGTGATTGGTGCTGGCAGTGTGGTCGTGAAAGACATCCCCTCTGACAGCATGGCCGTAGGCAATCCTGCAAGGGTCATCAAGAAGCTGGTCTCAGAGAATAGGGATTTCATCTTCTTGATCTGAACAAGGACTAATAAACAATATGATGAAACAGATAGACACACTTGTTTTCGACTATGGAGGTGTCCTCGTCAATATTGATGATGGACAGGTCGTCCGTGCTCTTAAGAGTCTGGGACTTTCAAGCCTCAAGCAGTTGTGGTATGCCCGAACAATCAAACGACTCATGCATCAGTTCATCGATGGATTGGTTCCCGAGGATGAAACGTTGGATGAGATGCTTAGACTCTGTCGGAAGGGTACTACCAAGGATGATATTCTTGAGGTACTGGACAAGCTGTGTGGTAATCTTCCTTTGGACAGAATGCAGGCGTTGGTTAAGCTGCGCAAGAGA
>JAZRVB010000191.1:0-1274 GCA_045598885.1 Bacteroidales bacterium
AGAACGACGACGTTCACTTATTGCAGAACTTACTATAGACAAGAGCGGCATCGCCAACAGGTCTTTCAATACAGACTTGACTCTGTTGCAATGGCTCGATCTTTATGAGGTTGAGCTATCGCAACGTGCCACACGCAGTTATATGCGAGGCTACTCCAAGCTTAAGGATTACCTTAATGGCTTCAATGCGGATATACTCCTGAAGGATATTACCGAAGATTTCGTCGTATCGTTCTTCGAACACCTCAAAGCACAACCATGTACAAACCATAATGAGAGAACGCTCTCATTCGAATCATGTTGGGACATGGTCAAGAAACTTGGAAACAGTATGAACGGAGCCATCCGTGAAAGATACATTGACGCCAATCCTTGTCATAGCCTGTTGGCAGTATGCCTGAAAAGAAAGAGGAAGCGTCCTCTTGTCTGCCTCTCCCAAGAAGAACTACTGAAACTGATTGATACTCCCTATCGTCAGGAATACGTCAAGAGACAATTCCTGTTTGCTTGCTTTACGGGTTCAACTCCCAAGACCATAGAAAGCCTATGCTGGAAACACATCTATAAGAAGGATGGACGGACATGGGCAATTCTGAGACAATCACGTTCAGGAAGGGACATCGAGGTTCCTTTATCCGACATGGCTGTTGCGTGCCTTCCTCCACGACGAAGGGCAAAAGGATCCTGCCCTGTCTTTGAATGCAGACGAAGTACCATCACTGCAATCCATAATGAGAACTGGCGAAAAGAAGCAGGAATCAAGACACCGCTCAACTACATTGTTGCCAAGAATACATACGCATCCCTCATTCTTTGTGCTGGTGCAGACTACTATACTGCTGCTTATATGATGGGCTTCTGCACTACTGATTACATGGAGGAATATGAGGGATTTCTCACAGGGAAAAGATACGATTCTGTTGAGGAAATGGACAGCGTTTTCAGTGGTATTATAGGTGAATCGGCAAAAGAGTTATCAGGCAAGACGGGAAACACCAAAGAATGATTATATTACCTATTTTGCATTCTATTCATTGCAAAATATGTTAAAAATCAATTATATTTGCTCTATCGTTGCATTTTACTACCGTTAATGCGTGTTATATCGAAATATTTTATTACCTTTATAGCATAAATTGGTAGTAATAATGGCAGATAAGCGCAAGAAGATAAATCCTATCAAGGTTCGTTACAAGGAACTCGCTGACGGCAGCAAGTCCATCTATCTTGACTACATGGTAGATGGGCAGCGCAAGAGTGAGTTCCTGAAGATG
>JAZRVB010000192.1:0-6756 GCA_045598885.1 Bacteroidales bacterium
GATGTTTGCCTCCGACTTCCTTCAGATTCCGCGTCGCCACGGACACCCTTGTCTTTGGCTGTAGCCTTCCCGTTATCAAGGCGGCTTGGGGACTTACACCCGTTAGAATATGCCCATGCTGGGCGAACAAATAATCCCGCCCTCGCTACATAACCGTAACGAGGGCGGGGTTATCGTTCATTTACTCTTCCCAATAATCTTTCATAAGTGGGGGACAGTCCCCCTTTAAGGGGGATTTTGAGGGTCTTCTACCAGCACTCCGTCTCCTTCTCTATCTCTGGGCAAGTCTCCTTTCTATACACCGGATCCTTCCCCGCCTTCTTCTGTTCCAGATAGTCATCCAGCAGTCGTATCGCGAAATGACCGAGCAGGCAGATCGCGATAAGGTTGCAGACAGTCATGATCACCATGAAGAAATCGACCAGCGCCCACACAATATCGATCGTCATCAGCGCACCAATGAAGAGCACCACCGTCAGTATAAGACGATAGATCAGTACGCCATGCTTCTCCAGTCGAGTCTTCTCAAAGAGGAACTGCACATTGCACTCTCCATAATAATAGTTACCCAGCACGCTCGAGAAAGCAAAGAAAAGTATAGCAATAGCAATGATCGTCTTACCGATCTCACCGATATGCGCCGAGAGCGCCACCTGCGTCAGCTCAATGCCATTCTCGCCACAGTCATACAGTCCAGAGCACATGATGATAAAGGCCGTACAAGAGCATACCACCAGCGTATCAGTAAACACGCCGAGCGTCTGTATCAGGCCCTGCTTGACAGGATGAGTCGTCTCAGCCGTAGCCGCGGCATTCGGCGCACTGCCTTCGCCAGCCTCGTTGCTGAAGATACCACGCTTGAAGCCCATCATGATGGCCATACCCACCGTACCGCCTACCGCCTGTTCCAGGCCGAAAGCACTCTTCACGATCAATGACAGCACCGCAGGGATCTGATCCAGATTGGTCACAATGATCCATAGCGCAATGAGCAGATAACCCAGCGCCATAAATGGCACAATCACCTCACAGACCTTAGCAATACGCTGGATACCACCAAAGATCACCGCCATCGAAACGACAGTCAGCACCACCGCCATCACCATCGGACTCACCCCGAAAGCCTCCGTAAAGGCCGACGAAATCGTGTTGACCTGCACCATATTATTCGCCAGGCCGAACTGTCCGATGATCGCCACCGCAAAGATACACGCATACCAGCGCTTCTTCAGACCCTTGGTAATATAATAAGCCGGACCACCGATATACGAGTCCTTACCTTTCTCCTTGAACAGCTGCGCCAGCGTACACTCCACAAACGTATTCACACTGCCGATCAGCGCCATCACCCACATCCAGAAGATCGCACCCGGACCACCCACGACGATGGCCGTAGCCACACCCGCCAGGTTACCTGTACCGACACGCGAAGCCAGCGACACCGTAAACGCCTGGAAGCTGCTCACGGTCTTCTCCTCGATCTCCTCAGCGATTTCCTCAATCTCTTCGGTAATCGTCTCATGCCCCTCATGTTTTAACTTTATCTTACGTTTCTTAGCAGGAGTAGACTGAAACAAAAGTCTCGTCATCTCCCCGATCATTCTGAACTGCATTCCCTTCGTCCTGATCGTAAACCAAAGGCCGGTGAGTGCCAGCACCACTACCAGTACCGTACCCATCGGCTCATTGACCATATTCAGGAAATCCGTGATTTTCTGCTCCATATTTTAATCTTAAATAACGCAATACCCGTTGTTAACTATTAACTGTTAACTATTAACTTTCAATCGCCTCAATAATGCACTTGACGATATACTTCACATCCTCATCGCTGACACAAGGACCGGCAGGCAGACACATACCCTTCTTAAAGATCTCCTCCGACACACCATTCACATAGGCCGGAGCAGACTGGAAAATCGGCTGCTTATGCATAGGCTTCCACACAGGGCGAGCCTCGATCTGCTGCTCATCCATATAGATACGCAGAGCCTCCACATTGTCATTAGGCTGGCAGTCGGTCGTAGCCGAATCCGTAAGCCTGATCACTCCAGCAGCACCACCCACAGCACTGGTGATTACCTGCTTGTAGGCCTTCTCCTGACCCTTGATCCGGAGGTTCTCATCCAGCATGATAGCACAGAGCCAGAAGTTCGATTCACACACAGGCGTATTACCCTTCACACCCAGCTCCTCATTCGTAGGCTGCTTATGAACGGTTACGCCAGGCACATCCTTCAGCAACTCCTCATAGAGCTTCTGCACATGCCTATGATGAGCGATGTGATCATCCACCACCGTCATCTGTCCACGGCCGATACCCGCACAGACATTTGACAGTCGGTAGTTATAGCCGATAGCCTCATGCTGATAATACGGATAAGCCTCACGAGCCTGTGTAGCGAACCACATGATATTCTTCTTCGATGGATCATCGCTGCAAACCAGAGCACCGCCACCCGAAGTCGTAATCATCTTATTACCGTTGAATGACAAAGCTCCGAACTTACCGAAAGAACCCAGTTTCTTGCCATTCCACTCCGATCCGAAGCCCTCCGCTGCATCCTCAATCACAGGGATCTCATAACGATTAGCCACCTCCATGATCTTATCAATCTGGTAAGGCATGCCATACAGTGCCACAGGAATGATCGCCTTCGGCTTCTTACCCGTCACAGCCATACGGTCTTTGATAGCAGTATCCAGCAGCTCCGGATCCATATTCCAGGTCAAAGGCTCAGAATCGACAAATACAGGGATCGCACCCAGATAGGCCACCGGATTAGCCGAAGCACAGAAAGTAAAGCTCTGTACGATCACCTCATCGCCCGGCAGCACATTACACGCTCTCAGCGCCAGATGTACCGCAGCAGTACCAGCACTCAGCGCCACCACCTTTTTATCAAGAGGAGCTTCCACACTCCTGACTTGTGTTATATTCATAAAGCGCTCCAGATCCTGCTCAAACGCATTCACATTCGGACCCAGCGGCACGACCCAGTTCGTATCGAACGCCTCCTGCACATATTTCATCTCCAGTCCCTCCTTGCTCATGTGCGCCAGGCAGAGATTGATCTTTTTCTTGGCACGGATCGTAGTATCAGCATACGTACCCTTGCCGATCATCTGGAAGAAGATACTTTCAGCCGACTCTTTCTCATGACCCTTAAACATAAAACGGGCCACCATACGGATTGCCCACTGCACCGGCAGCGAAATAGCAATCGCCAGACATACCGTATAGACACCCGGTTTGTAGTCAGAGTTTCCCGGCAGCAAGAAAAGAATCACACCAAGCACCAGACCACCCCATATCAAAGCGAAGGCCATGCGTCTGAGCATCTGCCACGGGGTATCGATCAGCGTACCCACATAGGTACGATACAAATGCATCGGCATCAGGAATACAGGCAGAGCCACCACCCATATCTTCACCGCACTCCAGAAGTTCTCTACCACGCCCAAACCGCCATAGAAAACATAGAGCGAAAAGACGCCAGCAGACACCAGCACCAGGCAATCCAGAACTACAATGCACCAGTATGGCACAGCCCTTCTGGAAAAGTATCCGACAGGTAATAAATGTTGGTTATAAGTAATATGCATAAACAACAAGAAAAGATATATCTATCAAACTATAAGATTAGCAATAATAATACCATAAGTATTATCCCGCGCAAATTTACATCTTTTTCATGAAATAATCAACACTTCTCCCACTCATTTTCACTGCGCACCCCCATTTTTTAACATTTCAGGCCCAATTAACTGTCATTTTCCTTCTATATTGATCTTCTCAGACATCTCCAAACCATCATATTCGGCACCCCTGCTGCTTCAGTTTTTGTATTGACAATTCAATCTATGTTCTATTCTATATAGAAGTATACTTTATCGATACAAAGATAATCATAATAAAGACATAATGGTAGAAATGATCAAAAAAAGCGATAATATCAGCCTATTGGCTTATTAAATCGCGATAAATCCATATTTAGAATACAATTTTTACTAATTCGTTCTCGTATTTCATAAAAAAAATCTATCTTTGCAGTGCAAGTGCTGTAATGGCATACAGTTCATATCACTTTTAATAGAATCAATATGGGTACATACATCAATAAAGGCAATTTAGCCTTTAGAAAAGTTCTCAACAGTAAGTACGTGGACAAATCCAAGTTCATCGCTGTTGTAAACTCAACAATTGACACAGAGGATCAGAACATCTGTGCCACCCGCTGTCGTAGATTCGGAAAGTCTATGATGGCAAAGATGCTGTGTGCCTACTATGACAAGTCATGCGATTCTAGAGAGTTGTTCAATGGATTGAAAATTGCCGAAGATCCTTCTTTCGAGAAGCATCTGAATAAGTATAACGTACTATACCTTGATGTCACATCGTTTACGACTCAAGCAGAATTACGTGGTCATATAGTTAGAAGCATTCAGGAAGAAATGATAGAAGAAATCAAATCTGTGTTCCCGAATGTAACATACAAGACGACGATGGACCTTATGGGATGTCTTCAGGCAATTTATAATCAGACCGGTGAGCGCTTTTATTTCATCATTGATGAGTGGGATGCCATCTGCCGAGAGTTCCCAGAGAGGCGCAAGTACAAGGACTCGCCTGCTTCCGTTGAGCCTACAGAGATGGATGAATACGTCTTGTTCTTGCGCCGGTCCAATTTATACGCACACCCCATTTCGATGATTTTCTGCGTGAGATAAGAAGACTGTAAGGATGCATGGTTACACCAGATTATGGTAGAAAAAAGTAAAGAAAAACTATCCAAACATGCTGTTTCCGCATAAAAAATCATAAAAATGAATGATGCTTGAATGTATTTTGCACGAGTTTCCCCAAAAAAATCGTACCTTTGCAGCGCAAAGCGCTGTAAACGACAGTCGCTTAATCATCCTTGACAATATAGAATATGAGCAACATAATGAAACTGCCTGTAGGCATACAAGAGTTTGAGAAACTGCGTAACGAGGGTTACGTATATCTCGACAAGACTCCGTTAATCTGGAAGATGGTTAACGAAGGTTGTTATTATTTCCTTTCCCGTCCTCGAAGATTTGGAAAGTCATTGCTCATGTCTACCATCCAAACATTCTTTGAAGGTAAGAAACAGTATTTTGATGGGACAGTCGGAAACCCTCTGTTTATCGCAACTGACGAAAACGTAAATTGGAACTGGGACTCTTATCCTATTATGCATCTTGATCTGAATACGGACAAGTACACCACAAAAGAAGCTTTAGAAGGTCGAATTAACGATTTCCTTCACGTTCAGGAGGAATTATATGGAGCGCGTCCGTCTGAAACATCCTTTGGCCTTAGATTTGAAGGAGTTCTTGATCGTGCCTACAAACAAACAGGTAAACGGGTTGTCGTTCTTATTGACGAATACGACAAACCTTTGCTCCAGGCTATAGGTAACAAAGAATTACAAGACGAGTTTCGAGGTACACTGAAAAGTTTCTATGGAGCGCTCAAGTCAAAAGACGGTTGTATTAAGTTTGCTTTCTTGACTGGTGTCACCAAATTCGGCAAGGTTAGTGTCTTCAGCGACATGAACAATCTGGAGGACATTTCGATGGACAAACGCTTCTATACCATTTGTGGTATCACTGAGAAGGAATTGAACACTCAACTGCGTCCTGCTATAGAAGGACTTGCTCAAGATTGTAACCTTTCATACGAACAATGCACAGAAAAATTGCGCAACATGTATGACGGTTACCATTTCCTTGAGAATGCAGAAGGAATGTATAATCCGTATAGTGTATTAAACACTCTTAAAAGAAAGACCTTCGGTAGCTATTGGTTCGAGACTGGCACTCCTACATATCTCGCCACTTTGCTTGTCCTTCATGATTACAATCTTGAAGATATGGCACAGACAAAAGTTGATGGAGACATACTTAACAGCATGGATTCTGAATCAACAAATCCTATCCCCGTCATCTATCAGAGCGGATATTTGACTATCAAGGACTATGACGAAGAGTTCAAGCAATATAAACTGGGATTCCCTAACAAGGAAGTTGAAGAAGGATTCATTAAGTTCCTTATTCCATACTACCTTACCCACAAGAAAGCTTCTACCGCTTTCGACATAAGTCAATATGTGCAAGACTTACGCCAAGGCAAGGTTGAGCAATTCATTTTGCGCATCAAGTCCCTCTTTGCAGATACGCCATACGAACTGATCAAAGACTTAGAGAATCATTACCAGAATCAGGTGTGGTTGCTTCATAAACTCTTAGGCATGTATGTTCAAGCAGAATATCATACCAGTTTTGGTCGCATTGACATGGTACTCCAGACCCCAAAGTACTGTTATGTAATTGAGTTCAAGTTTGATGGTTCTGCACAGGATGCATTGGATCAGATTTCAAAGAAGGACTATGTTCTGCCTTTCGTACTCACAGGTCAGCAGATAATACGTATCGGTATAAATATCTCTCGCGAGACACGCAATATTGAAAACCATATTATTGGATAAGTCTTTTGCAATTTATACTCCTATAACTTGCAATAAAATCTAATTGTGTGCGTCCAATCTAGACGTATACGTCATTATCAGCCGCGAAACCGCGGTTGCAACATTGGCGATACGAAAATTTTGGGATTTGTTAACTAAAAATTTATATTTGAATGGTGGCTGGAAGCAGATTTTCGTAATCTGTCCTGCCATTTTTAAGTTCATTCATCACCTTCCTGAAGTAGCTCATGAATGATATACC
>JAZRVB010000193.1:0-1587 GCA_045598885.1 Bacteroidales bacterium
GTGAACTCTGATGGGTGCTTAACCTTCTTGGTCCAAGAGAGGTCGCTGATGTGGATAAGACCCTCAACGCCATCCTCGATCTCAACGAATACGCCGAAGTTGGTGAAGTTGCGAACCTTAGCCTCGTGGTCAGAACCAACAGGGAACTTAACCTCGATGTCAGCCCATGGATCAGCCTTGAGCTGCTTGAGACCGAGAGACATCTTGCGCTCCTCACGAGAGAGGGTCAAGATAACTGCCTCTACCTCATCACCTACCTTGAGGAGGTCGTTAGCCGAGCGAACGTGCTGGCTCCAAGACATCTCAGATACGTGGATGAGACCCTCAACACCAGGAGCGATCTCAACGAATGCACCGTAGTCAGCCATAACGACAACCTTACCCTTAACCTTGTCACCAACAGTGAGGTTAGCGTCAAGAGCATCCCATGGATGTGGGGTGAGCTGCTTCAAGCCGAGAGCGATACGCTTCTTCTCGTCATCGAAGTCGAGAATAACAACGTTGATCTTCTGGTCGAGTGCAACAACCTCCTTTGGATCGCTTACGCGACCCCAAGAGAGATCGGTGATATGAATGAGACCGTCAACGCCACCGAGGTCGATGAATACACCGTAAGAGGTGATATTCTTAACAGTACCCTCGATAACCTGGCCCTTCTGAAGCTGAGACATGATCTCCTTCTTCTTCTCCTCGAGCTCTGCCTCGATGAGGACCTTGTGAGAAACAACAACGTTACGGTACTCCTGGTTGATCTTAACAACCTTGAATTCCATTGTCTTGTTGACGAATACGTCATAGTCACGGATTGGCTTAACGTCGATCTGTGAACCTGGGAGGAATGCCTCAATGCCGAATACGTCAACGATCATACCGCCCTTAGTGCGACACTTAACGAAGCCGGTGATAACCTCCTCGTTCTCGAGAGCCTCGTTAACACGAGCCCAAGAAGTAGTGGCGCGAGCCTTCTTGTGTGAAAGTACGAGCTGGCCTGCACGGTTCTCGCAAGAATCGATGTAAACCTCAACCTCATCACCAATCTTAAGATCTGGGTTGTAACGGAACTCAGATGCTGGGATGACGCCCTCGCTCTTGTAGCCAACGTTTACGATAACCTCACGCTTGTTGATGCCGGTTACAGTACCTTTAACTACTTCGTTTGCATTAATAGAGCTCAAAGTCTGCTCGTATGAAGCAGTCTGCTCCTCCTTACTCTTCGAGGTAAGGGTCTCGCCGTTCTCGTAAGCTTCCCAATCGAAGTCTTCGATAGCGGTGTTCTTTAAATTGTTAGACATAAAATAAATATTGGATGTGCCGCTAGTGACACAATCGGGCGCAAAGATACGAAAATAAATGTAAAATTTAAAATGAAAATGTAAAATTATTAGTTCACTGCGGAAATATCAATTCACTAAAGTCATTTGCAATATATATATTACATTTATCACCTAACAATCGGGTAGGAGGTAAATGCTAATCATAAAAGGCATTCGCCTCCTACTTTCACATTTACCGACCTCCCACACCACCACGCATGCGGTTCCGCACGTGGCGGTTCCTTGCAGTCTCCCTTAGAGGATAGACACTTTC
>JAZRVB010000194.1:0-6081 GCA_045598885.1 Bacteroidales bacterium
TTAAAATCCTCTCTGTGTCTCTGCTGGACAAGACTCCAATTCGAGAATTGCTACTGCAAGAGAATTCGGCAATTAACAAGCAAAATGATAGCACTCAGTTAACTATTAATTTTGAGTCCTAATTTTTTAGGACAGCAGTGAAATCCATTACCATGTTAATCTGTCAATTAAATCGATAATACTCGAAGGACTTGCAGAAGTTCCGGATCAATAGGCTTGTCCTTTTTGATCGCCTTTGCAAACGGAATGTTTACAATATGATCATTATGAACACCGATCAGCACATTACGCTGCCCCTGCAATAACGCCTCGACAGCTGCATATCCTGTGCGACTGGCAAGGATGCGATCGGCTGCCGTTGGAGAACCGCCTCGCTGCAGATGGCCAAGAATAGAACAGCGAACGTCATACTCCGGAAATTCCTCGGTCATCTTTCGCATCAAACCTAAGGCGCCGCCATTCGGATCCTTACTTTCCGTGACGATGACAAGAGCCGAGGACTTTGACTTTCTGAATCCGTTTGCGACTAATTCTTTAAGCTGCTCATATTGAGGCTTTTCTTCAGGAATAATGACATCTTCACAACCTGTTGCAATGGCACTATTGAGGGCCAGGAAACCTGCATCACGCCCCATGACTTCAATGATGAACAGTCGTGCATGGCTCGTTGCCGTATCGCGGATCTTGTCGACACAATCCATGATGGTGTTCATGGCAGTATCATAGCCGATGGTAGAATCGGTTCCAGCCAGGTCATTATCGATAGTTCCCGGCAGGCCGACAATAGGCACGTCAAATTCCCTGCTGAATATGGTAGCACCCGTGATAGAGCCATCACCACCAATCACGACCAACGAGTCGATGCCATGCTTCTGCATATTCTCGTAAGCCAGTCGTCGGCCTTCTTCTGTCTTAAATTCCATGGAGCGGGCAGTCTTCAATATCGTACCGCCTCGTGATATGATGTTGCTGACATTCGACGTGTCGAACTCTGATATACAATCTTCTATAAGACCTTGATAGCCACGACGTATGCCGAAAACTTTCAAACCCGCATAGATAGCACTACGAGTCACGGCTCTTATGGCCGCATTCATTCCAGGAGCATCACCTCCAGAAGTCAGGATTCCAACTGATTTTATTTCAGACATAATAGTAAACTCTTCTAATTATCATTCTTCAATATCTGCCCACATGACCGGCTTTCTGATGCGGAGCAAAGGTTGTGGGTGCGATGGGATAATAGCCTCAGGCTCTTCTGTTTCCATAATAGCAGCGGTCTTGCGGCTCTGGCTATAGGCCTCCTCAATTGCTAACATTGCCTTGACTTCTGGCAAACCATCTCTTTCCGTCAGCTGCACATCGTTCCGATTATACCTAAGCTTCTGGAAGAACTTTTTGTCAGGAGCAAAGAAAGAGTATTTACTTACCGTCTGGAGATATACACCATCTTCGGTCACATCGTTGCGTTCATGCTTCTCGATGCGATCAAGCGTCGTGTATGGCTGTACGTACTCCGACAAAACAAAATTCTTCTCTTCGTTGAATTTCAGAATACTAAATCCCTTATCTCCGACAATCGCCAGATTTTTGACGTTAAGCAGTCGATGATCCTTTATTGCCCGGACAGCAAAAAACAAACCGCCAAATAAGGCTACACCCAGTATCAACTGTATAAGTGGCTGGTCATATTCACTATAGAAATTAAGTCCATTACTAGCTGCGATGCCCACACATACACAGACACATAACAACGCAAGCAGATGATTCATCACACGGTGACGGGAACCATTCCAAAGGTAACGCCCCTTCTCGACTCCTATAGAATCGGGAGCGATCATGTTTTCAAGTGACATCATAAGATTTTGAAAAAAAAAGATACCTTAAAATAAATACTAAAAGAGCGATAAATTTGTAAATTATCGTTTCGTGGTGCAAATGTATAGCATTTCTTTCAAATATCCAAACAAACGGCAACAAAACATCAATAAAAGATGTCATTCTGCTTTAAATTGCAATATTTAAATATCATTATGTATAGATTTATTTTCATATTAAAGCATTTTGTTTGCAAAATTACATTTTTTCAAACATAAAACCAACATCCAACAACATATCTCTAAATTTTTGCACCACTAACTGAAGATATACAGCAAAGGTAGCATCCTAGGATTCCTGATCAAGAAAATCCCTCACAAATGGAATGACACGATACTCGGCTATTGTGCCGGCGTCATGCTGGCTTCATGACCTTACCGCTTATCGAACATCTGTTCGAATGAAAAGAGGTATTCCATCAAGTTTGACCACTTTGACCAATGACCATGACCACTTCTGAGATTCTTAGGAACCAAAGAGGTGATCATGGTCAAAGTGCGTTCATAGAGACTTTGTTTGCCCAATACAACTTACAAATACGACAGAAAAGACGAATCAGCGACATTTTATTAGATAGGAATAGCGATTATTCAAAATAAAACAGTATCTTTGCAACTGATAACATATTATCTTTATCCGACAAACACAAGAATTTATGAATAATATATTATCAGTTTTAGACAACTATACACTTGACAATGCCGATGACATTGCCAAGGCTTTGGCCGATGACTTCCGAAAGCGACGGATAGAAAAGAATCTGACACGCGAACAGGTGGCGGAGAAGTCAGGCGTTGCCGTCAGCAACATCGTACGGTTTGAGCAGAAAGGTCTCATATCGCTGAAAAATCTCATCGGCATCGCCATGGCAATGGAATATACTTCGGAAGTGAAGAACCTATTTGCCGAACCGAAATATTCCACCATGGAAGAGCTGACGCAGATTCGTAAGAATACCGGCAAGACAAGAGCTTATAAAGGATAATCTATAGCACACGCTCCATGAACAAGATAGATCGGCTGACCGTAAAATATCACGACAATGTGGTGGGAACCATCTCACTTACCCCAGATGACAAACGTCTGGCATTTGAGTATGATCCTCACTGGATTGCCGAAGGCTTCAGCATCTCTCCTCTCGAACTGCCTTTGCAAAGCGGTTTATTCCTGGCCAAACCTACGCCTCTTTATGGCAATTTCGGCATCTTCGAAGACAGCTTGCCCGATGGCTACGGTCGTTACCTCCTTCACAAGGCCTTGCTGCATGAGGGGATTGATGACCGCAACCTATCTACCATCGAGCGCCTCAGCATCGTCGGTCATAGTGGCATGGGAGCATTGACCTACGAGCCAGAGACGATAATTACTCATGAAGAGGGAATACTGGATTTTGACCTGCTGCAGGAGAAAGCGCTGGAAGTGCTTAAAGAGCAACAAGATACGGATGCAGGCCTTCTGCTCTACAACAGCGGAAATAGCGGAGGATGCCGACCCAAAGCCATCTTTACTGATGAGGAAGGACACTGGCTGGTCAAGTTCCGTCACACCTACGATCCGAAGGATATGGGTCAGCAGGAATACCATTATAACGAAATCGCTCGAAATTGTGGCATTGAGGTTCCTGATTTCAAACTGATCAACGGCAAGTACTTTGCCTCACGTCGCTTTGACCTGACGGCTGAAGGCGAGCGTATCCATACGGCCACGGCGGGCGGTCTTCTCTGTCTTTCTCTCTCAGAACCCGTACTTGATTACAGCAATCTCCTGGCACTGACCGGTTATCTCACACAGAATCCGAAGTATGTCGAAGAGATGTATCGTCGCATGATATTCAACTATCTCACAGACAACAAGGATGACCATTGCAAGAACTTCAGTTTCCTCGTTCGTCAGGAAGCCAACGGCAAGTATGTCTGGCACTTAGCACCCGCATACGACCTGACACTCTGCACCGAAGGCTATAACGGCCAGCACGCCACATCTGTCAATTCTACCGGCTATCCTACCCTCAAGGATTTCATTGCCGTAGGTACCAGGATTAAAATGAACGAGAAGCGATGCCAAGAAATCTTTGACGAGGTATATCAGAACTGTGGAGATCTGCTTCTGAATAAGATTAATAAATGAGAGGCAGGAAAATGATATCGCAAAACAAAGAGGCATTCTCAATAATGACAGGAATGGGGCATTACTTCTTGATCATCTATGGTTTCATGACCTTATTGCTTATCGAACATCTGTTCGAATGAAACAATGAAAAATAAGTCTAAATAACCAATTTATAATACAATGATCAAGCAGATAACATTCTCACCTACTGGTGGCACTAAGAAGGTGGCTGATGCCGTATGCAAAGGTATCGGGCAGGAAATAAAAAGTATAGAGTTATGTGTCCCTGCATCGAAGATAGTGGCAGTTACGATGGCCAAAGAAGAGGTCGCAGTCATCGCTGCACCGGTGTATGGCGGTCGTATTCCGGCTCTGGCTGTTGAGCGAATCTCTAAGATCAAGGGCAATGGAGCGCATTGTGCGATCATCGCGGTTTATGGCAACCGTGCATACGATGATGCTTTGCTCGAACTTCAGGAGGTCGCTACCAATGCTGGGTATCAGGTCGTTGCAGCCATCGGTGCTGTTGCAGAACATAGCATCGTCAGAGAATACGGTGCGGCAAGACCTGATGCGGCAGACACCACAGAACTGGAATCGTTCGGCAAGAAAATCGCCGAAGCTATTGAGCAGGCAGACATTCGAGAGAAGGCGGCACTCACCTTGCCAGGCAATCGTCCTTACAAGAAAGCAGGAAGCGGCCCTGTGCCATCGGCCGGCAAAGCGTGCGAAGGATGCGGCGCTTGTGCGAAGCAGTGTCCGGTGGGCGCCATCGACCTCAATAACGTCAAGAAGTCAGACAAGGAGAAGTGCATCTCGTGCATGAAGTGTATTTCCGTTTGTCCAAGATCGGCAAGAAAGATCGGCAGCGTGATGCACTTCGCCATCAAGACCTTACTCAAGAAGCCTTGTAGCGAAAGAAAGGCAAACGAACTGTATATCTGAAAACTTAAAAGTTCTTAAATTAACAGCAGCACATGCAAGGTTTTGCGTTCTTTGTGATTTATTGGGCAGACAACAAATTCAAATAAATTAATCATTATGAACAAAAAACTGACAACCAAGATTTCTATTTTCCTGCTGGCATTGAGCGCGGCATTCACCTCATGTCTGGATGACAACAAAGATGAAGTTTCTATCCGCCCAACGGCATTGGTGACCGTAAAGCCGACGGCCGATTCGTTTATCCTGCAGCTCGATGACTCTACCCGTCTGGAGCCAGCCAACATGACCAAGTCGCCTTACGGAGACAAGGAGGTGCGCGCATTGGTCAACTATGATATCAAGGAGAAAAAGACGGGCATGCAGAAGGTGCACATCAACTGGATGGACAGCATCCGCACCAAGATGACCGTCCCTTCGTTAGGCGACAAGAATAATGCAACCTATGGCAATGATCCAGTGGAGATTGTGAACGACTGGGTGACAGTGGCTGAAGATGGCTATCTGACGCTCCGTGTCCGCACCCGTTGGGGATATCCTGGCAAGGTGCATTATCTCAATCTTCTCACGGGCATCGATCCGAAGAATCCTTATGAACTTGAGTTGCGCCACGATGCCAAGGGTGACACGTATGGCAACTGGGGCGACGCTTTGATCGCCTTCAATCTACGTGAGGTTCTGAAGGATGCAGCATCGGACAAAGTGAAGTTCACCCTTCGCTGGAACTCATTCAGCGGCTCGAAGAAGATAGAATTCGACATGAAGTCGAAACCTATGGACACTCGCAGCAGCCTTTCGGGTGCCAACGCATATAATCAGAGCATTAAGTAACCTATCCTTAACTCCCCGTCCGAATCGAGGATGAATATCTCCAACAACAGCGAGAAAGAACTGCTTCGCCAGATAAAAAAAGGCGATGCAGAGGCAAGGTATCTGGTGTACAAACGGTACATCAGGTACCTCTCTGCTGTCTGTTCGAGATACATCAGCAACGACGAGGATATCAAGGACGTGCTGCAGGAATCGTTCCTAAAGATATTCAGCACCATCGATACATTTGCCTATCAGGGAGAAGGCTCACTGAAGGCTTGGATGAGCCGCATCGTCCTGAACGAATCGCTGAAATGGCTGAAGCAGAACCAACGGCTGGAA
>JAZRVB010000195.1:0-3012 GCA_045598885.1 Bacteroidales bacterium
ACGGAAAGTGTCTATCCTCTAAGGGAGACTGCAAGGAACCGCCACGTGCGGAACCGCATGCGTGGTGGTGTGGGAGGTCGGTAAATGTGAAAGTAGGAGGCGAATGCCTTTTATGATTAGCATTTACCTCCTACCCGATTAAATATTACTGTGCAACTTTAGCAGAAGCATTACGTACAGTCAGATACCACTTGCCATCCTTGCGAATAGGATTCAGACCAAAATTAATGGCATCCTCATTACCTTGCTCATCCTTTGAAAAAACAACCTTAAAGCGCATCAGATTATCAGCGGCGTCTCCGAAAGTATAATCTACTAGATGATTATCAAGGACAGGAAATAAAGTAAACTGCTTGGTAAGACTCTGGATCTTCTCATCAGTCATTGGAAGGATTATGCCAGAATCATTACTCAAAGAAAGCATACCGATCGCTGCGTCCTTATTACCAGAAGTAAGCTTAGAGAAGAACTCCTGACAAAGATTAAGAACCTCTGCTGTATCAGCACTACTCAATGAAGCTACAAAGGCGTCATGCGAAGAAGGACCTGATGTTTGTTCTGACTTTGTAGAACAAGAAGAAATTGCTAATGACGCAGAAATAAAGAATAAAGCGAAATAAAGAATCTTTTTCATATAGAATAAAAAAAGACTATTTGAAAAAAGAGTGCGTCCCAAGAGAGACGCACTCTAATTATTTAATTCTTAGAGAATCTAAAGATTACTCACCATCGTGGTTACCCTCAGTACCCTGAACGAATACCTCGAAGTTGGTAGTGATCTCACCCCAATCATAACCGAAGGTTACAGGAACGATGAACTTGAAGTTAGATACGTTAGCACCCTTATTCTCATACTTGAGATAACCGAAATGCTCAACGATAGTATCGTAAGTAGACTTAACGCCCATAGACTCCTTGTTGAATGCAGACAAATCAAGAGGCTTGGTAGCTGCTGAACCGAGCTTACCGATCTCAGTAGTCTTGTTGTGCTCAACATAAGAGATCTTGATATCCTGGTTAACGCTAGTCAAGAGAGTCTTGTTAATATCGTGACCGTTCATATCGGTAGTAACCTTATCCAAGTGGAGGGTCATCTTATTAACACCATAGAATGCAAGCAACCAAACGTTCTTGTAGTCCATTGGGCTCTGTGACTTATCAACGATCTTATAATCACGCCAATCCTGGAAGTTATACTTGTCGAAGATTGAGATGTAAGAAGCGTTGTTTACAGCATCGATAACCTTATCGCTATCAGATGGAGTAATGTCGAGTGGGCGGAGCCAGTATGCAGCGAAGATGTTCTCTGGGATTGCATTGTAGTTGATGTAGTAAGCATCATCACAGCCATTTGGCAAGAAGATACCAACATAAGCATACTCCTCAGCAACACGGTGACCAGTAGCGTTGAGAACAGCCTTAGACATGTCATTGTACATGTACCAAACCTCACCGGTCATACGGTTCATCTCAGCGATCTGTACCTTAGTAGTAGTACCCTTAACATAAGCATAGAGCTTGTTGTTGAGGTAGATACCCTTAGTTGTGTTGATCTGATGTGCCTTCTCAGCATTCTTAACGAAGTCTACAGCCTCCTTAGAAACTGCCTTGCAGATCTCCTCCTCATGCTTGTTAACACCCTCGTAAACTACAGGATCATCACCCTTAACCCAGATGTCACAGAACATGTTGTCGTTATCAACGTCGAGGCAGTAAACAGTGCCACTGTACTCATCCTTAACCTCTACCTTCTTGGTGAGTGGGTGGAAGTAGTAAGTTGGCTGAACGCCCTTGGTATAAACACCAGCCTTAGAGAACTTGAGAGCCTTGCCATCCCATGCATCGTTGAGATCACGAACGAAACCAAGAACCTCAGTTGCAGCAGCTGCACCCTCAGCCTTGAAGGTCTCCATATCGTTGGTACCATTCTCATACTCGAAGGTATTGATCTTATCCTTACCGTAGTTAACGTTGAAACGGATAGACTGGTTCTCGATACCAATTGAATCAAGGATGTTTGGAGCACCGGTCTTGTCATACCAGAAGTTTACATTCTTAACGCTGTAGTCAAGAGCCTTAACCTCGTCAAGAGCGATCTGCAATGGAACAAGGATGCCGTGGAGAGTAGAGTGGTTAGAAGCGTTCTGAGAACCCTTACGTACATACATTACATAGATAACGTCTGAACGATCCTTCTTCTCATATACATACTGCTGATCATACTTATCAAGGCTTACATGGAGAACAGTAGTTGCAATACCGTTTGGATCGAACTCCTGGAATACGTTAGCGTAAGTATCCTTATAATCAACAGCATCAGCTGTTACAGAACCATCCTCAGCAATCTTAACGTTGGTGAACTGCATAGCAACCTGTGGATAAGAACCAGCAACACCCTGAGGATCCTCCTTCCACTGATTATACATAGCGAGCTCGTAAGACTCCTCGAACTCAAGCTTGCTCATACCGAGACCCTTGTTAGCAGTCTGCTCATAGAGAAGCTCAGAAACCTGATTCCAAGTCATTGAGTAGTGGAGGTAATCACAAGACTTAGCCTGTGAACCGAGATCAAATACAGGAGCAAGAACGTTAGTAGCAGTACGAGTAATGATGAAGCTTACATAAGCGTCAAGAACTACGTCGTCACCCTTCTTAACGAGAACCTGTACGAGTGGCTCACGATCTACTGAAGAAGCGCCCTGCTCATAGCCATCGTTGCTCTTGTAGGTGCTGTTCTCAGTAGCCTTCTTAGGAATAAGATTCCAAGCATCACCCTTAACGAGTGCTGGATCCTCCTCAACAGTATTAGGGATGATCACTGGAGTGCCATAGGTAGCCTCATCAAGACCCTCAGCCTTTACCAAGTGAGCATAAGCAGAGTTGTTGGTCTTGTTGTCATCGATGATGTAAGGAACGAGCTTGAACTCATAGGTAAAGCCGAACTTGTAAGCAGCCTCAGCAAGAGTCATGTTTACATGTGGGTGCTGAACCTCAGCATCAGTTGGGTTGTGC
>JAZRVB010000196.1:0-13102 GCA_045598885.1 Bacteroidales bacterium
AATCTTCGAGGTGCCTTCGGCGCTCATGGCCGCGATCAGCAGGGCGATACCTGCGCGGATATCAGGGCTGGTGAGCGTGGAGTGACGGAGGCTGTACTGAAGGTCGATGCCGATGGCGGTAGCGCCGTGAGGGTCGCAGAGGACGATCTGTGCACCGAGGTTGATGAGCTTGTCGACGAAGAAGAGACGGCTCTCGAACATCTTCTGATGGATCAGTACCACGCCACGAGCCTGTGTGGCAGTGACGAGGAGCACTGAGAGAAGATCTGGCGTGAGGCCTGGCCAGGGAGCGTCGGCAATGTTCATGATGCTGCCATCGATGAATGAGTCGATGACGTAGTGGTCGTGAGCTGGGATATAGAGGTCATCGCCACGCTGTTCGACGGTGATGCCAAGGCGACGGAAGGCGTCAGGGATGATGCCGAGATCAGGGACGGAGACGTCTTTGATGGTGATCTCTGAGCCAGTCATGGCAGCCATGCCGATGAATGAGCCGACCTCGATCATGTCTGGCAGGAGGCGGTGTTCTGTGCCATGCAGTTCGTCGACGCCGTGGATGGTGAGTAGGTTCGAGCCAATGCCATCGATCTTGGCACCCATGCGGCAGAGCATGCGGCAGAGCTGCTGGATGTATGGCTCGCAGGCGGCATTATATATAGTGGTGTCACCTTCGGCCAGGACGGCTGCCATGACGATGTTGGCAGTACCAGTGACCGAAGCCTCGTCGAGAAGCATGTAGCTGCCACGTAGACGCGTCTGTGAGGCCTTGACTCCGACTTTGTAGAGATGACGCTCAGGATCGTAGCTGAAATCTGCTCCAAGTCGCTGGAGGCCGATGAAGTGGGTGTCGAGACGACGACGGCCGATTTTGTCGCCACCAGGTTGTGGCAGCAGCGCGTGGCCGAAACGTGAGACGAGTGGACCGAGGATCATCACCGAACCGCGTAGCGAGGTGCAGCGGCGCAGGAAGTCATCACTCTGTAGATAGTCCTCGTTGAGATTGGATGCACAGAAACTGAAAGTGCCGCGTGCGATGTGATGCACATCGACGCCCATCTGGCGCATGAGCTCGATGAGATTGAGCGTGTCGAGGATCTCTGGGATATTGCTGATCGTGACGGTCTCGTGGGTCAGCAGTACGGCGCAGAGCACCTCCAGGGCCTCATTCTTGGCACCCTGTGGCTTGATCTCGCCTTGCAGCTTGTGACCGCCTTCGATGATGAAACTTGGCATGGGAACAGTTAAAAGTTAAAAGTTAGTCTTCTTTCGTCAGATCCAGCTTGACGTCATCACGACCGCGAGGGATCCACTGCTTCTCGAGCGGAGAGCGGGTATAGTAGCGGTAGGAACTACGTGAGCGGTAGATATCAATGGCGGCGTAGATGGCTTCGCGGAGTGGTATTTCGTTGGCCTCTCCCTTACCGGCGATGTCGTAGCTGATGCCAAGCATCGGATAGGTGAGGACAACAGGAAGACCTGAGACATAGCCGATGGTATGCTCCGGATCCTGTCCGTCCATAGCGTGTTGCATCGCTTCGTCTTCGTCGAGGAAGAGACAAGCGTCGTAGTGCGATTGCCAGCCATTGTCAATGAAGGTCTTGCCTGCGAAGGGGCCAAAGGCGGTGATACCTTCTTCGTGCAGTTCAATCAGATCGCCGCGTGTCTTCTCGTTGCTCGAAATCAGAGCGATGCGAGGACGTAGCTGCATATAGTCCTGACGGAGGCTGTAGTGTACGGCCTTGATGTCCTGCTGCAGCGCCTCAGAGGCGAGGCCTTCGCCAAGTTTTGTGGAAGCGTCGAGCGCGTGGAGTTCGAGGGTGCGGAGCTTGCTGTTGATGCACCAGTCGAAGATCTTAGCTTCGGTCATGCCCATGGCACGGCTGATGAAGTTGGTCAGTGAGTGGCTGCCGTCGGTATTGCTGAGGCCGCCAGGCAGGGTGACGAGAACGTCGATGTGACGGTCGTGGTAAGCCTCAAGCGCTGCGGTGAGTGAGTTGGCTTCTGCCTTGAGCGCCTCTTCGGTCTGCTGTCCGAAGCTGAGCTCTGGCACCTCGTCGGCGCAGACTTCGATAAGGTTGATGCGGCCTTCCTGTGCGTCTGCAGCATTCTTGCAGAGGCAGAAAGAGAGTGGATCCAGATTCAGCGCTTTGGCTGTCTCATCGGCTACCTGCTGACAGCCGAAGATGACTGGGGTGCAGAGCTCGAGGATCTCTGGCTCCTGCAGCAGCTTGAGGATGAGCTCGTAGCCGATGCCGTTGATGTCTCCGTGGGTGATTCCTATTTTGAGGGATTTCATATTTTACTATTCACTTACAATGCTACTTCGATCTCCGGGATCAGATTGTCTGATGGCAACTTGAGCGTGTAGAGTACTGCTTCGAGGTTGCGGATCAGCATGCGCTTGCTCTCGTTAGGAGCGTAGCAAAAGCCTTCGGCGAAGACGACGCGCTTGTTGAGTTCGTCGAGACGCATGTGGCAGACAAAAGGACCTGCCATCAAGCCATTCTTCATGCGCCACATACCGCGGAGCTCGCCAACATAGCGGCCACCGATATTGAGCGCCTTATACTCTGGCAGGATCACGTTCTTGTTGGTTTCCATGTACTGAGTAGAGTCTGAACCGGTGATGTTGAGACCCATGACCGAGTCGCGTACGGCTACGGCACCTTCGAGCGAGAAGATGTTCTGATCGGTGTAAGGGACACTATAGACGACGAGATAGCTCTGCTTGGCTGCGAAGTTATCAGATACCCAGAAGAAGGTGCTATCCTCCGCTGCCTTACAGGTCACATTCATGGTCAATGGGATGAAGAGTGAGGCGTTCTGCATCTTCATCATGCGATCGTACTGCTGTGGCTGATGCTCCTCTTTGAGGACCTGCATGCGGCGGTTGATCTCAGCCTTGACGAAGAGCTGGCGCAGCTGATCCTGCATCTGTGGCAGGTAGTCGGCCAGTGACTCAATGCTCTTGGCATGCATCTTGACGATAGTCTGACCGGTGGCGTAGCGGTCACGATCGAGGGTGATGACAGGATCGGCAGCGTTCGATGGATCAATGTCGATGAGGATGACATTGGCCACGATGCGGATGACCGATGACTGGAAGTTCTCTGGCGAGAGGTGGCGCACGTGGAAGTACTCATCTCCGTTCGGAGTACATTCCATAGGGTACTCAAAGATGGCGTGCAATGTGTCGTTGAGCGCAGTCTCTTTGAGGCCGTCTGGCATGACGATATAGAGGTCGTATGGCGTACCGGAAGCATCAGGTTTCAATGCTTCGCTGAGATTCTTCTTGCATCCTGTCAGCATGGCCATGGCGATGGTCAGCAGAAAAAGTACCTTCTTCATATTGTTTCGGTGTTAATATAATTTGGTGCAAATATACTCATAATTGCTGATAAATACAAAGATGCCGCTCTTTTTTTGCCTTTTTCAGCGCAAAAAGAGCGGCAACGTGCAGTTATTACCTTATTGACGTGCGAAGAAACTGAAATGCACCGCACCATAGGTGCGTAGTTCTATGAAGCCTTCGGCGTCGGAGAAATCATTCTCCTTGCCATGCTCCAGCACAAAGAGACCGTCAGGAGCCAGCCATTCTTCGCGTAAGATGAGCGATGGCAGCTTGGCCAGATCTGCCAATGCATACGGAGGGTCTGCAAAGATAAAGTCGAACGGCTTGACAGGTTTGCCGCTCAGATACTTGAAGACGTCGCCGCGCACCAACTGATGCTTCTGTGCAGGCACCTTCAGCTCTTGCGCAACCTTCTGGATGAAGAGCTGTTGCTGTCGTCCCATCTCTACGCTCACGACCTTCTCCGCGCCACGGCTGAGGAGCTCAAAGCTGATGCTGCCGGTACCACTGAAGAGGTCGAGCGCCTGGATGTCCTCCAGATCGATCCTGTTCTGCAGGATGTTGAATAGCGCCTGTTTCGCCAGATCGGTCGTAGGACGCGCCTGTAGGTTGCGTGGAGCGTCGAAGCGTCGTCCGCCATATATGCCAGTAATGATCTTCATGAGAAAACGTGCTTGATGAATCGATGGGTACTTGCTCTTACCTGCAGTCCTTCATTCGTGCCGCCCAGTACGAGCAGGTAGTCGCTGAGCTGGTCGAGGCCGAACTGCTGCCAGGTGTTCATGACGTAGTAGGTGCGGTTCTCTGCATGCGAAGTATGGTAGCTGTTGCAGAGATGCAGCTGCTTGTCGCGGAAGAGTGCCAGTTCGAGGTAGCGCTCGTCGCAGCGTACCACGAGGCAGTTGCCTTGTGCCATGCGTGCGCCTTCTTCGAGCAGTGACGCGATGGGGTGGCAGAAGGAGACCGACTCATAGTTGCGAATCAGGAAGTTGTAGAGCGTGCGGCTGAGGCCGAAACAGAGCTGCAGTGCCTGTCCGGTAGGGAGGGTGAGCGCCTGTGTCAGCATCTGTTCTTCGTCTGAGGGAGCGGAGAATGTCACATCGTATAACTGCTGTTGCAGAGTTGCGTCGGTGATGTCTGCGGGTGGCAGGAGCAGACGCGTGGTCTCTACCTCGCACGTCAGGCCTTCCTGAGCATCGGCCACAGGCAGGTGATCCAGGATGGCATCCTGCAGGCGCTGTACGAAATCTGGACCAGGAGCCACATCGTAGAAGGTGCGGCCATCGGTGGCATTATACAAAGAAAAACCATCCGGCGTGAGCCGGATGGTTGTTATATTGGTATTCATAGAGTCGTAGATTACTCCCAGTTACCGGCATTGTTGTTGGCCTGGGTAGCATCACCAACCTGGAGACCAGGGAACTTGTCCTGAAGCTTGCGGTCGTCGATCTTGTTAGCAAGCTCCTGTGGGTTGAGATCCCAGAGGTAAGCCTCGTATGGGGTCTTAGCCTCGAAGAGAGCCATCTCGTAACCAGAAGCGGTGGTAACGGTACCAACGTTGAGCTCAAAGGTGTCGGTGCCATTCTCGGTGAATGGAACGATCATGATGTTGTCAATGTCGAAGTTAGGACGAGCGATGAAGCTTGAGTCCTTCTGGAGAACATTAACATAGAAAGTATCACGGCTGAAGGTAGCCTTGCTGAGGCCGAACTTAGCGATCTCCTTAGCGTACTTCTTAGGATCGCAGAGGTACTTCCAAGCGTCCTTCTCGTTGAGACCCTCCTTGAGCTGGTCATCGGTAAGAGAACCAACCTTGTTAACCTGTGGGAGTGAGTCGTTCTTAGCAAACTTGACGAGCTCTGCCCATGATGCGCAATAAGACTGATACTTGTCGCGGTGGTGCTCCTGAATGGTACGGATGTCCTTAAGACGCTGGATGATTACTTCGTCACGCTTAGCGACCTCATCGTTAAACTGAACAGGGATCTGTACGCTCTCGTAGCACATCCATGTCAAAACCACTGCTGCTGCAGCGAGGAGAATGTTGAGAATACTTTTCATGATGTTATGTTTGACTTAAAAATTATCAAAAAAGAGGACTATTGATTGTTTTTACGGGGCAAATATACATAACATTTTTGAAAATTGTATATCTTTGTGCCGAAAAAATTAAAAAAAATATGATATTTTCCGTTTTTGCCCAAAAAATTGCCGAAAAACTGCCTTTTTCTCCAAACAAAACACAAGTTGAGGCGCTCAATTTGCTCGGAGAGTTTCTTTTCGGTTCTCCGGCCTCTGCCGTTTCGACCGACAAGGTCTTTGTCCTGCGAGGCTATGCGGGCACCGGAAAGACTTCGATCGTCGGAGCGTTGGTCAAACTCCTCTACGAACACAAGATCCCCGTCATGCTCATGGCACCGACAGGACGTGCGGCCAAGGTCTTCTCCTCGATGGCAGGATTGCCGGCCTACACAATCCATAAGAGTATCTACCGCCAGCAGAAATTCAGCGTCGAGATGGACAATTTCCAGCTCACTGAGAACCGGCGCAACGGCGCGCTCTTCATCTGCGATGAGGCGTCGATGATCAGCACGCTCAACGAGGGTTCTCCCTTCGGTACCGGCAATCTGCTCGACGATCTCATCGAATATGTCTATGCGGCTCAGGGTTGCCGCCTACTGCTGGTCGGCGATGCGGCTCAGCTGCCGCCGGTAGGGCAGAAGCAGAGTCCGGCGCTCGAGGTGGAGCGTCTGCGAGGCTACGGATTGCACGTTATGACGACCGAGCTCACAGAGGTGGCGCGCCAGCAGCTCGACAGTGGCATCCTCTACAACGCTACACAGTTGCGACAGCTCCTGATGGCCGGTCAGGTCGATGCATTGCCTCATATATATTATAAGATGTATAAGGATGTGCTGAGAATTGATGGCTACGAGCTGCTCGATGCACTCTCTGACTCCTACCAGCGCGAAGGTCTCGACGAGACGATCATCATCACGCGCAGCAACGCTCGTGCCAACCGCTTCAACCTTGGCGTGCGAAATCAGATCCTAGAGCGAGAAGAGGAACTCTCGTCGGGCGATCGCCTGCTCGTTGTCAAGAACAACTACTACTGGGGCAAGGAGTTCGACCAGCTGCCATTTATTGCCAATGGCGATGTCGTCACCGTCCGTCGTGTCCGCAGCATCGTCGAGCTCTATGGCTTCCGCTTTGCCAAGGTGGAGGTCTCATTGCCTGACTACGACATAGAGACCGAGGTCATCATCATGCTCGATGTCCTGACGGTCGATGGTCCTTCGTTGCCTCTGGAGCGTCAGCAGCAGCTTTTCTATGAGGTGGCGCAGGATTATCCTGAGTGTCGCAACCAGCGCGACCTCTATAAGGCGATCAAGGCCAATCCGTATTTCAACGCCCTCCAGGTCAAATACGCCTACTGTGTGACGTGCCACAAAAGCCAGGGTGGCCAGTGGCAGGATGTCTACCTCGATCTCGGCTACATCAATCCTGATCATCTCGGCATAGACTTCTATCGCTGGATGTACACAGCGTTTACGCGAGCACGTCAGCGATTGTATCTGGTCAATATGAGCGATGATATGGCCGAAGATGACAGCTGAATGAATGCTAAAATGGTGCTAAAATCAGTGATGTTGCAAGGTAGGGATTCCAATAACGGCTGTTTTGTGCGCCTTTGAAGGATTTTTTGAGGATTTCTTGTAAAATATTTGGAGGGTGTCTGAAAACCCTCTATCTTTGCAGCGCTAAAACAGAAAAGAAGTCCCCTAGAGGACATCGAAAATAAGGCCGTTATAGCACAAGGGCTCCACCTCTTACCATTCCGAACAGAGAAGTTAAACCTTGTAACGCCGATGGTACTGCCAACGCGGGAGAGTAGGAAGCGGCCACCTTACAGACGCTTTCAACGAAAGTTTAAGTTGGAGCGCAACTTAACAAGGATCTGGACAGCTATAGTCCAGATCTTTTTTTTGTAATGCAACGGAACGGAAAAGTTATTGCAGTAGGGTTGTCGCAATCAAAGTCTGTTCCATTTCGCAAACATTTTTTATTATTATGGAACAGAATTTATCAGAAGAACTTCTGACCCCACAGGCAGAAGCACCAGTACAGAATTTCAAGACTTTCGAAGATCTCGGTATAGTCCATACCCTCCTCCGCGCCATCGAGGAGATGGGTTACGAGCACCCTATGCCCATTCAGGAGCAGGTCATCCCTGTCATTTTAGGAGAGGAACATCGTGACGTTGTAGGCCTCGCGCAGACAGGCACCGGCAAGACAGCGGCCTTCGGCCTGCCATTGCTGCAGGGTATCGACATCGTCCCTGTCTACAGCGATTATCAGATCAAGAAAGATTATAAGACCGGCAAGTGGCTCGACCCGGAGGACGCTCCACAGCCTCAGGCGCTCGTCCTTGCACCGACTCGTGAGCTCTGTCTGCAGATTGCTGCCGACCTCCAGGATTACTCCAAATACCTCCGTGGTATCGCCATCCTGCCTGTCTATGGCGGCAGCAGCATCGGCAGCCAGATTGGCGCACTGAAGCGTGGCGTACACGTTGTCGTGGCTACTCCAGGTCGTCTCATTGACCTCGTAGAGCGTGGTGCTGTCCGTCTCAACGAAGTCAAGACACTTGTCCTCGATGAGGCCGACGAGATGCTCTCGATGGGCTTCCAGGACGATATTGAGACCATCCTCGGCAACCTCCCTGAGGACCATCGTACCATGCTCTTCTCGGCCACTATGCCAAAGCCGATCGCAGAGATTGCCAAGAAGTATATGACCAATCCGGTGGAAGTCACCATCGGACATAAGAACGAAGGTGCGGCCAACGTCAATCACGTCTATTATCTCGTGCATGCCAAGGATAAATACGCGGCGCTGAAGCGTATCGTCGACTATTATCCATCGATCTACGGCATCATCTTCTGCCGCACCAAGCTCGACACACAGGAGATTGCCAAGAATCTCATGGACGAAGGCTACAACTGCGACGCTCTGCACGGCGACCTTTCGCAGGAGCAGCGCGACCTCGTGATGCGCAAGTTCCGCACCCGTCACCTCCAGCTCCTCGTAGCTACCGACGTGGCTGCGCGTGGCCTCGATGTCGATGACCTCACACATGTCATCAACTATGGTTTGCCTGATGACGTAGAGGTCTATACCCACCGCTCTGGCCGTACGGGTCGTGCAGGCAAGAAAGGTACCTCCATCGCCATCGTACACATCAAGGAGCGCCGCCGCCTCAACGACATTGAGCGTATCATCGGCAAGCAGTTCGAGAAAGGCACCATCCCAACCACCGAGCGCATCATTGAGAAGCAGCTCTTCGGCCTCGCCGACCGTCTGGAGAAGGTGGAGGTGCTCGACGAAGAAGTAGATAAGTATCTCGATCCCGTCCTCAAGAAGCTTGGCTGGCTCTCGTCAGAAGACCTTATCAAGCGCGTCATGAGCCTGGAGTTCAATCGTATGCTCGAGTTCTACAAAGGCTCAGAGAACCTCGATATTCCTGAGGAGAGAAGACCCACCCCTCCCTCCCTCAAAGGGAGGGGGAAGAAAGGTTACAACCATTCGTCCTTAGATGGTAACTCTCAAAGCTCCCTCCCTAAGAGGGAGGGCCGGGGAGGGTCTGCCGAACCAGGTTTCACCCGCCTCTTCATCAATCTCGGCAAGCGTGACGGCATTTTCCCTAAGCAGCTCATCGGCCTCATGAACTCCAACGTGCATCACCGCGTAGAAATGGGTCGCATCGACCTCCTGACCAACTTCTCGTACTTCGAAGTCCCAGAGCAGGACGCCCGCTTCGTCATCAAAGACATGAATGGCGCCGACTGGCACGGCCGTAAGGTGGCCGTCAGCGTTGCCAACGCCGACAACTCACCGGAGGAGAAAGCTGCCAAGAAGAAGGAGCGTAAGTCTTTCAAAGATATCAAGGAAGGCGAGAAGCCTGCACGAAAGCGTAAGAAATAATAAACCAAAGAGAGCAGAAGTCATCTAACTTCTGCTCTCTTTGGAGTTTGTGGCAAGTTCATGATGTCTACGCCATTAGTCCATTCCTTCAGCTGTAGAATCCCATCATGAGCCTGACTTAGAATGAGCGCAATAGTATCACGCTGTTGTGTAAATGTCGATCCCATATTTCTGTATCATCTGGAGGAATGAAGGATTCAGTCTTGACCCCTTTCGGATCAGGTCTACTTCGCATCCCAGGAGTTCTTCGAGGTAGTCTGTAGCATTGCAAGCGTTATGGTAGCTGGCAGGCATCTCCACCAGCAGGTCAACGTCACTGCCCTCATGATTATCGCCTGTTGCTACTGAACCAAATAGGCGCATGGAAACGATGCCGAACTTCTGTTTAAGCTCAGCGGCATGCATCTTCAAAAGATCTATACATTCCTTTTTCGTTTTCATAATCGACATTATTTTGCGGCAAATATAACGAGTTTTCTAATCTCTTCCAAATTTTTGCTATACTTTTTTCTATCGATTGAATGATTTGTTTCAAACAAAAATAATAAACCCTCACTTTTTTGCCAAAACATTTGGAGATATCAAATTTTTTTCGTATCTTTGCACCATAATTTAAGGCTTCATCTTAAGACCAAGACGACAAGTTTTTTTAAGAACAAATACTTACAAGACAAGAAAGCAGATTAGAAGAAGAAAAGACGACAAAATATTAGGTTTATTTTTGACAAGATTTTTCGACCTTCCTTTTAACTGAACCCCTAAATTTACTGTGATCTTTCCCTATTTTCCCACCTTTCAATGCTAGCTCGTAGTGTGCATTTACGTTTGAATGAGACTACCCAATCTACATTTTGAGAACTAAATCCTAAAAAATCAAGACAATGACATTTACCCCCATCACCCCCACCTACAGCGTCGAGGACTTGTTTGCCAAGTACGCTCTTCGCATGAATCATGAGGCAGCGGCTAATCACGAGCCAGACACTGACACCGCGTCAGACAATGTAGAAGACGCACAGGAAGTGCTCGACCACCCCATCCTGTCGCCCATCATCGAAGTATTGAACCACACCCGCCTCATCGATGCGAAAGATGTGGCCGAGGCACTCCAGGTCGATGCTCGAAAGCTGAGCAACACCGTCGAGCTCCACACTGGCAAGACGCTGCATCAGTTCATCCTCGACTGGCGCTTCCTGCAGTCACAGCAGCTATTGCTCGATACCGATCTGCCCTACTCCGAGGTCGTAGAGCGTTGTGGCTATGCCACCGAGAACGTGCTCATCGCCAATTACAAGACGCGTCTCAACACCACGCCACACACCTTCCGCACCGGCTACCGCATCCGCAACACCAACTACGCCTTCAACCGTCATGGCTATCACAACCGTCTGAATGGTGAAAGTCGCGGAGCAAAGAACAAAGTATACTCTGCAAAGTAAGGCATCGTTACCACGGTACCGTGACAGATATGCGAGGATCGTGGCATCGTTATCACGGTACCGTGACAGATATGCGAGGATCGTGGCATCGTTATCACGGTACCGTGGAAGATATGCGAAGATCGTGGCATCGTTATCACGGTACCGTGGAAAATATGCGAAGATCGTGGCATCGTTATCACGGTAATTGATAAGATATGCCACAAAAATAGAGTAGCGAAACAAATTATAGTAGTAGATTTTTGTTTTTCTAATTCATAATGATTAACTTTGCACCGATAAAAAACATGTCTGAACAAGAATGGAGAAGACTATAGATGTATTGATCGCCGACGAGAGCCATAAGAGCTACATCCCCGACATCCTGGCGGCCATCTATGAGGCAAGTAAGGTAAAGGGTAACAGCATCGTGATGCGCGATCCGGATTATCTGGCGCAAAAGATGAGAGAGGGCAAGGCGGTCATTGCGTTGTGCGAGGGTGAGTTTGTCGGGTTCTGCTATCTCGAGTGCTGGCAGGACGAGCAGTTTGTGGCCAATTCCGGATTGATCGTAAAGCCTGAGTACCGGGGTCATGGAGTGGCGACACGCATCAAGCGACAGATTTTCGAAATCTGCCGCACGATGTTCCCTGAGGCAGGAATCTTCAGCATCACCAAGAGTCAGGCGGTTATCCGAATGAATACCGCCCTTGGCTTTGAGCGCGTTACCTACGACCAGCTGACCACCGATCCGAAGTTCTGGAAAGGATGTGACACATGTCCCAATTTCCCTGTCCTTCAGGCCAATCAGGGAAAATCCTGCCATTGCATCGGATTACTCTATCGTCCCTAAAACAACAAAAGATATACTATGAGAGCTATAATATTCGACCTCGGAGGCGTACTCATCTTTATGAGCCCTTTGATCGAGTTCTTCAACGAGAAATGTGCTCGTCCATTCCTCTATGGAAAAGCCGAAAAAATGATGTAAATTTGTCACGCAGATTCTTTATCTTCGACACCCTTAAAAATACGAATATATGAACTTAAGAACTATGAAGAGATTATTTATTACACAGTTTTTTGCCTTTTTGGCAATTACGAGTTGGGCATTTGAGGTAAAAAAAGTGGACGGAATCTACTACGAACTATTTCCTACTAGCAATAATGCTTTAGTGGTGAAAAATGGTGATGAAAAATACTCTGGAGACATTTATCTTCCTGACGAGATTACTGTGGATGAGGTAACATACACTGTTGTATCCATTGAAGACGAAGTATTTATGGATTGTACCGAGCTGACTTCCATAAGACTTTCTGAGAATATCGAAAGAATCAGTCGTAGAGTTTTCTATGGCTGTACAGGATTGACATCATTGGTGCTTCCGAATAGCGTGACCCATATAGAATTTGAAGCTTTCCATAATTGCACAGGACTCACTCGTGTCACTTTGGGAAATAACCTGAAGATGGTTGAAACACTTTCCTTTTGGGGTTGCGACAACGTGAAGGAAGTGATTTATGCCGAAGGAACAAAAACGATATTGCCACTCGTTTTCCAAAGTGCTACTTCGGTTGTAATTCCAGAAAGCGTAGAGATAATATCCGAGTACGCATTCATGGACTACAAGAGCCTCCCGTCGATCATTATCCCCAATAGTGTTAAAAAGATTATGACAGGAGCTTTTGATGGATGCACGGGACTGAAGTCTGTAACAATAGGTTCGGGTGTCAGCGAGATAGACAGGGAAGCCTTCACTGACTGTGTCAATGTGGAGGAACTGATTTATGCCGAGGGTTGCACAACCTTGCTCAGCACTGGATTGACCAGTATCACATCAGTTTCAATCCCAGAGAGTGCAGAGAGTATTGGGAATAATGCCTTTGGGAGGTTCTCACAATTGACTTCCGTCACAATTCCAAGCTCAGTGACTAGCATTGGTTTTGGTGCTTTCGCTGAATGCCAGAACCTTAGCTCAATCGACTTACCAAACAGTGTGACAACCATTGATGATTATGTCTTTGCTTACTGCCTAAACCTTGACACCGTTAAGATTCCAGGCAGTTTGACAAGCTTAGGACAAAATGCTTTCTATGAATCGGGCATTAGTGAGATCTCATTGCCAAACAGCTTGACGAAAATAGAATACGGCACATTCTTCAATTGCGGTAATCTCAAGAAAGTAACCATCGGCAACAACGTAAAAAGCATAGGACTCCAGGCTTTCTCCTGGTGCAAAAGCCTCAGTGATGTGTATTGCTACACGGAGAATGTGCCAGAGACAGATGCCATTGCTTTCCAGACCTCTTCGCTTAGCAGTTGCACGCTTCATGTGCCATCAGCCTC
>JAZRVB010000197.1:0-2588 GCA_045598885.1 Bacteroidales bacterium
TAGCCAGGGTACTCGCCGAAGCCACGGGCCCTGTGGCTGGCGGCGAGTTTCTCTAGGGTGAAGTTCTGACTCGGACGGGTGTCGGAGCAATGCAGCACGATGAGCTCAATCCTCCGGAAGTCCGCCACTCTTTGCCAATCCGAACGCAGCCAAGACAGCAGTTCCGACCTTGATAATCGTCTGGAGGACTGTGGTCCAAAAGTTACGCTTGCAGGTGCGCTTGCACTCTTCGCAGCACTCTCCGTGCTCACTACTGGGCGTCTCAATAATTTCGTCTTTCTTAATCATCGTTAATACAGTTTGGGTTAGTAATTTGGATTTAACAATCAGGTTGGGCTGTGGAGCCTTCCAGGCTCTATCCCCCCATCAGCGAGGTGACCACTCCCCTCCCTTGTGGAGGGGTCGGGGGAGGGTCAGTTTACTCCTCACGCCCCTGTCTCATCGCCAGATGCTGGCGCGCATCCTTGACATACTCGTTGATCACCCCGATGACGCCGGCGCAGACGACGCCCTCGTCGCTCTCGGCCTTCGCATTGGCCGTATACTCCAGGTGCAGACGGACGAAGTTATAGAGCTCCTCGGTCTCACCGCGCAGCTTCTTGGTGAGCTCTGCGGTGCTTCCGGCACGCTCGATGGCACGCTGGTTGTAGTACTCTGAGAAGGAGTCATTGGCCTGCTTGAGCGCAGCGAGGTCGTCGGTGACGCCCATGGCGGTGAGCTCGGCTTCGGAGAAGCGCTCGTTCATGTCCATGAGGAAGCCCGAGAGGTGAGCGCTCTCCTCCTGGTACGCCAGCGACACGATGTCGGTGCTGTACTTGTTGAGGATATACATCTCCAGTGCCGTCTTGTGCACGGCCAGCGGTGAGTCCTTCGGTGCGTAGGTCACGGCCTGCAGCTTGTGGCGGATGGCGCGATAGATGTTGTCACGCTCCTCGTCGTAGGCCTCCATGTCCTTGGTGTACATGCTGCCCTGTGACTTCAGGACGATGTCCTGCTCGGCATTGACGGTGGTTTTGAACTGGGTGAGCTTCTCGGCAGTGAGGCCGAGGTCGGTGGCGCCGTGATTGTCAAGCTCCAGCACGACGTTGTTGAAGAAGGCGACGTGCTCGGCGTTACGGAGCTGGAGGAATGGTAGGGTTTCGATGTAATGCATAAAAAGTTAAGAATTAAGAAATTATAAAATTATAGAATTATAGAATTAAAGAATTGTCAGAACCAGATGCGCGCGGAGTGGCTAACAATTTTTTCATTCTTTCATTTTATCATTTTATCATTTTTTACGCTGCAAAGATACACACTTTTCCCCACACCCCTGCCGCTTTCTCCCCCATTTAGCCGCTTTATTGACAAAAATCTACTCCAGCGGATCACCCAGGCGAGGCGCTTGAGGTGGTATTTTTTAGCGATGAGCATAGAGGAAATTTTGAGGTTTCAGCAGGGGGCAATTTCCGGCTCTATATTCGTAATTCCAGGGACCCTATAGGGGTCCCGAATTACCGGAATATATTGGAGCCGTTCAATAGTCCCCTGCTGCGTCGTCGGCCGAAACGCCGTCTGGAGAAGGGGTGACCATTTCGTTCACCCCTTTGCAGTGATCACGAAGCGCCTTCTGCGGATTGGCATACCCGAGGGCCTTAGCCACGTCATTGCCGTTGAAATGTAAAAGAACACCGTCCATCAGGAACTTAATCCTGATGGACGGTGTAAAGGTGGTAAAAAATGTGAGATCTCACCGGTGAGTCTCACTAGTAAAATTTAGTAGAAAGTGCCAACTTTTAACGTGATGGGCAGATTTACGTCCTTAAACAGCTGATTGATACGGTCGATGAAGGGCTTGTGACGCTCTGTGAGGGTGAAGCTTTCATAGACTCCAAAGGTAGAGACTTATTCTGATTTTGCTATTCCTGCATTGAAATTGACGAAGCAAAGCAGCGGTTTAGGATCTGGAGGTACTATGGATATGTTTGGTGAGGGCTATCACAAGTATGTGAATTCTAACTCTAATTTCGAAGCAGGCAAGGTGTATGAGACAACTGTTATCTACTCCTGTGGTCAAGAGACTTCGCATAATGATAATATGTTTCAGTGGTAAGCACAAGAGGGTCAAGTGAAGGTACCTGACCCACTTCCATAAATTGAGAGGAAAACATGGCATAGCTGCTTGTTTTCCTCTCTTTTTGAATTGTTATTATTATTTCTCTAATTTTATATTTGGTTTATTGAGATTTTTGAGTATGCCGGCACGCTTGACATGAAGGACTTTGATTCATTCCTCCATAGTATTGACGAAATCAAATGAAAGAGATCCGTTATTCCACAAAGGCTAAAAAAGACATGGTCCTGCGACCACGCTGTAATTACACGATAATTAACGTTGAAGAAATGCTCTACGTAGTATTCTTCTTGACATTAATTGCCGTTAATTGATCATTAATTTTTCATTAATCACTGTAGTTCCCTGAAAAAACTTGACTGGATTTATACTTAACCCTACCTTCAGTTGACTACTTTGATGTCTTAACCCTGGTAGGTCTTTACTATGCGAGTTAACCCTGACTTTTCTTGACATGGGAAGTGGGAGTCTTCAT
>JAZRVB010000198.1:0-1336 GCA_045598885.1 Bacteroidales bacterium
ACGCTGCTTTGACTTGTGGGTACCCTGACGCTGATCAGCGAGGAACTGCTTTACAGCGAGGTACACAACATGATTGTTTGGCTCAATGCCAAAAACCTCATCATTGAGGACAACGGTACGACCGGTGTCCTTACCGTCCATGCTTAATACTTTCAGTTCCATTACTTCTCAATTGTTAAAAGTGAACCCTTGGCACCTGGTACAGAACCCTTCACGAGGAGGAGGTTGTGCTCAGGAATAACCTTCAAAATCTGGAGATTCTGTACAGTCACCTGTACATTACCCATCTGACCACCCATGCGGAGGCCCTTAAATACGCGAGCAGGGTAAGAGCAGGCACCGATAGAACCTGGCTTACGGAGACGATCGTCCTGACCGTGAGTTGACTGGCCTACACCACCGAAACCGTGACGCTTAACAACGCCCTGGAAGCCGTGGCCCTTAGAGATACCAACAACGTCAACGAAATCTACGTCAGAGAAAAGATCAACAGTGATAACATCAC
The DNA here is from genome assembly GCA_045598885.1 of Bacteroidales bacterium. Lineage (GTDB taxonomy): Bacteria > Bacteroidota > Bacteroidia > Bacteroidales > UBA3663 > Liminaster. The sequence goes on from JAZRVB010000198.1 coordinate 506, forward strand.
CAAGCTGATACTCCTTCTCATAACCCTTAAACTCAGCGAGGTGCTTCATAGGAGCAACACCTGCCTTCTTGAGGTGACCCATAACTGGCTTAGAGACATGCTTCTCAGTAGTCTCCTCGAAGCCGACCTGTACAGCTTCATAACCATCCTTCTCGATCGTCTTGATCTGAGTCACAACACAAGGACCTACTTCAATAACAGTGCATGGCACGTTCTTGCCATCAGCACTGAAGACGGAAGTCATTCCGACTTTTTTGCCCAATAATCCTGGCATATTTCAGTTACTTGTTTTGCCTGGCGGGAACATCGTCCACGACGGAACAAGTCCGTTGCCTACATTCCACAGGCGGTTAATAATTAAATTGGTTGAATAAACTCTTTTTTGTATAAATTTGCACCGGTTTGTTTAGGCGCAATTTGGGGTATGGAGCACGTTTCAGGCACTCCATACCGATAATATTATCTAGCGAAAAGGTTCGCCAAGGTTATCAGACCTTGATCTCAACCTCAACACCTGAAGGAAGCTCAAGCTTCATGAGAGCATCGACAGTCTTAGGGGTAGCCTGAAGGATGTCGATGAGACGCTTGTAAGCGCTAAGCTCGAACTGCTCACGGCTCTTCTTGTTAACGAAGGTAGAGCGGTTAACAGTGTAGATGCGCTTGAAGGTAGGCAATGGGATAGGGCCGCTTACCTTAGCACCAGTTGACTTTACAGTCTTAACGATCTTCTCAGCTGACTTGTCAACGAGCATGTGGTCGAAAGACTTCAACTTAATACGAATTTTCTGATCCATATTTGGTTTTCTGAATTTGCGTTAATATTGTGATCTG
>JAZRVB010000199.1:0-33601 GCA_045598885.1 Bacteroidales bacterium
GGATTGGCAAAGAGTGGCGGACTTCCGGAGGATTGAGCTCATCGTGCTGCATTGCTCCGACACCCGTCCGAGTCAGAACTTCACCCTAGAGAAACTCGCCGCCAGCCACAGGGCCCGTGGCTTCGGCGAGTACCCTGGCTACCACTTCTACGTCCGTCGTGACGGCACGCTCTATTACTGTCGCCCCCTCACAGTGAAAGGCTGCCACGTCAAAGGCTATAACGCCAACTCGATCGGTGTGTGCTATGAGGGCGGACATCGCGAGGATGAGCCGCCGCTCGACAGGAAGTACGAGGATAACCGCACGCCGGAGCAGATGATCACCCTGCACTTCCTGCTCTGCACGCTGCACGAGATGTTCCCGAAGGCTAAGATCTGCGGACACCGTGATCTGCCGGGAGTCGCTAAGGCCTGTCCGTGTTTCGACGCGGAGAAAGAATACGCTTATATTTTAAAATTATGAATGCAATAATAAATATATCAGAGCTTTATGCCCTCGCCCGTGATCAACCCATTGGGATCCCCATCCTCGCCGATGTCGTCTATTGCCTCAAGCGCACGCCAGATCGCCCAGACGTGCGGCTTCTCTGGCAATCGCACCCTGTCGAGATTCTTAGAGCGATACACCGGCTGCACAGCGTTTGAGTATCGCCTGGGTCGCTCAAATGGCCACCGGGGAGTCTGCAAACACTAAATGAAAATGATAAGGGATCGGACGATTTCGTTCCATCCCTTATCTTGGTGAGGAAGGTATCCCCCGAATCATTGGCATACCTTCCCGCTGTCAGGAAGGGTTCCCCCGAATCATTGCGATACCTTCCAGAATTTTTTTTGTTTTTTTCGATATACCAGGTCAAGGGGACAGGTCCCTGACCCACTTGACAAAACTATGACAAAAGAATCGATTCTCAACTGGATCAGGTACCTGTCCCTTTGACCCGAGAAGGATATAAATGGAAAAATCATTTTATTTATCAAGACAACAATACAGAAATTCGTATTAAGGGTAATACAGTATTGTAATCAAAAAAGGATTTGTATACTGCTTCGTTTAGATAGCAAAACATTATAGATTTCGTTAATAAATGAGCGGAAACATAATTATTTCACATTATTCCGCTGATTTACTAACGGAATCTCTTATTTTTGCAAAAAAATAACGAACCCATGTTAATAGGTAGAGACTCAGAGAAACAAATATTGTTAGGAGCACTTCGTGAGGAGTACTCTCAATTTATTGCTGTATATGGAAGACGTCGAGTAGGAAAGACGTTTCTCATTCGAGAGAGTTATGATTATCGGTTCGACTTCCAATTTACAGGAGCGGCCAAATTGACAGCAAGAAAGCAGTTGGTCAGATTCCGTAGGGCGTTAAAGGAACATGGACAGAAAGACACTCCTGAGCTGACAAACTGGGGTGATGCATTTAGTGAACTAAAGCGTTATATTGCCAATCTTCCATCAGGGAAGAAGATTATCTTTCTTGATGAACTACCATGGATGGATGCACCTCGCTCTGGGTTCCTTTCTGAATTGGAGTCATTCTGGAATGGATGGGCTTCGGCACGTAAGGATATTGTGTTTGTTGTCTGCGGAAGCAGCACTTCATGGATGGTGAAAAAGATTATCAAGAACAAGGGTGGTTTACATAATCGTCTTAATCATCGTATTGCTCTGAAACCATTCTCTTTAGGCCTTTGTGAGCAGTTAGCTCGGTCACGTGGTCTCATGCTTACTCGCCGTCAAATACTTGAGGCCTACATGGTATTCGGAGGAGTGCCATACTACTGGAGCCTACTTCGCAAGGGTGTCAGTGTTGCACAGGAGATTGACCGCCTGATTTTCTCTTCCGAAGGAGAATTATCTGATGAGTTCGAGATGCTATATGCGTCTTTATTCAAGAAGCCAGAACCTTATATTCGCGTCATTGAACTTCTTGCACAAAAGAAGATGGGTATGACACGATTAGAGCTTTTGTCAGCAGGAGGCTTTATTGACAACGGAGGATTCTCAGAGATACTGAATGATCTGGAATGGTGTGGGTTTATCCGAAGTTACACCATGATGGGTTATCGTAATAAGTCAGAAATCTATCAGCTGATTGACCATTATACATTATTTTATTATGAGTTTATCAAAGGACAGCGCTCAGGTGCTAATTATTGGAAGACGATGTTGGGAACACCTAAATATAACACATGGTGTGGATTGGCATTCGAACGTACTTGCTTATGGCATACTGATCAAATCAAGAAGCACCTTGGCATCAGTGGAATCCTCACGAATGAATATACCTGGCGATGTGCTCCTGATGAAACAACGGGCCGTCGAGGTGTGCAAATAGATCTCTTGATTGATCGTAGCGATGGGATAATTGATATATGTGAAATGAAATATTCGAAAGATCAATATACCATAACATCTGATTATAGCCGGGAATTAGCCAGAAAGCGCGAGGTGTTTGTTTCTGTAACCGAAACAAGAAATGCAGTACATACTATAATGGTAACAACAGAAGGAGTTGTGCATAATGCCGAGTGGGGCGAGATTCAGGCAGAGGTTAGGCTGGAAAATTTGTTTGAATGCTAAAATAATGTGACTTTGATGTAGTTTTCAGCCTAATCTTTGCGACTATAGAACGTAATCAGGTGAATCGAAGCAAACTCCTCAGATATGCATCAAGGAGAAACCGAAAAGAGCAAGTAGAACAGATAATAAACACAATCGAACAAGATGATAAGTCCTGATAATATTGCAAGCAACACATCATTAAAACACCTTGGCTATAAGGTGATCAAAGAGTTTACGAGAGCTGGCAAACGCAGGAATCTGCTGGTACTCGATCTGACGAAAGAATAAGACTATACATATAACAAACATGACAATAGAAGAAGCTATCAAGGCACGTCATAGTGTGCGAAACTACAAGCATCAACCGCTCTCGGAGGAGGTCATTGATATTCTCCAAAAGAAGATTGATGAATGAAGACTGGGCTCCGATGAATTTTATTCGTTGATATAGCAAGAAAAGAGATAAGTAAGAAGTTGTAGTAGTCTTATGATCATCGTGAACAACTTGATGAATACCTTGCCAACGAACCTTACGTACAGGAAAAGGTGTGGCAAAAGATTGAGGTTGAACGTATGAATGTAGTAATACGATAACGAAGAATGATTGAAACCCTGACCAACATACAATGGTTAGCTATCAGCATAGCAGCCCTGAGCATCGGTATGTCCAAGACTGGTGTTCAAGGCATCATGCTGATGATAGTGCCGCTGATGGCTATGGCATTTGGAGCAAAGGAATCGACAGGAGTCATCCTGCCTATGCTTTGTATGGCAGACATCATTGCCGTAGCATACTATAAACGAATTGCCGACTGGAAGATTGTTGCAAAGCTTCTTCCTACCGCTATTCTAGGATTCTTCCTTGCCATTGGCGTTGACAATATGATTCCAGGCGGTCAGTTCCGTCAGCTGATGGGATGGACACTGATGTTGGCTCTTGCGGTAATGATTTGGAGCGAGATATTCGGAAAAGAAAACCGATGGATGAAGAAATGGTGGTATGCTGCCATCTTCGGTTTGCTCGGTGGTTTCACAACAATGATCGGTAACGCAGCAGGACCTGTAATGTCTGTCTATCTGCTCTCAATGAGAAAAGAAAAGATGGAATACATCGGCATCAATGCCTGGTTCTTCCTTGTGGTGAACCTCCTTAAAGTGCCATTGCAAGCATTTGTATGGGACAATATCACTTGGGATTCCCTTCAGTTGAACCTCGTGATGCTACCTGTTATCGGTATCGGTTCACTCATCGGAATCCGTATCGTCAAACTACTCCCTGAAAAAATTTTCAGAAGATTCATTCAAATAGTGACTATACTTTCAGTAATACTAATGATAATATAAAATGAGATAAACGAGATGTCAGAAGATGCACAAGGGAAACAAGATGCATCAGAATCAGAATGGATTCCTGCATCAGAAGCCACAGCATGGCAAGCCGGAAAAGGTATAACAGTATTAACATAGAGAAAGCGACCTGAAGGCCGCTTCTCTAAATAGGAAGGGATTAAGCGGTTAGTCCTCAATATTTAAATAATCACTCGTGCAGGAACTCCAGTATATGCTGTATGGTGAACTTATACCACTTAGCACGGAAGTCGGCACAGAATCCGACGTGATTATCATTTACCTCAATGACCTTGAGGTTCTTAACCCTTGGCAGATATTCCTCAATGACCTTACCGCCATTCTCACCCATACACCTGAAAAGCAGCACCTCATTGTTGGTGGTTCCTATCTCGTAATTCGACATCAGCTTGCCACATATCTGCTGTCCCTCATATACCAACAGGTCGTTGATAGGATTAGGTACTGGATCACCAGCTGCGATGATCTCCAGGGTTTTAGCCTTCTCCTCTGGAGTAGGCTGTACGTATGGAGGCAGCTCCAGTAGGGAGTCACCGCAGATTACCTTGTAAGTACGGTCAGTCGCCTCTTCAAACATCTTGGCAATAGCATAAGCAATAGTACCTCCGATAGAGAATCCTATGAAACCATACACCAGCGACTTGTCATCGATGGTGTTGTCAAGCAGATCGTAATAGAGTCCGGCAAGTGTGTCCATCTGCTCATGTCCGTCCAGAAGGTAGAGATAATGATCGAACAATGGTTCAATTACCATCACGTTATAGTCGTTGGCTATGCCTGCCAGACGCTCCTCTAACTCAAAGGCACCTATAAGTCCACTTGCGACTACTACAATCTTCTTATCATCCTGGAAAGGTCGGTACCAATACATAAGGGATTGATTCATAAGTGCAAGGGATCGGATAGAATCCTTTGTCAGAATGTCATTGGCCTTGATGGTTATGAGTTTCTTTTCGGCCATACAAACCATCTCGGTGGCGAGCAGGGAGTCCATTCCCATCTCGACAAGACTATCTGTGACACCGAAATCATCTCGCTTGAGTATTTTGCGAGCAATCTCGAGCATGTGCATCTCCTTATTTGAACAAGGCAGCACAATTTCATTCTCAGCGTGTGATATAACCGGAGCCGTCAGTGCCATACGGTCAGTCTTTCCGTTGGCATTGACAGGGAAAGCTTCCTTGCGGATGAAGATTGCGGGGTGCATGTACGGTGGGAGCATATCTGACAGATGAGCATTGAACTTCTTGTTGTTGATGGTTCGATCAGCCACATAGAATGCACAGAGGTACAGACTTCCCCTTCCGTTGTCAAAACCCTTTACGACTACATCGCTTATACCCTCCATCTTACGGATAGCCGCCTCAACCTCGCCTGGCTCGACACGCTGACCGTTGATCTTGATCATCCAGTCTTTGCGATTCCTATAGTACAGGAGCCCGTCATCTCCCATCTTGATGATGTCACGTGAATGCAGCCATCCGTCAACGTAGAGCTGTGCGGTACGCTCGGGGTCCTTATAGTAACATTTGCAGAAATTACCACGGATGCACATTTCGCCTTCCTCGCCTGCACTTACCAGCGAGCCATCTTCCCTCTCGATGCGACACTCAACCCAATCGACAGTATGACCCAACGGAACCACCTCAATAGGATGATTGTCAACACGATAGTAGGTGACGGCTCCTAACGTCTCGGACATACCAAGGTAATTAATCAGAGTGTATCTGTCCTGAGAGTGCTGTGAGGTGAGACGTTCGCCTGCTGTCACAACGTATTTCAAACTGTCTGATGTGTTATGGAACTTCATGAGCACACCTGGCGAGATGTGCGAGACATTAATGCGATGCTCTTTGATATACTCATCAAGGGCATGCGGATCAGACTTTACTTGGTCACTGTAGATGTGGATTGTAGCTCCATCACGAAGTCGGTCGTAGGCAAAGGCTATTGCTCCGAAATAGAATGCTGCACCACAGCCAAAGATCTGTTCTGGCGAGCCGAGCAACGGATCACTCGCGATATGGAAAAGATTGATGAATGACATGAAGGTATGCAGGATTCCCTTGGGCTTACCCGTGCTACCAGAGGTGTATATCAGTAAAGCATCATCGGTCTGCTCTGGAATCTTGGAAGAGAGAGCATCATCGACCGGCATATTGCCGATCGCGCTCATCAGCTGCATATCAATAAGCAATGGACAGTCACAATCCTGCATAATGGTAGCGACGCGCTCCTCCGGACTGTTCATTCCCATTGGAACAGCTGCACAGTTGGCGAACCAAATGCCAAGTTCAGCAGCCATGAATTCCATGCAGTTGGGCATTTTTACTGATATGAATGAATGCTCCGGGATAAGCTGCTGATTGATGTGACTGGCCACCTTCATAGCCAATTGATACAACTCAAGATATGTTGTGTTTCGGCTACCAGTTTTGTCAAAAATAGCAACTTTTTCTGCATACTGCTGACAGTTCGAAAGAACCTGTTCGATAAATACAGACTTCATAAGCGATAGATTTACAAATATACAATTTTAGGGTGCAAATATAATGAAGATATTAGACAATTCCAATTTTTTTAGGCAATAAAGTGTATGCTCTTCAGTATTATGCGGCTATTGCATCACATGCAGATGGGATTATAAATTGAATAATGTCGTTAAATGTAGCACAAGAAATAGGTATTTAAGTAAGACAATAGTTAAAGAATAAGATTATCGGCCATAAAGATTTGGCTATCTCAACGGAAATACTTATATTTGCGGCTAAAAATCAAACGAGATAAAGAAATCGATAAAAATAACATGCTGGACGGTTGGCATTCTCGTGATTGCCGCCATCGCCACCAGATATAAACTATTGAGATTAACAATGCGAGCAATCTCCATCAGACAGCCTTTTGCGAGCCTTACGGCAGCGGGTATTAGAGACCTAGATGTTCAGAACCGTGACACGAAGTATTGTGGACGGGTGCTGATCCATGCCTCTTCGAGACGTGTAGGCAAGGATTGTGGCAAGGATATGACGGTCGATCAGTACTGCCAGCTCAGGAATGCACAGGCACTTGGAGTGATTCCGTATGATGTAGCGACGGACTTACCGAACCGCTGATGGAGGGCTGGCGCCCTAAGCCGATCTCGATCATCAATCTGGTTTCGAAGACACGAACAATAACCTATAAGGTCAAAGAGGTACGCAGATGGGAGGACAAGCTTTTCGGTCAGCCTCTCTCCTATCTGTCTATTGAACTTGATCTAAAGAGATAACTGAAACGAATAATTACAAAATATTATTGATGTGCAAAATAAAGAACGTAATAAAAAACAGGTTCTACTGGATTAAAAAATCAAAAATAATAGCAAGTGGGGTGAAGTGATCAATTCTGGTGATACTATCAGCTTTGGTGACGTAACTATTTCCGTCTTATAAATAGCTCGGATATTAAGAGGACAAACTGAATAATTTATTATTTGAATATGATTAAATATCTGATTATCATTACAGTTGTAGCTGTAGGTTTTTATTTCTTCTCGTCTTGTATAAGCGATGGCAACGAAGTAAGCTTTGAGGAAAACCTGAAGAAAGGGGTAGAATATCTGGAAGCCAACGCTAAGCGTGAGGGGGTGATTACTACGGCATCGGGTTTACAGTATGAGGTATTGACCGAAGGCAAGGAGGATGGCAAGAGTCCTAAGGCTACGGATCTGGTGCGTTGCCATTATGAGGGTAAGCTGATCGATGGCAAGGTCTTCGACTCAAGCTATAAATCAGGATCTCCCCTCGTCTTTGGACTTAATGAAGTCATCAGAGGATGGACAGAAGGTCTCCAGTATATGAAGGAGGGTGCAAAGTATCGCTTAGTCATCCCTTACCAGTTGGGTTATGGAGCCAATTCCGTTGGGCCAATTCCTCCTTACTCGACATTGATCTTTGAGGTTGAGCTCATTGAAGTGCTATAATGAAGATTTCACAATGAGATTTACAACTTTAATAATTGAATAATATGCCCCTTTCACTACTACCCTCCCTGCTGTTCGCGATTTTCGCGGTGGGCTATAGTCCTGGCCCTGCCAATCTCTATTCGCTGGCCTGCTGTCTGAAATTCGGACGCAGGAAGGCGCTGAAGATGTGGCGTGGGTTGCTCGCAGGATTCAGTATAGGTGCGATCTTTATGGTCGTACTGACACACCTACTGGGTGAGGTCATGGGTGATTACGTCATCTATCTAAAATACCTCGGAGCTGCCTATATCCTTTGGCTGGCATGGAAGATGTGGCGGTTCTCGGGTCAGAACAACCCTGAAGCACAGGAATGTTCTTTCACTTCGGGCATGATCGTACAGTTGACCAATGCTAAGATGCTGTTATTCGAACTGACGGCTTTCTCGGTTTATGTATTGCCCTATAGTGACCGAATTGCAGACCTCTTTGTCATTGCGGCCCTACTACTTATTGCAGGTCCTGGTGCAAATCTCGTCTGGCTCTATGCAGGAGCTTATATGAGAAGGCTTTTCTCGAAATACCAGAAGCAGGTCGATATCATAATGGCAATCCTTTTGGCACTTTGTGCTATCTACATAATTGCTATATGAAAACTGGTGACACAAATGATTCAAAACGAAAACATTCAATGAAAAGAAATACTCTTCTCTTCCTGCTCTTGTTCGCAACGGTATTCCTTGCCAATGCACAAGACGCATCTATCAGACTGGCCATCGTGCAGCAGGTTGAGACCTATCCTGCATCTACGCTCAAAGATATCTACAAGAACTTTTTCCAGGATGCTTTCGGCCCTGGTCATCTGATGAGCAATTCGCCAGATGCGGAGCAACGTATGCGGAACTACTTAGAACAGGAATGTGAAGAGGCTAAGAATGATCCTAATCCATGCCCCGACTATGAACTGACCGGAAGTCACGGAAGGTTCTATCGAGTCAACCTCTCGGTCATCAATGATGGCAGAATTCCGATGGACATCTTCCTTAAAGCATTCATGAAGAGTGCTGCACAGTTCTCGCTCCCCAAGGTCGAGGATTGGAAGCAGGAATGGATTGCTATTGAAAAATCCATCAAGGAACTCAACTATTGTTTCCCTGATCAGGCACAAGATTCGGCTGCCATCATGAACATCCTTGATCAAGGACAATATGCTTCACATCATAGCAAAGTTTATAATGAAGCCTATCATCCTCACTACCGTCTCATTGATAAAAGCATTTTCGAGAAAGAGCTCCTCCCGTTGCTCGACTTCGATATCTATCTGATGATCGGCCAATCGAACTGTGCAGGACGTGGGTACATGATCGAGAGCGATACTACCGACATCATCCCAGGCGTCTGGCTTCTTAACGCGGAAGGAAGACCAGAACCAGCCAAGGCTCCGTTCAACCGATACAGCAATATCCGCAAAGACATGTCTATGCAGATGATAGGACCTGCTGCTGGCTTTGCCCCAATGATGCGCGAAAAGACTGGTCGCAACATCCTGATCATCCAGAATGCGAAGGGAGGCAGCGGACTTTGGGAGTGGCAGAATGAGGATCCGTCATCGGTCACCTTCCTTGACTCTACGCTAATGCGAGCTGTTCCAGCGCTGAAATACGGAAAGCTGAAAGGTATCGTCTGGCATCAGGGTGAGACCGACACCTCGAACGGAACGGCAGGCGACATCTACGTCTCCCGATTCAAACAGATGATAGCTCGTCTTCGCTCGGCTATAGTAGTAGGAGAAGACGTTCCCGTCATTGTCGGTGAACTTGGACAATGGGAATGGGAAAAGAAAGAACTCATCAATGCATTTAATAATGTCACACTCCCACGTCTGACCGAAGTCGTACCTAACTGCCGTAAAGTGGAGAGCGACGGTTTAGAATGCCGCTCGACGGATCACAGCGATCCCCATTTCAGCAGAGCGTCGAACATCGAGTTAGGCCGACGTTATGCAGAAGCTATGTTCAATGCTTTACAGAAGGAAAAGAATGACAACGAAAAATAAGTAAATCGATCTTGAGAATGAAATCATTGAATAAAAATGCCAAGCGATATTCTAGATAATCTGACCGACAAACTGATAGGCCATTCCATGAAGACGACATCGTGGAGAAACTGGCGCTGGAACTGCAGTTTTATAGTTTCGATGATAAGGAATACACCATGATGCGTACGCTCTGGATGCAGGATAACTGCCCACTGCAGGTAGGACCAGTAGCAGCTTGTCCTGATGGTCAGGGCTTCAAGGCTCGTTTCTCAGACTTCAAGGTAAAGCATCTGCCTGACCAGCGTCGCGTAGAGTGGTTGAAGAACAATCAATAAAGAAGGTCGCCGAAAATACAGGTATTATTTTGATTATCGGTCGTAAAGATTTGGCAATATCAACAAAATTGCTTATCTTTGCGGCCGGTATTTCTTTTTGACGAAATGCTCTGCCGCTGACCACCATTATCATCAGCTACTATAAGAGGTATATTTTGAACAATAACCATTAATACTTGATATTATGATCAGATATAACGTATTTTTTCAAGCTAAGGCCGGAAAGTATAATGAAGCGATGGAGTTAACCCTCCAGCTTGTAGCAGAATCGCAGAAACATGAAGGATGTGTTGCCTACGATGTCTTCGAAAGTAGTACACGTAAGGATGTCTTTATGCTTTGCGAGACCTGGGCTTCGTGGGATGCACATGCTGCACACATCGCAACAACCTCTTTTAAGGAGCTCATGCCAAAGATTGAGGCATGTGGATTGATAAAGGCAGAACACTTTGAGTTCTGATAACTTTGAGTGGGAATAAACATCAATGAAACAAACAATACTGAGAATCGTAATTCTTTTTATCGGATTGGTAGTTGCCCATCTCGGTGTGTCGCTTTTCCTGTTGGCCGATCTTGGTTCTGATCCGTTCAATGTGATGATTCAGGGCCTGAGCCGCATGATGGGGATCGGGTTCATGACGCATGGCAATACGCACATGGCCATCAGCATCCTGATCATCATCATACTGCTTTTCGTCGACAAGAGCTACATCAAGATCGGCACACTCATCTGCATGTTCTGCGGAGGTCCGATCATCGACCTGTTCAATCTTGTTTTGGGCAATCTCATCACTCCGGAGAGCCACATCGCTCTGCGTATCATCTGCAACGCGCTGGGATGCGTGATCCTGGCATGCGGAATGTCGGTAGTGATCAAATCGGAAGCAGGAACAGGGCCTAATGATCTGGTGGGAGTGGTTATCAGCGACAAACTGCACAAGAAATTCTCTATCGTCAGAATGTGTGTCGATGGCTGCTTTCTGCTACTCGGATGGTTACTTGGAGGAGCGGTAGGCATCGGCACTATCATCTGTCTCTTCCTCGTAGGACCTGTAGCAGGGTTCTTCCTGCCTCATAGTCAGAGGATGGTAGAGAGTTTATTGTCTAAAAAATGACACATATATATTATTTATAAGATGATCATAGGACTTGACATAGGTATCAGTTCCACGAAGGTTGTGGCTTTTGTGGCGAAGAAGTTGAATAAAGCGGAGATTTGGGAAAGCGGTTTCTCGGAGAAATTGCTGCAGGAGTTTATCGCTTCCCTTTCTTCCATTGACAGCAAGGTAGAGAAGATCGCGGTCACGGGTGTCGGCTGCAAGAAGATCTCTGGCAAGTTGCTCGGCTATCCGACGGTCAAGGTGGATGAGTTTGAGGCCAATGCGGCTTCTGCATCCTATATCTGTGACGAAGCGAAGTTCATTGTGGTATCAATGGGATCAGGAACCAGCTTTGTCGAAGTTGATAAGGAAAAGTCTACGCATATCGGTGGCAGTGCATTGGGTGGCGGTACGATACTCGGATTGTTCAAGCAGATGTCTTTGGGCGGTGGATGGCCACAACTCAGGTCTCTGGCAGAAAGAGGTTCACTTGAGAACATCGATCTGACTGTGGCAGACGTAAGCGACGAACCGTTGCCCAACCTTCCGATGGACACTACCGTCACTAACTTTGGCAAGATGGATCACCATGCTACTCCTCAGGACATTGCCTTAGGATTGATCAACCTGACGCTCCAGAACATCGGTGTCATGGCTTATCTGGCAGGTAGCGGAAGAGGCGTCAAGACCTTTGTGGTAATTGGCAGAATGACTACTTTGCCTCATGTGACAGAGATTTTTGAAAGGCTCAACAATCTGTATGGTGTCAACTTCATTCTGACAAAGCAATCGACCCACATGACAGCTATTGGTGCGGCTATCAAAGCACTATAATCCAAAATATTAAATAATGATGAGAATACTTATGGGAATACTTTCTATGCTATGCAGCCTGATGGGTTGTAGTGCTCAGACAGATGGATTCAAAAGTCTTTCAGTAGAAGAATATGCGAAAGCCATCGAAGACACAACTATCGTACGCCTTGATGTCCGTACAGCGGAAGAATATGCGGAAGGTCACATTGCAAACACACTCAACATCGATGTCCTCAAATCTGACTTTGAGCAGAAAGCCGTAGAAACTCTTCCAAAGGACAAAACTATTGCTGTAAACTGCCGCAGTGGTAAGCGAAGCAAGAATGCAGCAAGTATCCTTATAAAGAATGGTTTCAAGGTTATTGAACTTGAGGCAGGTTACAATGGTTGGACAAGCAAGGGAATGCCAGTAACAAAGTAAAGAATCATGATATGAACAAGAAATTCATTTACATCCTTATCGTTGCAGCATTGAGCATTTCATTGCTAGCAGCATTTGTTACGAAGCAATTTGGCATTGAACTGGGAGCAATGGATTGGATGGCACATTGGGTGTCATCACCTGTTGCGCTGCTGTTGGGCATCGTGTTCGCCCTTACATTCGGTGCAACGTTCGAAAGTTTCACCAAGACGATGTCTAAGAAGATGTTGCAGTATTCGGTCATCGGATTGGGTTTCGGCATGAACGTCAATCAGGCACTTGCATCGGGCAAAGAGGGCATGCTGTTCACCATCGTCAGCGTGTTCGGCACACTTGCCATCGGTTGGCTGATTGGCAGGAAAATGCTGAAAGTTGACCGAGAGACGAGTTACCTTATCTCCTCAGGTACAGCCATCTGCGGTGGTTCTGCCATTGCGGCCGTTGGTCCTGCTATTAAAGCAAAGTCTGAGTCGATGTCCGTGGCACTTGGTGTGGTTTTCGTACTCAATGCCGTGGCTCTTTTCATATTCCCCTACATCGGTGATGCTATCGGTATGACGATGAAGGAGTTTGGCATGTGGGCAGCCATTGCCATTCACGATACGAGTTCGGTGGTTGGCGCAGGTTCGGCATACGATACATTGCATCCCGAACTGATGGCGAGCGAAGGTGTGTCTGCGCTCGAAGTTGCCACTACCATTAAGCTCACCCGTGCTCTGTGGATTGTTGTCCTTGTGCTTGTCACACCCTTCATTATGCGAAATAACGACGGAAGTGAAAAAGGTGGCAAACCTTGGTATCAGGCCATTCCTCGCTTCATCATCTGGTTCGTCGTTGCCATACTGGTGAACACCTATCTGCTGTCAAATACATCGCTTATTGGAGAAAATGCTGCAAGTATCGGTTCGAGTATTAGTGGTGCTGTTAATCAGCTTGCCAAGCATCTCATCACATTGTCTCTCTTCTTTATTGGAGCAGGATTGACACGCAAGACCCTCAAAGCCGTCGGCATACGTCCTCTCATTCAAGGCATACTGCTTTGGATTACTATCAGTTGTGTGTCGTTGGCTTATATTCTTTGGATTTAAATGCGACTGGCAAACATTACAAAAAACATAGATCACTCTAAAACCAATAATAAACAATTATGAAACTCAATCAGATAATCTTATGTGGTGCCGCTTTCCTAATCAGCTCATGCGGGCAGAATGAGAATAGTGACAACAAAGTAACCAACAATGAAACAGCGACAGAAACAACTATGGAACAGGACATCGTTAAAGACATCATTGAAGGACGCGAGACGCTCGATCTCAATAAGTTTTTTTGGGTTAATCAACCCCAGCAATTCAACATTGAAGACGGAAGGCTGGTACTTACTACAGCGGAGAAGACCGACCTCTGGCAGCACACACTCAATGGTGCAGACCTATCGAACGCACCCATCTTTGTTCTAAAGACACAGCAGCAAAATTTTACATTTACGGTCAAGACAGATTTCAGCGGATCGAGCACCCTCTATGACCAGTGCGGACCTATCGTCTATATGGATCGGAACAACTGGCTGAAGGCTTCGGTCGAGAATGCTGGCGAAGAGGGTGGCTTCCTCGGTAGCGTGAACAACATGGAGGGTCGTTCTGATTGGGCAACAACGATTATCCCTGGCGAAGTGAAGACCATGTGGTATAAGGTGAGTCGCACGGGTTGTGACGTTGTGGTCTCAAATTCGACCGATGGAGAAAAGTTTAACATACTCCGCTTCACCCACATCAACAAGGCAGATGATGCCGTCTGCATCGGTGTCTATGCTTGTTCACCGGGCGAAGGTGCTTCGTTCAAGGCGGTATTCTCAGATATGAGTTTCAGCAAGTAAAATTATACCTATATGAAAAAACTTACTCTTACGTCCCTGGTGCTGAGTATGTCGGCGTTGGGACTCCATGCGCAGACGCTGCTGCCTTATCAGAATACGTCATTATCGCCATCCGAGAGAGCTAACGATCTGTTGCAACGACTCACGCTCAGCGAGAAAGTCGGATTGATGATGGATCAGTCGCAGCCAGTGACCCGCCTGGGCATTAAGCCTTATCAGTGGTGGAACGAGGCGCTTCATGGTGTGGCTCGCAATGGTGTGGCCACGATGTTCCCACAGGCCATCGGCTTGGCGGCTACGTTCGATGACGCGCTGGTCGAGGAGTGCTTCGACATTGCCAGTACCGAGGCGCGTGTGAAGAACCGACTGGCACGTGAAGAGAGTGGCGATAATATCAGGCGCTACCAGGGCCTGACCTTCTGGACACCGAATGTCAATATCTTCCGCGATCCGCGTTGGGGTCGTGGTCAGGAGACCTACGGCGAGGATCCTTACCTCACCAGCCGCATGGGTGTGGCCGTGGTCAAGGGCCTGCAGGGACCGGATGGCAACAAGACCCACGCCTGCGCCAAGCACTACGCCGTGCATAGCGGCCCGGAATGGAACCGCCACGTATTCAATGCCGATAATGTGAATCCGCGCGACCTCTGGGAGACCTATCTGCCTGCCTTCAAGGCGCTGGTCACCGAGGCGCATGTCAAAGAGGTAATGTGTGCTTACAACCGTTATGAGAGCGAGCCTTGCTGCGGTTCCTCTCGCCTATTGACACAGATCCTGCGCAACGAATGGGGCTTCGACGGACTCGTAACGAGCGACTGCTGGGCCATCAACGATTTCTATACCCCGGGTGCTCACCTCACCGAGCCGGATGCCAAGCACGCCGATGCTAAGGCCGTGTGGAGCGGCACCGACCTGGAGTGCGGTGGTTCGTATGCCGAACTGCCAGATGCTGTTTACGACGGACTGATCACCGAAGACCGAATCGACCAGTCGGTATTCCGTCTGCTGAAGGCGCGTTTCGAATTGGGCGAAATGGACGATAAGACCCCTTACGACTCGATCCCTGCTTCGGTCATTGCCTGTGCCGATCACAAGGCGAAGAGCCTGCAAGCCGCACGTGAGGGTATTGTGCTGCTGAAGAACGACCCATCGGCCGATGGCAAGAAGGGTCCACTCCTGCCATTGAACCGTCGTCAGAAGATCGCCGTAATTGGTCCGAATGCCGACAATGCTGTCATGCTCTGGGGCAACTACAACGGCACACCAGATACTACGATCTCGATTCTCGACGGCATTCGCAAGTATGTGAAGCCAAGCAACCTCATCTATTCCGAGGGTTGCGGCCTGGCTCAGGCAACGAGCTATTCCAGCTGGATGAACGAGGGAATGTCTGAGGCAGAAAACGGCTGGGTGGCCAACTATTACAACACGACCGACTTCAGTGGCCCAGTTGTGGCTTACGGCCGCTATACGACCGCGCTGCAGCTCTATACCTACGGCGGCACAGCGTTCAAGGCGGGCGTGAATATTCAGGACTTCTCGGCAACCTTCAAGACCACGCTCAAGCCAAGAAAGAGCAGCGAGGTGGAGTTCGACATCGCAGCTGCCTGCCAGAAGATCCAGCTCCTCGTCAATGGCGAGGTCGTACTTGAGGCAGAAGGCCGTTTGGGTCAATATGGCGGCGACAGAAAACCTGTCTATGTGCTCGATGCTCAGGCAGGCAAGAGCTATGACCTTGAGATCCGCTATGTGGCTGGCAAGGAGATCAATGCGCTGATGATGGACATGGGTCACACGGCTGCATTCGACGATGATGTACTCCTGCGTCAGATCCGTCCAGCCGACGTAGTGGTCTTCGTGGGTGGCATCGCTCCAAGCCTCGAGGGAGAGGAAATGCCTATCCAGATCGAGGGTTTCAAGGGCGGCGACCGTACCGACATCCAGTTGCCACGCGTACAGCGCGAACTCATTGCCAAGATCCGCAAGTCGGGCAAGCGCATCGTCTATGTCAACTGCTCTGGTTCGGCCATGGCTATGGTGCCTGAGGCTGAGAACTGTGATGCGATGCTGCAGGTATTCTACCCGGGTCAGTTGGGTGGTCAGGCGGTGGCTGAGACGCTCTTCGGCGACAACAATCCTTCGGGCCGTCTGCCATTGACCTTCTACAAAGATACGCTCCAGATGCCTGGTTTTGAGGATTATGCCATGAAAGGCCGCACCTATCGCTACATGACAGAGAAGCCACAGTTCAGCTTCGGCCACGGTCTCAGCTACACGACCTTCGCATACGGTGAGGCGCAACTGATGCCAGCCAAAATGCAGGCCGATGGCACGATGACCGCAGAGAAGCTCATCGTCCCTGTGACCAATAGCGGCGCTCGTGATGGTGCTGAGGTGGTGCAGCTCTATGTGCAGCGTCCGGGCGATCAGGAAGGCCCTGTGAAGACCCTCCGCGGCTTCAAGCGCGTGAGCATCGCCAAGGGTGAGACGGTCAATGTGGAGTTCGACATCAATGATGCGACCTTCGAGTGGTTCGACACCCGCACGGATCGTATGATGGCTCAGAGCGGCAAGTATAACCTGCTCTATGGTGGTACTTCTGCCGATGAGGGATTGAAGGTGCTGGAGGTAGTAAGGCCATAAGAATCTGTATTTTCAATTGCAGGCATTCGTCCCTTTTACTATCCTTTTACTCCCTTTTTACTACCCTTTTATATGAAAAAAGAATTGATTACCCTCGCCTCCCTATCGCTCGCCCTCGCCAGCTGCCAGCAGTCGGTAGAGATCAGCGAGTGGACAGTATCATCGCGCGACAACTATTTCCAGAAAGTAGAAGCTATTGCCGACGAAGAGGTCGCTGATGCCAAGACCATCTGCATCGACCCTTCGCGCACCGCACAGACCATGAAGGGATTCGGCACCTGCTTCAACGAGCTCGGCTGGTCATCGCTCCAGCTGCTCACCGATGAGGAGCGCGCCGAGATCTTCGCCGAACTCTTTGAGCCAGGCAAGGGTGCAAATCTGAACCGTGGACGCCTGTCGATGGGAGCCAATGACTTCGCGCTCGACTGGTATTCGCCCGATGAGACGGCAGGAGACTTCGAGCTGAAAGACTTCTCCATCGAGCGTGACAAGCAGAACCTCATCCCGATGATCAAGTCGGCCATGCAGTATTGTCCTGATCTCTATCTCTTCATGTCGCCCTGGTGCCCGCCTCGCTGGATGAAGAAGACCGGACATTATGCCGAGCGTGCCGTGACACAGGAGATGGTCGACCGCTATCAGCAGATGCAGGTGATCTCTATGACCGAGGGCCTCTATGAGCAGGGACCTCTCGCCTTCCGCGTCGTGCCGATGGCCAATGATGCCGTCCCTGGCGAGGAGGGCAAGGAAGGTGTTACTGCCTTCATCATGGAGCCGGAATACCTCGATGCCTACGCCCGTCTCTTCGGCAAGTTCGTCGATGCGTATAAGGCAGAAGGTGTCAACATCCGCATGGTGATGCCTCAAAATGAGATGAATAGCGACCAGAACTTCCCTTCATGCTGCTGGACATCGGCCGACCTTAATACCTTCATCGGCCAGTACCTCGGCCCTGAGATGGAGAAGCACGGCACGGAGGTCTATTTCGGCACCGAGGAGCGTCCGAATCCGCTGTTGGTTGATACGCTCTTGCAGGATCCAGCATCGTCTAAATATATAAATGGTGTCGCCTTCCAGTGGGCAGGTAAGGATGCGCTCCCTACCATCCATCAGAACTACCCTGATCTCGACCTCGTGATGAGCGAACAGGAGTGCGGCAACGGACTTAACAACTGGGAAGGCGCGATGCACTCATGGGATCTGCAGCGTCATTACCTCTCGCACGGCGTGACTCAGTATTACTACTGGAACACCTCGCTCCTGGAGGACAAGCCTTCGCGCTGGGGATGGTTCCAGAATTCGCTGATCACGGTCAATGAGCAGGACAAGAGCTGGACGTTTACCCCTGAGTACTACGAGCTCAAGCACCTCAGCCACTATGTGCAGCCAGGTGCGAAGCGCCTCCTGCTCGACGGCTCGACCTACGACGACATGCTCGGGTTTATCAACCCCGATGGCAGTATTGCCCTGATCCTCGCCAACCAGACCGATGACCCTCAGCCGCTAAGCATCGAGCTGCATGGTCAGACCCTCAGCGTCAGCCTCGGAGCCAACACGCTCCACTCAATGTTACTGAAATAAACAGTAACTACCTTCGGGATAGATATGTCAATTCTCTTTGTCTTTTCCTTCAATGAGTCGGCTGTCCATCGCCCCCTCAATCTCTGCGATTGTAGGGATTGTGCCTTCCACATCTTCAGGATAGAGCTGCTGAAGGTCATACTCAGAGATGGCGATAGGCAGATTAGAACCTTCGAGAGCATATTGCGCAAGGGTGTTGTTCTTGGATTTGCAGATGAGGATGCCGATAGTCGGGTTGTCGCGCCCAGGCTTGCGAAGCTGATGGTTGACGGCAGCGACATAGCCCTGAATCTGCCCCATGTCTGGGAAGTCGAACTCACCAATCTTAACCTCTACAGCCACATAGCATGAGAGGTTAAGGTTGTAGAAGAGAAGGTCGATGAACTTCTCCTTAACGTCTATCTGCAGACGATGTTCCTTGCCGATGTAGGCGAAACCCGTACCGAGTTCGAGGAGGAACTGGGTGACATTGTTGACGAGCTTGTTCTTGAGCAACGCTTCGTTGTACTTACCTGTGATGCCTGTAAATGCAAAGTTGTATGGATCACGCGTCATCTCCTGTGCCAAATCGCTGTCTGTTGCTGGCAAAGTATTCTGGAAGTGGTGAGAGCTGCCCCCTCACGCAGGTGGAGATTGGTGGACAGCATGTTGAGCAGCATGTCGCGACTCCATCCGTTCTCTATCGTCCTGCGGACATAGAACAGGGCGGTTGAGGGAGATTCCTTGTACTTGTCTATCAGGTAGCGATAGTGACCCCAAGGTATAGCGAAAATATCAACGCCAAGCGACTGTACAAGGTTACTGGCTAATTCGTCCACAAGTTGGGGACGAATTGCAAAGTCAGTATCTACTTCTGCCAATTCTATTGTACAAGACTCAATCAGAAAGGTGTACTACACCAACGAGCTGGAGCCGACAGAAAGAACGCTCGAAGATACGGTCTCTGTCTCCACCACAAGCGGCTGTACAGCATGCTCTTGTTTCGTCGAACACGCCGCCAGCAACAGCATCAGACCCAAAGATAAATAAGTTGTTCTATTCATATTTTTTCAGTTTAATTATCCGGGGGCAAAGGTAAGAGAAAAATTTGACACCCAGATATCAATTCAGTACAAAAAAATGTTCAATTTGGGAACAAATGCATCACTTACAGCCCGCATCCTGCTATACATCGGTACTATTTGCTCAACAAGTTGTTGAGTGATTTCATTTTCCAATTGGTCCCCAGGTTGGTGAGTGATTTCGTCTCCTATTTTGATTCGCTCCTCAAGTTGGGGAGTAAATGGTTGATATAGCAGATAGAAGTTCTTCATATACAGAATAGTTCTACTTCGAAGCACTCCGCATTTCATGCCGCTACCCCTTCATGAAGGATATCGATTTTAGTCATTCGCAGATGTCAATTGTGGCACAAACGTTTTTTATTATCATTATTTTTATCCCTTTTTGAAATTTCTCAGCAACTTTTGATTATCTTTGTAAAAAATCAGTATCTTTGCACCAGCTCATTAACCAAGTTGTTAAAGGAGTTACGGGGTCGTTTGCTTGCAAGCGATCCTTGCTTTGTTTTATGGGAGCCTCATACTCCTTCTGCTTTTTCTTTGCCTGATGAGGATAATCAGCAAAGAATGTCGTCCATATCAGGACAAAAGTCTTTCTCACATATAGTTATGGTAGCAGGCATAGCGAGTAAGCATGAAATCGAAAATCTTACGTTCTTATCCGCTTCCCAACAGTATCATTTTCCCAGCGCTGGGAAAATGGTCAGACACCTCTTTACCCGTATATTGGCAAGTTCACGGAAACTCCAGCATTCTTCATCTTAGATACCTATCAAACCATTCCACTTACATTATATCTATTATTTTTGTGAGTTTTTCACGATTTTTCTATTTAAATTTGCTTTTTATTGTTTTTTATCATATCTTTGCACCCACAATTTCAATATCTCAAAATGAAATAAGAAGATGATACAAGAATTTCAGGCAAGCAACTTCTATAGCATACGTGAGAGACAGACGCTAAGCTTCGTGCCGACCACCGACACGGAAATGCGCGAGCAATATGTCCACGAAGTGGCTCCCGGTGTGGAGCTGCTGAAACTCGGTATCGTGTACGGCAGCAACGCCAGCGGCAAGACCACAATACTTAAGGCCCTCTCCTATTTCCGCACGATCATGCTCGACAAGCCTGAGTCGAAAAATGACGGCATGGGCTACAAACCCTTCCTTCTCGACAAGCACAGTCAGACGGAACACTCCAAGATGCAGATGACCTTCTGGGTAAACCAGGAGCGTTATGTGCTAAGCATAGAGTTTGACCAAGATCGCATCTACGAAGAGCAGTTGCAAGTCTATAGCTCCGTACGCCCTTCGACACTCTACAAGCGTCAGTATCAACCCGATACCGACCATACCACCGTCACATTCAGTCAGAAGGTGGGCATCAACAAGGCCTCACAACAGGCAATCATCGGCAACACCATCAACAACTGCACCGTGATGGCAGCCCTTGGCCAGTCCAACGCCACCACCTCGAAGCTCAGCGATGTGTATGGATTCTTCCTGAGCGGAATGCAGGACGTTGTACTGCCTCGCGACACCATGTCGTTCGACGTGAAGTCCGAACTGCGCAGAGACCAGAACGGAGAGATGAAGCAGTTCCTGTTACGACTGCTTAAAGCTAGCGACTTCAACATCGTAGATATGGCTCTTGACCAGCGTGAGGATGTCATCACACCTGTCATGGAGATGACGATCAAAAGTGCCCCGATACCAGAAGAAGCCAAAGCCGATATGCTGAAACGAGGCACAATCCCTCACAGCGACATTATCTTCAGCCATCAGGGCGAGGATGGAAACTACGAACTGAACGAGCGTCTTGAGTCGGCTGGAACCCACCGCTTCCTGGGCATGGCCGTACTGCTCTATTACGTGCTGGCCGAAAACAATTTCGTACCAGTCGATGAGGTAGAGACCAGCATCCATTATGAGCTGCTATCGTACTTCATCAAGCTCTTCCTGGCCAATAGCGAAGGCACCTCACAGCTGCTGATGACCACCCACGACATCAACCTGCTCAACGAGGACTTCATCCGTCGCGACAGCATCTGGTTTACCGACAAGAGCGAAGTGGGAGCCACACAGCTGAAACGCCTCTCCGCCCTGGGGCTGCATAAGACCATGAACCCATATAATGCTTATAAGCAAGGCAAGCTGGTGAAGTTACCTTTCCTGGGCAGCATCTATCTGGATCTCGAACAATAAAGAACTGATAAAGTTTTGCCAATGGCTACAAAACAGAGCATAGCAATCATAGGCGAAGGCGAAACCGAATGGTTCTACTTCGAAGCACTCCGTGTTTCATGCCGCTATCCCTTCAAGGTTGCACCAGATTTTCCGCAGCATTCCGATATTCCTCACATGGCTAAATTAGCCGACGACTATGTAAAGCGAGAATATGACTACGTGGTTTGTCTGGTGGACATGGATCGCCTATTGCAGCTCCCCAAAGAGATGCAAACCTACCAGCGTATCCGCCGTCAGAGCAGTCCGCGCATTCTGTGGATAGAAACCAATCCTTGCACAGAATTCTGGTTCCTATTACATTTCCTGCCGCAACTCTCCGTACGGCACTATGAGACGTACGACGAGCTTCTGCCAGAGCTCCAGCACTACATGCCAGGATATGAGAAGACTGCCCGCTATTTCCGCAAGAACAACCTCTATCGCTATCTCACGGAGAATGGCGACCTGCAACGTGCCATTGGGTATGCCAAGGAACTGTCTCGTATGAGCGAGGCCACACCCGAGGACAAGATAGCCTACAGTCAGATGCATCGATTGTTCGAATTGATAGCTGGTGTGAACGAAGAACACCAAGATAAAAAAGACGGAAAATCGGGAAACGAAATCCGAATCAGCGTTAAACACAAAGAAATCCTCGATTTTTTAGATTCTAACGCTGATTCAGATTCAAAAACTATTTCAAAAGCCATCGGTCTTCGCGTTCCACGCACCCGTGATTACCTCAAGCAACTGCTGGAGATGGGACTGATCGAAGAACTAGGCGAGGTAAGATATAAAGTGTACCGAATTAAAAAATAGAGAAAAAAAGCCCAGAAACTTAGTATTCCTACCTTTTTTCATGAGATTTATATTATGAGGGTATGGTAGTACTTTTTTGGGGCAAATATGGTGTGAAGATAACAAATAATAAGTATATTTGCACATCGAAAAACATAATAATAAATGCAGAAAGATATCAAGCAGCGAGCTCGCTCTTTTGCCGAGCAATGGAAGGATCGAGGATATGAGAAGGGCGAGAGTCAGGTTTTCTGGCTCACGCTTCTCACCGAAGTATTTGGCGTGGAGAATCCCGACACCATCATCTCGTTCGAGGGTCAGGTGAAGCTCTCCAGCACCAGTTTCATCGATGCCTATATCGCCCCCACCAAGGTCCTCATCGAGCAGAAGAGTATCGAAAAGGATTTGCGTAAACCCATCAAGCAAAGCGATGGCACCTTACTCACACCCTTCCAGCAAGCCAAGCGCTATGCTGCCGAACTGTCATACTCTAAGCGTCCCCGTTGGGTAGTGGTGAGCAACTTCAAGTCGTTTCTGGTGTATGATATGGAGAATCCGCAGGGCGAACCTGAGGAGATTCTTCTTTGCGACCTCGAACGCGAGATCCACCGCTTGCGCTTCCTTGTAGATGCTGGCAACGAGCACATCAAGCACGAGATGGAGGTCAGCATCAAAGCGGGTGAACTTGTTGGCCGCCTCTATGATGCCTTTCTGGCACAATACGAAGGTCAAGCCACGGCTGATGATCTGCATGCGCTCAACGTGCTCTGTGTTCGCCTTGTCTTCTGCCTCTATGCCGAAGATGCAGGTGTGTTCCAGAAGGATCAGTTCCACGACTACCTATCTACTTTCAGCCCCGAGAACATGCGCATGGCCCTGAAGCAGCTCTTCTCGGTGCTCGATACCCCTGTAGCCCAGCGCGATCGTTTCCTTGAAGCCAAGCTCAAGGCGTTCCCATACGTCAACGGTTCTCTCTTCCGTCAGCAGCCAGGCGAGGACGTGCCACCGCTGACCGAGGCCACCGCCAGCCTCCTGCTCGACAAGGCCAGCATCGACTTCGACTGGAGCGAGATTTCACCCACCATCTTCGGTGCCGTGTTCGAGAGCACGCTCAACCCTGAGACACGTCGTTCCGGCGGCATGCACTACACCAGCATCGAGAACATCCATCGTGTCATCGATCCCCTCTTCATGGACGATCTCCGCGCAGAGTTCGAACGCATCTGCGAATTGCCTAAAGGCAAGGCACGCACGCAGCAGTTCGAGCAGTTCCAGCAGTTTCTGGCCTCGCTCCGTTTCCTCGACCCTGCCTGTGGTTCGGGCAACTTCCTCACCGAAACCTATGTCTCGCTTCGCCGCTTGGAGAACCGTGTCATCGAGCAGCTCCTCGGTGGACAGTCCATCCTTGGCTTCGAGGAGGTCAATCCAATCCGCGTAAATATCCATCAGTTCTACGGCATCGAGATCAATGACTTTGCCGTGACTGTAGCCACCACCGCGCTCTGGATAGCCGAGGCTCAGATGATGAACGAGACAGAACGCATCATCCAGTTCACCAACGATTATCTTCCGCTCAAAACCTACACCAACATCCACGAAGGCAACGCCTTGCGCATGGCATGGGAGGATGTGGTCAATCCTCAGGAGTTGGATTATATCATAGGTAATCCTCCGTTTGTGGGGGCTCGTTGGCAGTCTAAAGAACAAAAGGATGATTTATTATCAGTACTAGGAGACAATTGGAAAAATTCTGGCAATTTAGATTATGTTAGCGGATGGTACCAAAAGTCTGCAAAAATGATGCAAGGAACAAGAATTAAAGCTGCACTTGTATCTACAAATTCAATTACGCAAGGAGAACAGGTGGCCAACCTATGGAAGCCACTAATAGAATCTTACAATATTCATATCGATTTCGCATGGCGCACATTCCGATGGGATAGCGAAAGCTCACTAAAGGCCCAAGTCCATTGCGTTATCGTCGGTTTTTCTGTCTTACCAACTAATACCAAACGAAAACTTTATTACAATAATGAAATAATTCGAGATTGTGACAATATCAATGGTAATCTCATAGAATCCGATAATGTTTTTGTTGAGAGCCGCCAGCATCCTTTATGTGACGTCCCAGAAATAGGTATTGGCAATAAACCAATTGACGGAGGTAACTATTTGTTCTCAAAAGAAGAAATGGAGGAATTCGTTTTAAAAGAACCAAATTCTTCTGCATATTTTCATCCATGGTATGGTGCAGATGAATTTATAAATAGACGACCTCGGTATTGTCTATGGCTAGGCAATTGTTCTCCGTCAGAACTTCGAGCAATGCCTAATTGTTTAAAGCGTGTTGAGAATGTTCGTGAGTCTCGTTTAGCAAGCAAAAGTGCTCCAACTCGCAAACTTGCTGATGTGCCTACCAGATTTCATGTTGAAAACATGCCGAAAGGTACTTATATCGTTATTCCTGAAGTTTCCTCCGAAAGAAGAAGGTATATCCCTATAGGCTTTATGACTCCTGAAGTATTATGCAGTAATAAACTACGTCTTATGCCAAATGCAAACTTATACCATTTTGGCATATTGACGAGTAACGTACACATGGCATGGATGCGAGCCGTTTGTGGACGAATGAAAAGTGACTATAGTTACAGCAAAGACATCGTCTATAACAACTTCCCATGGCCAACCCCAACCGAAGAGCAAAAGGCGAAGATCGAGCAAACCGCACAAGCCATACTTGATGCTCGTGCCCTCTATCCTGACAGCTCGTTGGCTGACCTCTACGATGAAGTCACTATGCCACCTGAATTGCGACGCGCTCATCAGCAGAACGACCGCGCAGTCATGCAGGCCTACGGTTTCCCCATCAAGGACTTCACCGAGAGCGACTGCGTAGCCCGACTGCTGGAGATGTATCAACAATTGACCAACTGGAGGTGATCTAAAAGGAATTGGAGGAGATTAAGAAGGTGAAATAAAAAATACATGCAGAATAATCAGAAACAACAGATTGAACGCAGCTACATACAGAAGAGGCTCGACCCGTCATACAAAACCTTGGTTGAAATAATGGGGCTCATTGACCTCTTCAGCGAGGAAGGGAAAGCCCGACTCCAGGAATTTGTCCACATGCGCAAACGTAGTAAGGAAGAGATACTTCGCCTTGCCAACTATATGCTCGAAGCCCGGACGAGGATGGAGATAGAATATGAACGCGCGAAAAGAAACTCCACGGGGTACAACGAGAAATATCCCAACAACATCGGCAATTATTTTGGCGATGTAAGTACCGTATTATCCAAGCTTCGCAGTCACATGTCTACCCTCAAGACGCTATTAAGAAAGGGGTGCTCGTCTGCTCATCTATCGTCAGGCTCTTATTTTCAGCCCGTGATGCCGCCCAAACCGTTGATCCAAAGTTCGGTGATGGGCCGGGCTCCTTATTGCAACCCCATTTTTCCGATGGAAGAGGAAGCCGAGGAGGTGCAGTACCTTTTCGAGCAAGTAAAGGCATTCTATGCAGCCGAAAAGAAGTGCATGGATTTGTGTGTCGAAATACTTGAAAATGAGAAGAAGAAGAGCCAGGGCCCTGACTACTGCATGATGTTGCTCAGCCATGAACGACTCAATTCCTGGAAGAAGATGGAAGATGACATTTGCCTGATTACAGACGAAGTCATCCATACGATCATGGAGACCAATCCCGCTTACAGGGATCGATGCAACTTTGCATCCGAAAAAGAGTTTGCACCTTATGGTTTCCATCGCTATAACAATGATGTAGTACATCATCTGCATGTGTTGGATTATTATCAGGGTCGCCTGACGAATAATTACACTTGTCTGGAACTCTCAATATGGGGTGACCGATACGATGAGATAGAAAATGCACGTAAAGTAGTAGCCAATTTTGACAATCTGCTGCCAGAACACTTCTCGTCTAAGGAGATGGGACGATTCATGTACTACTTCTGCATCTGGGTGAAATCATCCAATATGAAGAACGTACATCGGTATTTTATCGAGACATACAAAGGAAAACATAAGCCGGTGTATTATAACGCAGTCATGCATCATAAGACCACCTTCAACCATGAGCACGTTGAGTACAAGGTGTTCGTCGGTAACATCAACAATCTGATATCTCTGAATGGCAAAAAGGATTGGAAGAATGAATTCGACAATAGATTAGCCTCGTTCTAAGAATCTAAAATTGATATATATTGATAATGGCCGCCCCCGCTACAATGCGCTGTAACGGGGGCGGCCATATTATTTATGCCTTCACTCATCGAGCGCAAGCCTCAGGCGGGTCAAATTGGATTTTCCCTGAACCGCCAATCTAATATGAGCCACCCGAAGACACACACACATGAAAAACAATCCATGATCAAAGGAAGAATGTCGAAATATCGGCGAAAACAATCTATTTGAGCTGATTTTCAATTATTTGCTAATAGATTTATTTTTATCGAAATCTCTCCCTATCTTTGCAACGTCAAACGCAAGAGAGGCCAAAGGTAGTCGGAGGCACGTCCAACCTTGCGGGAGACCATACCAACAGCAGACGTAAGTGTTGGACAGCGTACCGAGCTGGTTGGTTATCTTAATATGAAGCAGGACTTCATAAAAATCGGAGACCTCCTCAACGATCTCTTCCAGAGTGATGAATCTCTTTTCAAAAACATCTTCCCAAACACGGAATTGAGTGTTGACCTGAAGCTGCTCACACGTGAGCCTGGGCGCATGGATGTGGGTGCGTACCTTGATGGTACGATCACACACGATGGCGAGGATCACTTTACCTTCATCCAGAATGCGTCTGAGAAGAAGAAGGTCGAGGTGACTCAGCGTAACCCTCACGTTTACTGCGGGCTTAGAATCAACGTGAATCGCAAGGATGACGGTACGCTCTACCCTACCTTCAACCGCCCTCGCTTCACCAAGGACTTTACTTTTCAGGACTTCTGCCGTGAGGCTGCTGAAGAGCTCTTTGCAGTCGCGGGCCTTGTAGAGAAGATGCCAACAGAAGAGTAATTGCATCGGTCTCAAATCTCAGTCTCAGTTGTCGAAACTGACTCAGATTTTCCTTATACCCCTTCTTTTAGGTTTTATAACTATTTAATAATAAGATAGATAGAAGAAGCAAAGAGAAAAGCGACATGCTTGTTTTGGGAACTGAGATTGAGACTGAGACTATTATCCGAACATTTATTCATTTATCTAAAATGTATTATTTTCAATGAATTACGATATTTTTAGCAGTCATGCCCCTACTATGCCCCGATTGGGCAAGGGCACAGAAATCATCCGTCTATACACCTCACAAGTGTCTCCTGAGATGCGCGAGGCCATCACTCCTATGCCTTTTTCGGCCTTGGCCTCTCATCTACAAGGCGTGAAGGTGATGTATTGCAACAACCGTTTCCTCGAACTTCACGGGCAGATCAACCACTTTATCGGTTCTTCTGGCGTGGGAAAAGACCAGTTGGACAAGATTGTTGAGTCGATCTGTCGTTCGTTCCGTGCTCATGATGAGATTGAGATGCAGAAGATCTCTGCTTGGCAGGCGAAGCCCAAGAAGGATCGAGAGAAGAGCACCCGCCCGACCGTGGCCATCTACTTTCCTCCCTCGGACACCACCAAGCCGGCCTTCATCCAGAATGCCATGGCGTGTGAGAATGCCGAGGGTCATGCGCAGTACTTCAACCAGCCTGAGGTGGAGATGCTCGACGGACTTTGTGGCGGCCGGAAGGCTTCGGGTCAGATGCTCATCAACATCCACGATGTGAAGCGTGTGGGTGCTCTGCGTGCAACGGCCGAGGGTGTGACGGGCAATCCGGTGATGCGTGCCAATATCAACATCTCATCGACCGAGGAGGCTGCACGTGAATACTATAAGCGCGACATCCGCACGGGCAAGACAGGTCGCGTGAGCTTTGCCTACAAGCCTCGTGGCGAGCGCAAGGGCAAGATTCCTCGCGAGGGCGCTTACGACGAAGCATTCCAGGCGCAGATGGACAAGTATCTGGAGCGACTGGACAACGCCAAGGGCAGCTTTATCATCAAGCCACTCAACAAGATAGCCGATCAGCTGGCCGAGGAGATGGCCAAGGTGGCAGACCTCACGGATGATGATACGCTCTTCGACCTGAGCCACCGCTGCATCCTCGCCGCATGGAAGAAAGGTGCTACACTCTGGCTCCTGAACAATCAGACCTGGACACACTCCATCGGGGACTTTGTGGTCTGGTTCTGCTACTATGATCTATGGTCGAAGATGCGAGTGCTGGGCGATATGTTCAAGCCTGGGACGATTTCCGAAGATGTGCAGAAATCGGGTCCGAAGAACATGCTGATGAGTCTGGGAGATTCTTTCTCGCAAGCAGAATTGGACGCTCTTCGCGCTCAGATGGAGAAGCCTACGGCTGGCACCAAGCATCAACTGAACGTCTGGCTCAACCGTGGTTTCATCACCTATTCGGCTCAGACGGGACTCTACACCAAGACAGAGAAGTTTCTGAAGCGAAAGTAATGGATAAGTTTGAACTACAAAAGCTCCGCGACCTTCCTATCGAGGGGGTCGCAGAGCGACTCGGTCTCCGAGTTACGCGCGGACACAAGAGCCTCTGCCCTTTTCACGACGATCATACCGCCAGCCTCTCGTATAACACACGAAAGAATACCTGCCGCTGCTTTGTGTGTATGGATGAGTCGATGGGTACGATCGACCTGGTGATGAAGCACCTGCGTCTGGACTTCAAGGAAGCGTGCAAGTGGCTGGCAGATTCGCATAATGTCATTCTTGAAGAATGGAAACCCTCGCCTTGCGCTCAGAAAGAAAATCAGTTTGTACCCGCTCGCTACGAACGATTTTTTGAGCGTCCTTACCTTTCGGATGAAGCCCGCACACTCCTCTTCGAGCAGCGACAGCTTGATCCTCGTGTCATCAGTTGGGGCAGAGTGACATCGTGGCGTGATCGTAATGGAGTAAACTGGCTACAGACACCTTATTATGACATGGAGGGTAAGTTGATAGGCGTGCAGAACCGAAATCTGCAAAAGGATGCGACACCTCGTTTCAAGTTCCCATACGGCAGCCAATGCAGCATCTACAATCTTCCTGTTTTGAAGATGCTGAAGACGGGCGAAGAACTCTGGATAACAGAAGGTTGTAGCGACTGCTGGGCCATGCTCTCGGCAGGACATAAGGCCATCGCCATACCGTCGGCCACGCTGCTTTCGGCCAAGGATAAAGAGATTCTCGTGACGCTCGGCACACAACGCTCAACGAAGTTTCACATGTATCCGGATAAAGATACGCCTGGCGAACGGTTGTTCCTACAACTCAAAGAAGTATTGCCCGACCTACAGCATCATCAGTTGCCGGTGGGGTGCAAAGATTTCGCAGATTATTATGTTCAACAAAAATCGAATATAAAAAATGGATAATTTCATCATACGTCCCTATACCAAGAAGGAACTCGCTCTGATGTACTTCCCGGATAGCAACCCACGGACGGCGGTCAATCATCTGATGGCATGGATTCATCGATGCACGCCTCTTCTGGGTCAGCTGAAAGCTGCGGGTTATGAGAAGGAATCTAAAGGTTTTACGCCACGACAGATAAGGCTGATCGTAGAGCATCTGGGCGAGCCATGATAATGTGCCGCTATCGCACGGCAAGGTTGGTTATCGTCCAAACGCCAATCAGGAAAGCAGTATCTTTGCATCGCGAATTTGAAATGCCACTACTTGCGACCGACGGCGGTCTTAACTTATGGCAACGGCCGGGCATAAGTAGACCCTCCCCAACCCTCCCTCTTAGGGAGGGAGCTAAAGAGTTAGTGATGCATGACAAATTCACAGCGAGTTAATTCTATCATTTTTTAATTTTTTAATTCTATCATTTCTTTATGATCAATTATTCTATCGTGATGCGTAGCGTGAACGCAAACCTGTTTGAGATCAATCAGGCAAAATCACGCATCAAGGCGGCACAGGCGGCAGGTCAGGAGCCAGCGGCTGAGGATGTGGCGCTCGTGGGCACTGAGAAGCAGAATGCTTTTGCGGTGGCACAATATGCGGAGGTGATGAACATCGAGAAGTTCGCACGTCACATTGCTTCACATGGTTGTGTGTATAGTCGCGCCGACATTTCGGCCATCCTCTACATGGCGGTGGATTGTATGCGCGAGATGCTGCTCGATGGCAAGAAGATCCGCTTGGGCGATCTGGGCGACTTCTCTGTCAGCCTCAACTCGAAGGGGGCAGAGTCGGCCGAAAAGTTCTCGGCACAGAACATCACAGCGGCTAAGGTGGTGTGGGACGCTGGCTCGGAGTTCAAGAATCTGATGAAGGATGCGGAGTTCAATCTCGTGGCATCGCGTCAGGCGCAGGCAGCTGTGCTCAAGGCGGTACGTGCTGGCGAGACGGTGGTGGATCTCTCGAAGCCGGTGGATTCTGAGGGTGGCGATGACCCACAGGGCGGCGGTACTTCGGGCGGCAATACTCCAAGTCAGACCCCTCCTCCACCTCACCCATCGGGCATCTCGATCACCCATATCGCTGGAAAGAATTATGGCGAGTTGCTGGAAATGCGTCCGAACTACAGCTATCCGGTCTTCGGCACTAAACTGACCGATCTGGTGGGCGATAATTTCTACTGCAGCGAGGGTGCTTACTTCGACTTCGATGCCGTAAGTGACACGATGGGCAACCTCACGCTCCAGGGGGGCAATGCGCTGAGCACCAATGAGTCTACCCTCACCTGTAGGGTCTTCGATGACCCGATCTTTATGATCAAGGTTAAGGGTGTGTAACCCGATGAATTTTGAAGGATAATTCTCTGTACTATGGAGCGGAACTTCAAAAACTTTCTGGCCATCACCTTCCTCACCATTGGGGTGGTGATGGCCTTCTTTCTGACCCTCAGGGCGGGCGAACCGAGGCGCATCAATCGTATCATCGTGCATTGCTCGGCGGTGCGACCGGACCAGACATCTTCGGCAAAGCAGATCGACGCTTGGCACAGGGCGAAGGGGTGGAAGATGATCGGGTATCACTATGTGATCAGGCGCGACGGAACGGTCGAAAAAGGACGAGCGGAGGAGATAGTGGGGGCGCACACGGCGGGCATCAACAAGAGCAGTATCGCTCTCTGCTACGAAGGAGGGCTGGACGCGCAAGGTCACCCAGCCGACACTCGCACACCCGAGCAGAAAACTGCCTTGCGGGAACTGATACGAGAACTAAAAACACGCTATCCACATGCCACGGTTCACGGACATAATGAGTTCGCTCAGAAAGCTTGCCCTTGCTTTCCTGCTCGCGATGAGTACTCCGAGCTGTAGTACGCAGCAAGTGGCTCAGCGTGAGAGGTCTATCAAGGATTTCAACGCGGTCACTTCGAGCTACGATTCCCAGCTGCTCTCACGCCAGCAATTCGATAGTATCTGCGAGGTGGCACAGGTGCGCGAAGTGGAGGTCGTGAAGCAGACACCTCGCCCCCTCCGCTGGTATGATTATCTGGCGTACGCCTCGCTCCTACTCCTCGTGCTGCTGCTCTTATTCCGCATCCGCTCACCTGCCAGATGAGGGATGATCGAACAAAACAAATGATAAACAAAAAATATCGGTCATTCCCCAAGACCTTATCCTTGATCTGAATGGTCGACAACTTGACAAAGAACCCGAAAAGGGAGTATTCATCAAGAATGGCAAAAAGATAATCAGATGAAATGCTTTACGAAATGGGTAAAAAATGTTAAAAAAAGACAGATATTTGGGATTTCTCTTTGCCGTTTCAAATATTGTTCGTAATTTTGCGACCGAAATCAAAACAAAAAAGTTACATGGCATCGAAAGATTATTCTATCAAGCAGGAACTGTTGGCAAAGTTTGCTAAGGCGTTGGGACATCCGGCTCGCATCGCTATCTGCAACTTCTTGGCAAAGCAGGAGACTTGTTATTTTGGTGACATCAACGAAGAATTGCCTATCGCCAAGGCTACGGTAAGCCAGCATCTTACAGCACTTAAAGATGCTGGATTGATACAAGGAGAGATAGAGACCCCTAAGGTGCGCTATTGCATCAACAAAGAGAACTGGCAGATGGCTCGGGAGCTTTTTGCTGAGTTTCTGGGACAATGTGTGTGCAAAGGCGAAAGCAGTTGTTGTAACCAATAGATATTAGAAAACAATACAAGGGGAAGTTGTACCCATACGGTTCTTCCCTTTTATTTACAACTTTCATGTTCGTTGTTTTGCGAATTATAAACAATAATATAAACCAAACCCAAACCCTGTTACGGTTCTCCCCTTGAAGGGGAGTTAGAGGGGGTCTTTTTATGGAAATCAAAGTACTCGGTACAGGTTGCGCTGGATGCAAGGCGCTGTACGCTACAGTTGAGAAGGTCGTTGCTGACCTCGGTTTGAACGTTAACCTCGTGAAGGAGGAAGACATCATGAACATCATGCAGTATAACGTCATGAGCCTTCCAGCTCTCGTGATCGATGAGAAAGTTGTGGCGAAGGGTAAGCTCACGTATGATCAGGTAAAGGAATTGTTGAACAAGTAAACATCGAAACATCATGAAAAGATTATTTTTTATGCTTGTAGCAGCTACATTTTCGGCTGCAGCATTGAGTGCATGTAACGGAGCAAATGCATCGAACGAAAACAATACGGACAAAATCGTTGCTACCTCAGAAGCCGCAGAAACAGAATCTCCAGCTCAAGTGGAGGTAATCTATTTCCATGGTAAGCAGCGTTGCATGACCTGTATGGCCATTGAGAAGGAAACCAAAGCTCTGATGGAAGGTGAACTG
>JAZRVB010000200.1:0-1681 GCA_045598885.1 Bacteroidales bacterium
AGGAACACCAGAGATAGAGAAGTTCAGGCCAGCGGTGATCTGGGTCTTCATATCCTCCCAACGGGTACCGATATCGCCTGACCAGGTGGCGGTAGAGAAGCGCTGTTCGCCAGCGAAACCATTGCGGGTGAGGAGGAAGACACGTTTGTTCTCAGGCGAGAAGGCGCCTTCGTTGCTGTGACCCTGCTGATTCCACTTAGCCTTAGCCTGGAGAGCCTGGCTATCATCGAACTTGATGCCCTGCTTCTCAACAGCGGTCTCGTAGCCACGCTGACCGTCGTAGATAGCTTCGGCATTGACGATAGAGTAAGCGTTGAAATACTCATCTGATGAACCGAGTGCGGTAGGACCACAGAGGAGCTTGCGATAGTCCATATCGGTACAGTCGCGTACGTTTGGCTCAGAAGCGTCCATCCACCAGGCATCCATGCCGATGGTACCGAGCTTCTCGTAGAGCTGACGCCAGAAGATCTGACGAGCCTCGAGGTCGTAAGCATCATAGAAAGCGTACTTATAGCCGAGCCAGTCGTAGAGCGAGTCCTTGATCGACTGCTGGTAGATGTAACCCTTTTCGTCGAGCTCCTTCATATTATCTACGGTGAGGTAATACTTTGGCCAGCAAGAGATCATGATCTTAGCGTTCTGAGCGTGGATGCTGTCGATCATCTGCTTAGGATCAGAGAAACGGGTTGGGTCGAAGGTGAATGCACCCCACTCGTCTGGTGTCCAGTAGTTCCAGTCCATGACGATGTTATCGATAGGGAGGTGGCGCTTGCGGAAGCCATCGAGCGCGTCGAGGATCTCGTCCTGAGTCTTGTAACGCTCGCGGCTCTGCCAGTAACCAAGGAGCCACTTTGGCATGATCTGAGCCTTGCCGGTGAGGGCGCGATAGCCACTGACAACCTCGTCAGCATTCTGGCCAGCGATGAAGTAATAGTCGAGCTGCTGGGTCATCTCGCTCCAGAATGAGAGCTGCTGCTGCTCCTCTGGTGCTACTGGAGCCAGGGCGCGGAGACCACAATAAGCCTCGCCGCCATCTGGTGTCCACTCCAGGCGGAACTTATAATGCTTGCCAGCTTCGAGGTTGACCTTGAACTTACGAGCGTTAGGGTTCCAGGCGGTGCGCCAGATGGTCTGGTCGCCTTCCTTGCCGGTGCCCATCACGTCTTCGGTATAAACGTTCTGGTCGTTGATATAGATCTTCTGATAGCCAGAGTAGTAGTGGCTGAAGTTATACTCGCCAGATGCCTTTGGCACGATCTCGCCTTCGTAAGTAACGGTGGCACGACCAAGGCGGAAGTCTGGGAGGTTCTTAGCCGACTTGAGGTTCTCGAAGTAGATAGAGTCCTCACGACGTACGAGTGTCTCCTGATCAGGAGCTGAGTAGGTGCCGGTGAGTGCACCTTCCTTACCATCCTTATCGATCAAGGTGAAGAGCTCATAGAGCTGGCTGTAGTCCTTAGGATTGCCGAAACGCATGAGCGAGTAGCTATCGACGAGGACGCCGTAGTTGTGGCTTGAGACGATGAATGGGATAGAAACCTTGGTGTTGTACTGGAAGAGCTCCTCGTTCTTACCCTTGTAGTTCCAGTCGTCGGCCTGATGCTGACCGAGGCCGTAGAAGGCTTCGTCGGCAGGGCTGTCAAACACTACGCGGGTGCTCCAGCCGGTGTACTTGGTA
>JAZRVB010000201.1:0-31393 GCA_045598885.1 Bacteroidales bacterium
GACGGGCGACGCTGCTGGTGACGGTACTACCACCGCTACCGTATTGGCTCAGGCTATCATCGGCGTAGGCCTCAAGAACGTGACTGCTGGTGCCAATCCTATGGACCTCAAGCGCGGTATTGACAAGGCTGTGGCTAAGGTCGTTGAGAGCATCAAGGGGCAGAGCGAGGAGATCGGTGATGACTACACCAAGATCGAGAACGTGGCTCGTATCTCGGCTAACAATGACGAGGAGATCGGTAAGCTCATCGCAGAGGCTATGAAGACCGTGAAGAAGGAAGGTGTCATCACCGTCGAGGAGGCTAAGGGTACCGATACTACCGTGGATGTGGTTGAGGGTATGCAGTTTGACCGCGGCTTCATCTCTCCATACTTCATGAACAATACTGAGAAGATGACCTGCGAGATGGATCAGCCAGCCATCCTCATCTACGACAAGAAGATCTCTAA
The DNA here is from genome assembly GCA_045598885.1 of Bacteroidales bacterium. GTDB lineage: Bacteria > Bacteroidota > Bacteroidia > Bacteroidales > UBA3663 > Liminaster. The sequence continues at coordinate 451 of JAZRVB010000201.1, forward strand.
CCTCCAGGATCTCCTCCCTGTACTTGAGCCTGTAGCTAAGCAGGGTCGCTCACTCCTCATCATCGCAGAGGACGTTGAGTCACAGGCTCTCGCTACTCTCGTGCTCAACTCTATGCGTGGCTCATTGAAGATCTGTGCAGTCAAGGCTCCAGGCTTCGGCGACCGTCGTAAGGAGATGCTCAAGGATATCGCTATCCTCACCGGTGGTGTAGTGATCAGCGAGGAGGTTGGCCTCACCCTTGAGAACGCAACTCTCGAGATGCTGGGTCGTGCAGACAAGGTCGTTGTCTCTAAGGAGAACACCACCATTGTGGACGGTGCCGGTGACAAGGAGGCTATTGCTCAGCGTGTGCAGACCATCAAGGCTCAGATCGAGACCACTACCTCAGAGTACGACAAGGAGAAGCTGCAGGAGCGCCTCGCCAAGTTGGCAGGTGGCGTAGCTGTACTCCACGTAGGTGCTGCTTCGGAGGTTGAGATGAAGGAGAAGAAGGATCGCGTTGACGACGCTCTCTGCGCTACCCGTGCAGCTATGGCTGAGGGTATCGTACCTGGCGGTGGCGTGGCTTACATCCGTGCCATTGCTTCAATCGAAGACTTGAAGGGCGAGAATGATGACGAGACCATCGGTATCGAGATCATCAAGCGTGCTATCGAGGAGCCTCTCCGTCAGATCGTTGCCAACGCAGGCAAGGAGGGTGCAGTCGTCGTACAGAAGGTCAAGGAAGGTGCTAAGGACTTCGGCTACAACGCTCGTACCGATGTCTATGAGAACTTCTTCGCTGCAGGTGTCATCGACCCAGCTAAGGTAACCCGTGTGGCTCTTGAGAACGCTGCTTCTATCGCAGGTATGTTCCTCACCACCGAGTGCGTAATCTCAGACAAGAAGGAGGAGAATCCTGCTCCTGCCATGCCTGCAGGCGGCATGGGTGGCATGATGTAATCTAATGAAACTCCCCTATTATCCAAAGGAATACCCAGCCCTACTTAGGTTGGGTATTCCTATTACTATAGCACAGATAGGCTTTACGCTGCAAGGACTGGCTGACACACTCATGGTGGGCCAGCATTCTGCGCGTGAACTGGCTGCTGCAGGCTTTGTCAACAGCATCTTCACCATGGCCATTCTGCTGGTGATGGGATACAGCCTCGCTGCGGTTTCGCGCATCGGAGCGCTCTACTCGCAGGAACGAAAGCAGGAGATTACCGAGGTGCTCAAGTCGAGCATCGTCACCGACCTGCTCCAGGGCCTCGTGGTAACGGGCATCCTGACAGTCATCTATTTCTGTCTGCCGCACATGGGTCAGTCGCCCGAACTTCTGCCGCTCATGCAGGAGTACTACATCATCCTGCTGCCGGGTGTCCTCATGGTGGCACTCTATAATGCATTCAAGCCGTTCTGCGACTCGATCAATGACACCAAGGTCTCGATGTGGATCCTGCTCTCGGGCAATGTCTGGAACATCTTCTTCAACTGGGTGCTGATCTACGGACACCTCGGCTTCCCAGAAATGGGCATTGAGGGAGCAGCCTGGGCCACGACGACTTCGCGTCTGCTCATGCTTGTGCTCTTTGTCTTCGTCTTCTTCCTCACTCCCCGATACAAGGACTATCTCAAACATTGGAAAGAGACACATGTATCGCTCAAGCAGATGCGTGTCCTCAACCGACTCGGGTGGCCTATCGGCATCCAGATGACCATGGAGATTGCCGCCTTTGCCGGTGCAGCGCTCTTCTTAGGATGGGGTGGCAAGTCCTGGGACGGTGTCACGGCTCTGGCAGCTCATCAGGTGGCTATCGTGCTGGCCAACCTGATCTATATGTTCTTCATCGGCATTGGCTCGGCCATTGCCATCCGTGTCAGCAACTACCACGGCCTCGATGACTTGCAAGGCGTCAAGAATGCTGCTCATGCCGGCTACCAGATGATCCTGCTGGTCAGCATCATCGCCTCTGCCATCGTCTACGCCTATCGCTACAGCATCACGCCGCTCTTTATCAGTGGCGATGATCCTGTGATGCTGGCCAAGGTGACAGACGTGGTCGTAGCCACTTGCCTGCCGCTCATCCTCTACCAGTTCGGCGACGGCATGCAGACCGCCTACGTCAACGCGCTGCGTGGCTATGGTGACGTCAAGGTGCTGATGGGCTACAGCTTCCTCGCCTACATCGTCATCTCTATCCCGCTGAGCTTCGTCTTCTGTATCTTGCTCGATGGCGGGTGCTTCGGCCTCTGGATGGGATTCCCCTTCGGACTGACCACCGCAGCGTTGCTCTATCGCCGGAGATTCAGCAAGACCATCAGCCGAAGAATCCCGAAATAGTCATGGTTTTGCCGTAGTCACTTTGCAGGAATGGCACAAAACTGGAGTTATTGAGTAAAAATCAATAAGATTAAGACCGTTATTTGGAATTTACGCGATTTTTTTCTATCTTTGCGCCACATATTATATAATATACGACAATGATCAATCGCTTATTAACCCGCATAAAGACCGTGCAGCTGGTGTATGCCTGCCTGCAGAATGGACAGCCATTCCAGCATGTTGACGACCAGCTGATGGACTCTATCGAGGCCAGCCAGAAGCTCTGCAACTACCTGCTCGCACTCATCGTCAAGGTGACAGACTATCGCCGCGCTCAGATCGAGCAGGCTAAGAATAAGTTCCTCCCTACTGAGGAGGATCTCAATCCGAATACTCGCTTTATCGACAATCAGATTCCTGCGCTCATCACCAATCATAGTGAGATCCTGCAGTACTGCGAGGACGAGAAGCTGACCAACGACTTTGATACGGAGCTCTATCGCTCTATCCTCGAGGACATCGAGAAGATGCCAGAGTTTGAGGCATACATGGCACAGAAGCAGCCTTCTGCCTTTGAGCAGGACCGTGACCTCTGGAGAATGATCATCGAGACCGTCTTTGCCAATAACGAGAAGCTCACTGAGGCTCTTGAGGAAAAGAATATCTACTGGAACGATGACTTCACCACCATCCTCAACTACGTCATCAAGACCGTGGCATTGCTCAAGCCAGACACAGACATCGTGCTGCAGAGCAACTACAACGAGGAGGCTGACCGCAAGTTCGCCGCTGACCTCTATCACTTCAGTCTCAAGGAGTATTATGATAACTGCCGCCTCATCAACGCTGTTGCCTCTAACTGGGAAGCCGAGCGCATGTGCCTCATGGACAAGATCATCATGTCTTGTGCCATGACTGAGATCTTGCACTTCATCGACATTCCTGTCGGTGTCTCTATCAATGAGTACATCGAGCTGGCCAAGCATTATTGCACTCCTAACTCCGGCCGTTTCGTCAACGGCATCCTCGACAAGATCGTCAAGGAGTGGAGAGCAGAGAAAAAGGTTGTCAAAAAGTAAGCTTTCCGGTTGACAATACAAACAATTCTACATTTTAAGTTTTACATTTTACATTTTCTACAGATATGTTCAACGCAATTCTCCTTCAGGCTGCACAGCAGCAGAGTCCATACAGCTCACTGATCTTCATTGGTCTCATCATCCTTGTGTTCTATTTCTTCATGATCCGTCCTCAGTCGCAGCAGCAGAAAAAGCTTCGCGAGGAGCGCAACAAGATGCAGAAGGGAGACCACGTTATCACCAGCGGTGGCCTTTATGGCAAGATCGAAGGCGTCAAGATGGGTCCTGCTAACAAGAAGGGTGTAGCCGAGCCAGAGAGCTTCATCATCAGCCTCAAGCCAGATTATAATGTGAGCATCCAGGTCAGCAAGGAGTGCGTCTTCAAGGATATGAATGACGTCGTTGCCAACGCTGGCAAGTAAGCAAACGTTTCAGGATAATCATCCGAAAATGGCAACAAAGCCAGACCAGAAACAAGGACAGCAACAGTCCACATTCCTCAGAAAAGTCAATATCTTCATCGGGCGAACCAGCCGCAAGGAGGTGTTGACCTTTCTGCTATTTGTCTTGGTGTCTGGCTTCTTCTGGATCGTGCAGACTTCACGCGAGGAGACTGCGTCGGAGTTTATGGTCGAACTCATCATCGAGGACCAGCCGCAGGGTATGGTATTCACTACTCGCATCCCTCCCTCGCTGAAAGTGACGATTACTGACACCAACGCCCGACTGCTCAACTACAGCGTCAATGACCGGCTTAAGTCACTCTCTGTCAACTTTGAGCGTTATGCTGATGCCATCGGTAATTTCCGCATCTCTGCCGCAGAGCTCCAGTCTTTGTTGCGCGAGCGACTATTCAGCAGTACCCAGATCACGGCCGTCTCACCTTCGCTCATCGATGCACGTTTTGCACTCACCGAAGGGCGCAAGTTCCCCGTTGTAGTGTCTGGCGTCTATGTCCCAGCCGACAACTACCGCCTCCGCCCCATGATCATTGAGCCAGATTCGGTCATCATCAATGCGCCAAACATGGTGCTTGACACGCTGAACTTCGTATACACCGTCGCCGCCTCGCACTATGACCTGCGCGACACGCTCACTGAGACGCTTCCATTGGAACTCCCTATCGGTGTCAAGGCCACGCCAGCGTCGGTCAAGGTCACCGCACCTGTGGCGCAATACGTCGAGAAAGTCTTTGACAATCTGGTGGTCAATACGACCAACCTGCCTAATGGCAAGCGCTTGCTGATCTTCCCATATAGCGTGCGATTGAGCTGTTTCGTCGACTTCCACCACTACCGTCAGCTCACCGAAGAGGATTTCGACATCTCGGTCTCATACGACAGTATCGCCACCTCTGATGGCCGTCACCTGCCTATCCTTATTAAATATAAGGACGATCCGACGCTGGTGACCAATATCCAGATCTATCCACAGAAAGTAGAATATATCCTCGAATGACACGCACAGCCAAGCTCATCGCCATCACGGGAGGCATCGGATGTGGAAAGTCGGTGGTCTCTCAGCTCCTTCGCGTCATGGGTTACGAAGTCTATGACTGCGACGCTCGTGCCAAGTGGGTCATGACACATGATGACCTCCTGCGCCAGCAGCTTACCGAGCTTTTCGGTCAGGAGACTTATCTGCCTGATGGCAGCCTCAACAAGCTACACCTCTCGGCGGCTATCTTTGGCAATGCAGAGGCGTTGACCCAAATGAACGCCTGCGTACATCCTGCTGTCGAACGGGATTTGCGCAAGCAGTTTGAGGAATATAAAACAATTACGAATTACAAATTACGAATTACGAATTTCAAATTACAGAATACTCCTCGTCCTTTCTTTTTCGAGTCAGCCATCCTCTTTGAATCGGGCTTTGACAAACTCTCTATTCCCGATGAGGTCTGGACGGTCTCTGCTCCGCTCGAATTACGTATCTCCCGTGCCATGTCGCGTGACCATGCCACACGCGAGCAGATCCTGAACCGCATCAACAGCCAGATGCCTCAGGAGGAAAAAGAAATCCGAGCCAACCATGTGATATGGAATGACCCGGAACATTCTGTCATTGAGCAAGTCAATGAAATTATAAAATTATAAAATTGTAGAATTAGAGAATTCATGCCATGCAGCGTGCTCTTTATGAGTGCACATAGGTAAGCAAACCTTAATTCTATAATTTTATAATTTTTCAATTCTATAATTTCTACTCTTCTCCTACCTTATACTTCTTCTTCCACTCCAGATAATACGGAGGTTCCTCCAGCATCAGCTGCTCATGCTCATCGATAAAGAGCTGAGTAGTCGTTGCCTTCACGCACAAAGCATTATCAGACTCACGGCGTATCTCATAGCTATAATCCAGACGCGCTCCCATCTTGTAGACATAGCGTGTGCGAATCACTGCCACATCATTGAGTCCGAGCGGACCGTAATACTTGATATGCACATCGACAATCGGCGCATAGAGTCCTGAAGCAGAGATTTCTGCATAGCCGATACCCGGATAATGACGGCCAAAGGACTCTCGTCCATCCTCCAGATACTTTATATACGAACCATGCCAGGCTCTGCGCATCGAATCGATCTCGCTGAACCTGACAGGCACTTTGCATATATCTTCCAGTTTTACCATCGAAAGAAATACTCGTAAAACGCTTCGTTATTTACTTCTTAAACACAGCGTCATCAATCTTCACGTCGTGCTTGAAGTCGCTGAAGTCATACTGCTGGTAATTCTTACCTTTCTCGTTGAGTCGGATGCTCTTGAGCTCTCCGGCCTTTGAGTCGACGGTAATCACAAACGACTGGAACATCAGCTTACGCTTATCTGCCGCCGACTTTGTGATTGGCACAATGGTCATGATCATCAGGTTACCCTGACGCTCCATATCCACGTCAGCCACATCGCTCAGATCGGTATCTGTATTGCCGCTGGTCATACTCTTGATGGCATTGACCAATGGAGTCAGTGCCGAGTTGCCCTTGGCATTGGCAGTATTGGCCTTACCATTGTTGACGATGGTGAAGCTCTCGCCATCAGTCAGCAGCTTATCCTTACCCTGATTGGTCGTAATCACCATCTTGGCAGGCTTCTTGAAATAGAAGTCACCCTTGGTCACGACATCCTTGGTCACCATCTCGTTATGCACGGTCTTAGTTACCTTAGCCGAGAGTGTTGTCAGGTTCTTATATCCCTCCATCGCCTGCTTCATCACATCTTCCTGAGCGGAAAGTGAAAAAGAATAGCAGATAGAAAGGACGAAAATCGTCAATAATACAAAAAATTTCTTCATATATTATCAAGATAAATTGTACTAATCATTCCCCTCCCTTGTGGATTTCTGCCCCCGCTGTTCGGGGGATCGAGGGGGTGCGGCTGGGTCAGGGGAGGGTCTTAAGTATACAAACCACCATTAATCGAAATCACATTACCCGTGATATACCCTGCCTGAGGCGAAGCCAGGAATGCCACGAGCTCAGCTACCTCCTCTGGCTTACCGAAACGGTTAGCAGGGATGGTCTTCTTCAAAGTAGCCTCATCGAGGCCCTCTACCATGTCGGTCTTGATAAAGCCAGGAGCAACGGCATTGACGGTGATGTTCTTGCGTGCTACCTCCTTGGCCAACGCCTTGGTAGCAGCGATGATACCGCCCTTGGCTGCCGAGTAGTTGGTCTGACCCTGCATACCCATGATACCGCTGACCGAAGCCATATTGATGATACGTCCGAACTTGTGGAACTGCATCTGTGGGATCAATGGCTGAGTGACATTGAAGAACGAGTTAAGGTTGGTGTTGATCACCGAGAGCCAGTCCTGTGTTGGCATGAGCGCCATCACGTTGTCGCGACGGATACCTGCGTTGTTGACTACGATCTCAATATACTCATCATTGTCGGTGTGAGCGTTCTGCCAAGCCTCGAGCGCCTGCTTTACCTGCTCAGCGTCGCTGACGTCAAACTTCAGCATCTCACCATCGCTACCTGCCTCGCGGATAGCCTGAAGGGTCTCCTCCGCAGCGGTAGTATTGTTTACATAGTTGATCAAAACATGGTAGCCCAACTGAGCCAGCTTGATGCTCACTGCACGGCCAATGCCGCGGCTACCACCTGTTACGAGTGCATATTTCATATTGTTGTTAGTTGTTTTATTGCTTAGACCTTGAGAAAGATATAGGGTTTAAATGCGTCCACTATAGGCGCAAAGATAAGGATTATCATCCAAACTGCCAAACTTTCAGTTTCTATTCGGCAAAAAATACAATGTATTTTGAAAAAAGCGTGATATTTATTTGGAGCATATTCCAAAATCGACTATCTTTGCGCTTGCTACCATCGCTGAAAATCGTTTTTCAGCGACTTTTGCGTGTTAATATACTATGGAAATAAAAGACCTGGTGCTCCAGAAGCCCAGATTCAATGCTCTCGTCAAAAAACTGCACTCTTTTGAGAATGCAGCCACTCCTTGTGTCCATACCATCCAGCTCAAAGGCCTCACCGGCTCGTCGGCAGCCACCTTTCTTGCACCCATCAAGAATGCGGTCAGCCGTATCTTCCTCTGCATTCTCAATGACGAGGAGCAGGCCGGCTACTTCTACCACGACCTCTGTCAGGTAGGCGGCGACGACGCTGTCTACTTCTTCCCGTCGGGTTACAAGCGTAGCATCAAGTACGGCCAGATTGATTCGGCCAACGCCATCCTCCGCACCGAGGTGCTCTCCAGCATCAACCGCTGGATTGAGAAGCAGCAGGAGTCAGCCAATCAAGAGACCGATAGTGAGACCTCCTGCCCCGGCATCATCATCGTCTCTCATCCTGAGGCTTTGGCCGAGAAGGTAGCCGTTAGCGAGGAGGTACAGGAGTCCATCCTCACGCTCCAACGTGGCCAGCGCATCGACAGCAAGGACGTCAAGGATATGCTCCACCAGGAAGGCTTCCAGCGCGTCGATTATGTCTATGAGCCAGGTCAATTTGCATTCCGTGGCTCCATCCTCGACGTCTTCAGCTACAGCAGCGAATACCCGTTCCGTATCGACTTCTTTGGCAATGAGATTGACTCTCTCCGCACGTTCGAGGTCGATACTCAGCTCTCCAAGGATAATCTCGACGAACTCACCATCGCTCCTAATTTTGCACAGAGCGAGGTCAATGGCATTTCGTTGCTCGAATACCTCACCCCTACCAACACACAGCTCGTCTGTCAGGATGCCGCATGGATATCAGAGCGCGTCACGCAGATCTGCAACCAGGACCTAAGCGAGTCGCTACTCACCAGTGAGGAAGGTGACCTTGACGCAATGAAGAAGCTCGTCACCCCCGAACAGTTTGCTGACGCTCTCGTCCAGTACAGCCGCATCGAACTGAGCAATCGCAGCCTCGAAGCCTCTGCATCAAAAGCAAAGGACAAGGAGAAGCTCTCCACCATCGAGTTCCATACCACTCCGCAACCAGAGTGGCACAAAAATTTCGACCTGATCAGCCAGGACTTCCAGCGCTACCTGATGCAGGGTTACCGCCTTTATATCTTGTCCGACAGTCCCAAGCAGCTGGACCGTATCGAAGCCATCTTCCACGACCGTGGCGAGTCATACAAGCTCTATCGTGTCCCTAAGGCCATCCACGCCGGATTCGTTGATGATGACACCAAGATCTGCTATTTCACTGACCACCAGATCTTCGACCGCTTCCACAAGTACAACCTCAAGTCCGAGCGTGCACGTTCGGGCAAGATTGCGCTGAGCATCAAAGAACTGATGGAGTTCAACATCGGCGACTACATCGTACACGTCGATCATGGCATTGGTCAGTTCGGCGGTCTGGTAGATTTGCCGATGGGGCAGCCAGACCCTGTCACCGGCGAACAGCGTACGCAGGAAGTCGTCAAGCTGATGTATAAGAATGGTGACCTGCTCTTCGTCTCCATCCACCAGCTCGACAAGCTCAGCAAATATCGAGGCAAGGACGCTGAGCCACCGTCATTGAGCAAACTCGGCAGTGGCAGCTGGGAGAAACTACGCGACAAGACCAAGGAGAAGATGAAGGACATGGCGCGCGACCTCATCGCCCTCTACGCCCTCCGCAAGCAGGAAGAAGGCTTCTGTTTCAGTCCCGACAGCCAGATGCAGCACGAGCTCGAAGCCTCGTTCATGTTCGAGGATACCCCCGACCAGCTCAAGGCCACCGTCGACATCAAGCGCGACATGGAGAGCACCCGCCCGATGGACCGACTGATCTGTGGCGACGTAGGCTTTGGCAAGACCGAGGTGGCCATCCGCGCGGCGCTCAAGGCATGCAACGACTGCAAGCAGGTAGCCGTCCTTGTACCGACCACCGTCCTCGCCTACCAGCACTACCGCACGTTCTCTGAGCGACTGAAGGACTTCCCTGTCCGCGTCGATTACCTCACCCGAGCCCGCTCTTCGCGTCAGACAAACCAGATTCTCAAGGACCTGAAGGAGGGCTCGATCAACATCATCATCGGCACCCATAAGCTCGTCGGCAAGCGTACGCAGTTCGCCGACCTCGGACTCCTGATCATCGACGAGGAGCAGAAGTTCGGCGTCAAGACCAAAGAGGCACTCAAGGCGCTGCGCGTCAATGTCGATACGCTCACCATGACCGCCACCCCGATCCCACGCACCCTGCAGTTCAGCCTCATGGGAGCGCGTGACCTCAGCATCATCTCCACCCCACCGGCCAACCGATATCCGATCCAGACAGAGGTGGTACGCGACGAGGATACCATCCTCAAGGAAGCCATCAACTTCGAGCTCTCGCGCAACGGCCAGGTCTTCGTCATCAACAACCGCATCTCGCAGCTTGTCGACATCCAGGCGCGTATCGAGAAGCTCATCCCCGATGCGCGTGTCGCCTTCGGCCATGGACAGATGGAACCGGAGATCGTGGAGCAGCTGATTCTCGACTTCGCCAACCACGAATATGACGTGCTCATCTGCACCACCATCATCGAGGCAGGACTTGACATCCCGAATGCCAACACGATGATTGTGATGAATGCACAGAACTTCGGACTTTCAGAACTCCATCAGTTGCGTGGTCGTGTAGGCCGTACCAACCGCAAGGCGTTCTGCTACCTTGTCACCCCTTCTTATAGCCTCCTCACCCAGGATGCGCGTCGCCGTCTGCAAGCCATCGAGAACTTCTCCGGCCTCGGCTCCGGCATCCATCTGGCCATGCAGGACCTCGATATCCGTGGCGCGGGCAACCTCCTCGGCGGCGAGCAATCCGGCTTCATCACCGAACTCGGCTACGAGACCTATCAGAAGATCCTCAAGCAGGCCATCAAGGACCTCAAGACACACGAGTTCCGCACCTTCTTCAGCAACGAGCTGCAGGATGGAGAGAACGTCACCGACGACTGCGCACTCGATACCGACCTCGATATCGGGTTCGGAGAGAGCTATGTCCCAGAGAGTTCCGAGCGCATTGGCCTCTACCAGGAGCTCGACGGCCTCACCACCGAGAAGGAAGTCGAGGCTTACCGCCAGCGCATGATCGACCGTTTCGGTCCGATCCCACCCCAGGGAGAGGAACTCCTCCGTGTCGTCATGCTCCGCCAGCTCGGCCGTCAGATCGGCTTCGAGAAGATCATCATTAAGCGAGGTCAGATGCGCTGTCTCTTCGTCACCGGTCAGGATGACACCTATTATGACTCTAAGCACTTCGACGGTGTCCTCGATTACTGCGGCGAGCATCCTAAGTCCTGCCGACTCGAAGAGAAAAACGGCAAGCGCTCCCTCTTCTTCCACCATTGCTGCACGGTCAAGCAGGCAATCGAGTATCTGAAGGGGATACGATAAAGAATCCTTAAGTTAATTGCTTATTTCCTCATCCTTACGATGCGGATGCCCGAGATTGTCTTCTGCGCCTGGGCATATTCGGCGATGGTTCTACGGTCAATGATCACCTGCTTCTGCGCCGTACTGGCGTGCATCAGGCGTGGCGTAGCGTCAGCCGTAGGCTTCCACACGAAGCCTACATGCTGCACGTCCAGGCCTGCGGTGGTGGTGAGGAAGGCGACGATATCGCCATGCTGCATCTGCGCGTAGGCCTCAGCGATATGCTTCACTGGGATGTACGAGCACGCCTCCGCGCTCAGTCGCTCCTCCACCTTCTTAATATCATTGAGCAACGCCTCACTCCGCTGCAACTGCGGATAGAAACGCGGATTGCGACTCATGAAGTTGATCGTCTTGGTCAATGGTTGTGATCCCCGCAGCTGCGACGTCACATCCTGCAGCAGCTGCTGCTCCTCAGCATCAGCGATCCACTCAGAAAAGTAATGTTTGCGCGTAGCATAGTTGCCCCTGACGCCGTGGCGATAGCGCAAGGCCTGCAGATAAGCCATGAAAACCGAATCGGTAGCCATAGGCCGTGCGACGCGTGCCAGACGCGCTGCAGTAACATATTCTACATAGGTAGTACAGTCGACGCCTTCGAGATTGACGATGAGCGGTTCGACGTTCTTTTCCAGATCTACTGGGAGCTCCTTAGGTTCGAGCGTAGACGCGGCGTAAGGGGTTCCCTGTCCTTTTTCTGCATCGTAGTAAGGGAGGATGGCCTCCTCAAAAGTGACCTCTGAGAGAAGCGGCATCCAGCTGTCGGCCGCCTGTGCAAAGACATGCTCGAGCGTCACCCGTTGCGACTCGCTGGCCGTGAGCTGACGGCTCCATGCGACACGCTGCGCTGCATTTGCACCCTCTCCCCCACTCTGATATTCTGCGAAACGAGCCGTCGCCTCACGCTTCGGATCATTCCAGTTGTTCCACCCCGCAGGATGCAGCAGAGCCGGCAGCTGGCACTCCAGCAGCACGACGTTGGCGTAGGCTCGCCAGGGGCGTCCCAGATAGAGGCGCTTCACCTCCGGAGAGGCGGTGATAAGACAGTGGTTCAATACATAGCCATACGGATTCTCAGCAGGAGTCGAAGCCGCTGTGATACTGCCGTCGCCGATCGAGTGCAGATGGCACTGCTCCAGCCACACGGTGGCAGGACCGAAGAGATAGTCGACGGCTCCCTCGATGTAACAATCGACAAAGAGCTGGCGCGAACGTGCATTGCCATTGAACATCGTATCCTGGAAACCCCGGAAGGCGCAGTGACGGAAGACTGAGTGGTCAGCCTCATTGTGCAACGCCACCGCCTGTCCGCCACGCGCGTCATTGACGATGGTCATATTCTCGCACTCGAAGCCCTCGCCATAGACCTTGAGCGTGTAGCTCTCGAAGGTACCGAGGCGATGACCACGCGCCGTCGACTGCTGGCCACCATGCCCCATAGCATCGGCTGTCGATCCCAGCACCACCCCCTCGAAGTGTCCCGTCTGCTGCAGGTTGGCGTGGTCGTGCCAGATCAGCACCGTGCTGTCGCGATTCTCTCCCACCAGCGTGATGTTGGTCTTATAGGCAGGTACGATGACCTTCTCCTCATAGACGCCTTTACGCACCAGGATGTGCAATCGTCCCTCAGGACTATAGTCACGGATGCTGAGGATGGCGTCCTGGATGGAGGTGTAGTCACCCGAGCCGTCCTGTGCTACGATGGCGCGATAGAGCTGCGCGTGGCTCACTGCCAGCGTGCTCCATAATAAGAAGAGAATCAGTAGTTTTTTCATAGAGGGGTAAGTTTTGCTTCGCGTGAGTTTCTTCGCTTCGCTCAGAATGACAAAGACTGCTTGATGGCTGGTCCCTGGCTGGTCTCTACCAGCTCCCGTCCGAGCGTAACCTCCTGACAAACATTGACCAATGCAGGATCAAAAGGAGCCTCGACGCGGATATAGTTCTCCGTGAAGCCATGCATCAGCGACTTGTCGGCATGGGTAGGTTCCTCCCAAAGCACTCGGTGTGTAGTACCGAACTGAGTGCGATAGAAGTCACGCAGTTTCTGGTCGGACAACGCCACCAGGCGCGCCGTACGCTCATGGCGCTCAGGAGCCGGAATGATCGGCTTGATCTCCAGCGCTCGGGTACCCGTACGCTCGCTGTAAGTAAATGGATGCAGCTGAGAGACAGCGAGTGAGTCGAGGAAATCGTAAGACTTCTGGAAGAGCTCCGCCGTCTCGCCTCGCATGCCTGCCATCACGTCCACGCCGATAAATGCATCGGGCATGAGCTCACGCACCATCTCGATCTTACGGCAGAAGAGAGCCGTGTCATAACGACGGCGCATCAGCGCGAGCACCTCGTCACTACCAGCCTGCAGCGGGATGTGGAAATGTGGAGCAAAGCGCTTGGAATCAGCGGCAATCCAGCGGATCAGCTCATCGGTCAGCAGGTTCGGCTCGATAGATCCGATGCGGTAGCGCTCCACGCCTTCCACCTCATCGAGTGCACGACACAGGTCGAAGAAACACTCATCGGTCCCCTTGCCGAAGTCACCGATATTGACACCCGTCAGCACAATCTCCTTGCCGCCACGAGCCACTACATCCTGCGCCATCTTGACGAGTTCTGCGATGCTGGTGCTGCGACTTCGGCCACGCGCCATCGGGATGGTGCAATAGGTGCAGAAATAGTCGCAGCCGTCCTGCACCTTCAGGAAGTGACGCGTTCGGTCATCGGCCGAACAGCCACCGTGGAAGGTGTGTATGTCCTTGTATTCGGTGTGATAGAGCAACGTCTCCTGACGCTTCTCCAGATTACCGAGCAGCGAGGTGATATTCTCTCCCTTAAACTCAGTGCCGACGATCACGTCAATACCCTTGACGCGTTCTGCCAGCTGCTTTGGCTCGATCTGCGCGTAACAGCCAGTAACCAAGACAAATGCATCAGGATTGTCGTGTATCAGCTTATTGATCTGCTGTCGGCTCTTGGCCGTGGCTTGTTCGGTGACGGCGCAGGTATTGACCACCACCAGATCGGCCTCCTTGCGGCTCTTCTCAAAGCCGAGCTGTTCGAGGCGATAGGCGAGGGTCGAAGTCTCGGCGAAGTTCAAACGACAACCGAGGGTATAGTAGGCGACCTTTTTCATAGTTAGGAATTAGGAGTGAGGAGTGAGGAGTTGATTGCCACTAAAAGGTGATTGAGCTCTTGCTCTTCGAACTGCTGTGTAAACATCCCTTTTCCCTGCAAAGCTTTCAGCTCATCGATCGTAAAGAATCGTCCTTCATCGACCTCATCATGATCTGGGTACAACTCTCCTTCATAAATTACAGCAAAAGCAGTGACGAGTTCTCGCTCACGAGACGATTGCCAAATGTACTGAAAAAGGAATCGCAGTGTTATACTCCTCACTCCTAACTCTTCCCTCGCCTCTCGCCTCACAGCCTCAATGAGCGATTCACCCACATCGACATGTCCACCCACCGACGTGTCCCACAATCCAGGCGCGATATCCTTCTTCATCGAGCGCTTCTGGAGGTAGAGACGTCCCTCACGGTCAAAGATATGCAGGTGCACGACAGGATGTAGTGCCATGCTGCCACCATGGCAATAGCGGCGCGTAGCCTGACCCACTACGTGGCCTTCCTCATCGATCAGCGGGAAATATTCATTGCAGGCATCAGCTGCAGGGTATTGTAGTTCAATCATTCTTTTTTCTATTTTTTTCGCGTAGCACCGCGTTGTTAACTGTTAACTGTTATCTGTTAACTGAAATACCGCTGCAAAGATACTCATTTTATTCCAAAAACTGCAAGTTCTGCCACTTTTTTTTGGTATTTTCGGAGAGTTTGAGTATCTTTGCGCCCAATTATGGACATAGCAAAAATATAAATCATGAGCCTGATACACCCTTTTGCCCCCAAGGAGATGACCGAAGACAATGCATGTATCATGCAGTGTGCCATCGACATTGCCATGGCTGCCGGCAAGATACAGTTTCATAAATTCCGTAGTCGTGGCCTTGATATCGAGACCAAGAGCAACCTGCATGACCTGGTCACTGAGGTCGACAAGGAGTGCGAGGCTCTGATCATCGACAGGATCCATCAGGCCTATCCATCGCACAGCATCCTGAGCGAGGAGACCGGCATGCATAGCAATGGTGATTCCGACTGGGAGTGGGTGGTCGATCCGCTCGACGGCACCAACAACTACTCTGAGGGCCTGCCGATGTACTGTGTCAGCATCGGCGTACAGTACAAAGGTGTCACGCAGGTAGGTGTCGTCTATGCTCCATCGTTCGACAGCCTCTATACCGCCGTCCGTGGCGAAGGTGCTCACTGGAACGGCAAGCAGATCCACGTCAACCGCAAGACCGACCTCAACGAGTGTATCGTCGCTACCGGCTTCCCTTACGACAAGGCCACCGTCGGCTCAGACAAGAACAACCTCGACAACGTCTGCCGCATGCTGCCACAGCTGCGCGGATTGCGCCGCATGGGCTCTGCCGCCTTCGACCTCTGCTGTGTGGCTTGTGGCATGCTCGACGGCTACTGGGAGCTCAACCTCAACGCCTGGGACGCCTGTGCCGGCATGCTCATCGTCGAAGAGGCAGGTGGCGTCATCCGCCCGTTCCGCGACGATCGCAAGATCTCCATCGTGGCTGGCTATGAACCGATTGTGAAATTGATACTTGAAAATGTAAAATAGAAGACAGGGATATTAGGGATTTTGGTGATATTAGGGATTTTAGGGACGTTTGTACCAGTTATCCCTAAAAACATTTTCCAATTCTGATATTATCATTCGCATAGCATAACTATCGTCCCCAATATCCCTAAAATCCCCCATATCCCAAAAATCCCTAAAATAAAAATATGGAAAAGAAACCCATCGTGCTGAGTGGCATCCGCTCTACCGGACACCTCCACCTCGGCAACTATTACGGAGCACTCCGCAACTTCGTGGAGATGCAGAATGACTACGATTGCCGTTATTTCATCGCTGATTATCACTCTCTCACCACACAGCCTGATCCAGAGATCCTGAACCCTAATGTTCGCAGCATCCTGGCTGAGTATCTCGCAGCTGGCATGGATCCAGAGAAGTGTACCGTATACGTTCAGTCAGACGTCCCAGAGACCTGTGAGTTCTATACACTCCTCAACATGCACGCCTACCTCGGCGAGCTCGAGAAGACCGTATCGTTCAAGGACAAGGCTCGCAAGCAGCCTAACAACGTCAACGCCGGCCTCCTCACCTACCCTGTCCTCATGGCAGCTGACATCCTGCAGCATCGCGCCAACTTCGTACCAGTCGGCAAGGATCAGCTCCAGCACCTCGAGATGGCACGTAACTTCGCTAAGCGCTTCAATAACTTCTACAAGTGCGACCTCATGATCGAGCCAAAGCCATACGAGGCTAAGGGTGAGCCTATCAAGATCCCAGGACTCGACGGCTCAGGCAAAATGGGCAAGAGCGAGGGCAACTGCATCTACATCAACGACGACGACAAGACCGTTATCAAGAAGTTCAAGAAGGCTGTGACCGACATGACCCCTGAGCAGCCAAACTCAGAGATGAACGAGCCAATCAAGAACCTCTTCTACTTCCTCAAGCTCGTCTCAACTCCAGAGATCTACGATCAGTACCTCGCTGCTTGGAACGACTGCTCGATCCGCTATGGCGACCTCAAGATGCAGATCGCTACCGACGTCCTCAAGGTCACCGCTCCTATCCGTGAGCGCTACAACGAGATCTATGCCGACACCGCCTATCTTAATAAGGTACGCGAGATGGGTGCCGAGAAGGCTCGCACCTACGTCCGTGAGACGCTCAACGAGATGCGCCGCCTCATGGGCTTCCGCATGTTCTAAATTAATCAACGTTACGTACGCAACGTTAAATTCCACGACCGTGGGAGTCAACACAACTTTTCTGGTGTTGACTCCCACGGTCGTGTCATCTCCTACACGGTACAGTGGGGAGGATGCTGTGATGCAAGACAGTCCGACTTGGTACTCAGTCGGACAATTTTGCTTCCGGGATAGTCCGACTGAGTACCAAGTCGGACTATCCTGAAAGCGGGAACGGACGTCTTGTTGTCACGGCGTCCATTCCTACATCCAAGATTGGACATTTTGCCTTCACGGCGTCCGTCCTCTGATCAAAACGTACTTTCAGACAAGTACGAAATGAGAGAAGGCAAGTGGCAAGTTAAATGAAAATTCTATGCAACGAGGAGATCATATCGTTGGCTTAAACAATCGCCTCAACCAGCGTGTGCCCATCGATTTGTACAGGCGGAAGCAAGCCAGGCTGTTTGTTCTTGTTGAAACAGAAAGAAACGAGATAACCCGTATTTTGATGCTTTAGTTCAAGGTACTCAAGTAATTGCCTCTCTCCTTTTGCATTGTAGCTGTCACCTCGCCAAATCTTCAGCTCAATGACATACTCATGGTCGTGGTAGTTGATAATGAGATCTGTTCGGGTCTCATCACGAGTTTCTGCTTCTACATAATAGTGTCCAACACCATTGATTATAGGGCGGATGTATAGCAGGAATTGCTTGCGGCCTTGCTTCTCTACAAACTTTGAATCCATAGTTCCATCTTCTGTCCGGAAGATTTCATTGAAGTGCTCTGAGAATTTCTGAAGGAGCAACGGCATATCCAAGCCGCTTCCCTTGACGAACTGCGACTTTTCAAGAGATCCCGCTGTGTATATTTAAGAATCCTTCTCTTCGGACATAAGGTACTCATAGATTCTGGTCTCCATGATGCGGCAGGCGATGGAGAATGTGCCGTTGTTGGCATTGATGATATTGAACTGTTCGGCCAACTGAAATGCCTGATTGTCTGGATTATATTTTTTTGCTTCGCCAGAAAAAAGGAAGTCACGAAGCAAGGCCTTCAAATCCTGGAACTGCTCAATCTTCTTGATCATATCATCAAAGAGCGTATTACGTTCGTTGAGCATTACCTTCACTGCATTGAGTAATCCGTCATGGCTCCAGTCTCCTTGCTCATCCATCTGCAAACACAGACGAGAGACCAGAAACGGGTAACCACCAGTATACTCCCGAACCCATGAAGCCACTAAAGTGGTGTCCATGCCCGTGTGATGGTCTGACTCATACTCGTCGAGCATTCCCTTGATACCTTCGGCAGAAAGCGACATATCAACATTGAAAGGAGTCGCAATATTCCAAGGGCTATTGTATTGATGCTGCTCTTCCGGACGCATTTTGAGTTTGAGGTTCTTGATGTCATAGACACCTGCGAGGATGACGGATTGGAAAGTAGGCTGAGAGGTTCTTCTGAGGTACATGTTTCTCAACACGCCAAGGAACTTTATGAATCCTTCATTGTTGCCAGCTTGATCCACTTCGTCAATCAAAACAACAATAGGCTTTGTTGAAGAATTGCAAAGTTCTGCGATAACATCAGCAAAATCAATCTCGTCGAAAGAGGACAATCCGCGAGGAGCAGCCTCATCCAGGAGAGATAAAATTCCGTCTTCTTTCTGCGTCCATCTGGCTTCTTGTCTCAGCAACTTCAAAAATGCTGCGATCGCGGTTTTTGCATCCTTGAAAGCGCCATCACTAAGTCCTTCAAAACTAATACTGAATACGCAAAATTCATCAGAAAGGGTATTCTTGATTGCCTCAAGCGTGGTAGTCTTTCCATACTGACGTCCTCGGTTGATGCAGAAATAGTCACCCTTGGAGACCATTCCACGGATGATCTCCAGACGCTCAGTGATGTCTACCATATAATGCTCATTAGGGCGGCAAGTACCCGTGATGTTGAATGACTTCATGATCATAAATTACAAAAATCGTCTCGATTCAGGATGGACTTAGAACTCATCAATTGACTGTAGCTTTCCTTTCTGGAAGTACAGATACAAGTCATGTCCGTAGACCCACTGTTCGAGAGTCGTGAACATATTCTGCGTCGTATTAATGTAGTCAGGCTCGCCGAGGGCCTCCTTGCACATCTCCTGCGTGAATCCAATGCTGACCTTGCCATCTGCGATAATCTTGGCGTTCTTGGCGCCGAAGCGCTTGGTGAGGTCGGCAAGGCGTTCCTTGGCGAGTCGCTGCTGGATTTCTGGATCCGGTCCTTCTGGTTTGACGGAAATCACAGGAGGGACGATCTCGAACGTTGGAGCGGTCACTGCGGAACTGTCAGCTACGACCTTCTTAGGTTTCTCATCGAGTACCCAAAAGTTGGTCTCGACAGGCACCTCCTCAACGATATAGGAAGCCGTGTCTGCTTCATTGACATTGACAGGTTCTGACGGCTCGGCAGCGAGTACCGACTTCGAAGGAGCCTCGGCCAGCAGCGGCTTCTCCTCTACCGGAACGCGGAAGACGGTGTTGATGCTGAAATAAGAACCATAGACCGACTCGCCATTGCCACGAAAATCGAATACTGGCAGCTTGATCTTCTTGCCTTTGAGGTTACCGAAGGCGATAGGCTGACGGAAGACATATCCCTTGACGTCGACAAAAGAGATGGAATCACAGATAACTGAGGCTGAGCGGACTATCTCATCGCCCATATCCTTATTTAGATACTTGACGAGCGCGCTCACCGTCATATCCACCTCACGTCCAGACTGACGCGAGAGGGTCTTACCGGTCATCTGTCTTGAGAGCTTTTCGAGCTGGCGGACAGGACAGGCAGGGATGTTGATCAGGCAGACAGCCGGCCCCTGATGGAAGGAGTTCTTCTCATTGAGGATGACGGACATGCCACGGGTCAGGGTGTTGTCGGTCGACTTGCGAACGAAAGGGATTCGCAGTAAGAGCCGCTCGCCATCGTCGCGCACCAGGAAGCAGAGGAAGTTCTGCTGGAGGACAGGCTTGTCGGCATTCTCCTTGAGCGCGTTCTCCAGCACGAAGGTATGTCCCTCAATCTCGCTATAAGGCGTCACACCATTCGCATCGACCTTAAAACGATACTCTCGCTTCGGATTGGTCTGACCGTTCTTGTATGCCAGATCGGGGACATAGAAGCAGTCGTATCCCTTGATGACCTGCTTGTAGACCTTCGAAACAGGATAGAAGACGAACTCCTCGCCTTTCTTCGGGCAATAGGAATCGGCCCATGACAGCGCTGGAATCAGCACTGCCAGGGTGACGATGGAGAGTATCTTAGCGAACGATTTCATTGCTTATAGGAGATAATTGAGAAGCTGATTATTTACGCTGAGAAGAGAAGTACTCCTCCCAGAAATCCATCTGCTTCTGGTTAGGCGCAGGTGTCAGGCTAAAGCCCTGGTGCATATTCATGACGGTGGCCTCACCCTGCTTGTAGGTGGTCCAGTATGGCAGGCCGTCGGCGTTAGGATCACCGGTCTTGACGAAGTTGATCCAGTACTGTGGCATAATCTGCGCCATGTGCTTGTCGGTCTCGGTCATCTTTCCTGGCCAAGCATAGATGAATGGCATCTCGGCTACGTGTGTAGCGCCACGAGTGCGGAGGCCGAGGATGCTGTTCTCTGAGAGCTGGTCGAAGTAATACATGTAGACGCGACCCTTGCCGGTCTTGCTCTGCAGATTAGCCCATGCCCAGGTGCACCAGCCGAAAGCGTTGTCGCGGAAGATGTCCTGCATGGCATAGAGCGCCTCCTGATCGTTGGTGGCAGGATAAGCCTCCATGAGCTTGCCGGCCCAGTCGCCATACTGTGCAGTGGCCATACCCTTATAGGCATCGAGCTGCATCTGATAGACGAAGAGGCTACCCTCGTCGGAGTTATAACCGATGAGTACGTCCACATCATTATAATTACCCTGCTCGTAGAGCTTGTACTGATCGCCCGTGATGGCCTTGCCATCGACGACTGGCCAAAACTGGGTCTTGGCACCTGCGGCGATGAGCTGATCGCCTGGCACCTGACGGAGTTTCTTCAGATTCTTGATCTTGAGATCCTGCTGCAAAGCTACGCCTGACTCCTCGGCCATTGCCACTGGCTTCATGGCTGTAGCGCCGCTGACGGCTATAGGTGCGAAATTGCCACCACTCTCGCTGATGGCGCCGCGGAAGAGGCCTTTGCAGAGAGGCGATGCACAGAGGATGCTGACAGAGATGCCACCGGCCGACTCGCCGCAGATGGTCACCTTCTCTGGATCGCCACCGAAGGCTGCGATGTTGTCGTGGATCCACTGGAGAGCGCAGATCTGATCGTAGATGCCATAGTTACCCGAGATGCCGTCAGGCGACTCCTTGGTCAGCTCAGGATGCGACATGAATCCTAAAGGACCCAGACGGTACTCGATGCTACAGTAGACAATACCTTCGCGTACGAAGTTGTCCTGTGTACCGCTGTACGAACCTGTAGCGAAGGCGCCGCCATGGATCATGACGAAGACCGGGAGCTTGTCGTCCTTGCTCTTGGCTGGTGTCTCGACGCTGAGATAGAGGCAATCCTCGCTCATGCCAAGGTCTCCGCCATTCTGGTTAGGATCGACGTTCTGCCAAGGACGGTCGCCCCAGTTCTCGGCCTTATAGACGCCCTGCCAGGGAGCCTTAGGTACTGGAGCCTTCCAGCGCAATGGACCGACAGGAGCCTCAGCGTAAGGAATGGCCTTGTATAATGCAAAGCCCTCATGGAGCTCGCCTTCAATCTCTCCCTGTGCAACGGTGGTGCGCAGGATCTGGGCCTCGGCTGGCATCAGCATAGCCAAGCCGAGAAGTGCAAATGATAAAATCTTTTTCATTGGGTATCATTATTTATTGATGTTGGCTACCGCCTCGCGGTAGTTCCTCAGGCTTCCGCTCTTGAGGACTTTCTTGACGGCTTTGTGTCCGAAGAGCGGCTCCTGGTATTCCCAGAACGCCTGCATCTTCTGCACGAGCTGACCCTCTCCGCCCTCGATGGCCTCAGAGTAGTGAGCCATGAGCTGGCGATGCATCTCGAGCACCTTGCGACGGACGTCCTCGTCAGAGAGCGTCTGGCCGGTAGCGTACTCCTGTGCCAGCGTAGGACGTGCCAGCAGTCCTCGGCCAATCATCAGACCTGCCAGCTTTGGATAAGCGGCCTCGATGCGCTGCAGATCTTCCACCGTGAGCAGCATGCCATTGAAGACCAAAGGATGCTTACTCCCGGCATAGAACGCGTCGAAGCTCTCCATGTCGAGCTCGCCTTTATACTGGCTCCTACCGACGCGCGGATGGAGCGTGATATGCTTGAGCGGCGTGTCATTGAGCACCGGCAGCAACGCCATGCACTCAGCAGGATCGTCCTGTCCGAGGCGCATCTTCACGCTGAAGGCCACGCCTTTCTCCTCATGCAGACGAGCGGCCTGCTGCAGGATCTCGGTCACCTTATCGGGATGTAGCAGGATGCCCGATCCTCTCCCCAGACGTGTCTGGAGAGGGAACGGACAACCCATATTGATATCGATCTCCTGATGCCCCAGTTCGATGAGCTTATCGGCCAGGACGGCGAACTCAGCGCCATTGCCTGCGATGACCTGTGGCACGATATGCACCCCGACATTCTGCTCTGGCAACGCCTCGCGCAGGTCCTTCTTGCGTATCTGACCATGCTCCAGACGGATGAACGGAGTATAGTAGGTGTCTACACCTCCGCATACCGACTGATGGACGCGGCGATAGGGAGCCTCGGTATAGCCTTGCAGCGGTGCGAAATGAATGGGCAGCATATCAGATAGACAATACGCGGAGCACGGTGAGCAACTCTGGATCGATCGGCTTATCCTTCTTGATGGCCTTGGCGAATGGCACGTTGACGATATGGTCGTTGTGGATACCGATCATCACATTGCGCTGACCCTGAAGGAGCGCCTCAACAGCAGCATAGCCGGTACGGCTGGCCAGAATACGATCAGAAGCAGTAGGCGAGCCACCACGCTGGAGGTGACCGAGGATAGAGCAACGGACGTCGTAGTCAGGGAACTCCTCCTTCATCTTCTGAGCCAAGCCCATGGCGCCGCCGTTAGGATCCTTACTCTCGGTGACGATGACCATAGCCGAAGACTTGCTCTTGCGGAAGCCATTGGCAACGAGTTCCTTGAGCTGCTCGTACTGAGTCTTCTCCTCAGGGATGATAACATCCTCGCAACCGGTAGCAATAGCGCCATTGAGCGCCAGGAAGCCAGCATCGCGGCCCATGACCTCGATGAAGAAGAGACGAGCGTGAGAGGTAGCTGTATCGCGGATCTTATCGACACAATCCATGATGGTATTCATAGCGGTGTCGTAGCCGATGGTAACGTCGGTACCGGCCAAGTCATTGTCGATGGTACCAGGGAGGCCGACGATAGGGACGTCATACTCCTTGGCGAGGAAAGAAGCACCAGTGATAGAACCATCGCCACCAATGACGACAAGCGAATCGATGCCGTGCTTCTGCATATTCTCATAAGCCTTTGCTCGACCTTCTGGGGTTTTGAATTCGGCCGAACGGGCGGTCTTGAGGATGGTACCACCACGTGAGATAATGTTGCTCACGTTCTGGGTACGGAACTCTTCGATACGATCTTCGATGAGACCCTGATAGCCTCGACGGATACCAAAAACACGCAAACCATTGTAGATTGCAGCACGAGTCACCGCACGGATAGCGGCATTCATACCTGGGGCATCTCCACCACTGGTGAGAATACCTACGCTTTTAATCTCTGCCATAACTTTAAGAATTATGAAATTGTAAAATTAGAGAATTATAGAATTAAAATGAGATGACGGGGCGCCTGAGCACGTCTGCCACCTGTTCCATTTGCCATTTAGGTGTGGAGGTAGCGCCACAGATACCGACGGTTTCAGCTCCAGAGATCATCTCTGCCTGCACCTCGTCAGGATGACTGACGAAGTAGCTGCGAGAATTAACCTCCTGACAGACACCAAAGAGCGCCTTGCCATTGCTCGACTTCCTGCCACTGACGAACAGGACGACGTCATGCTGACGCGCGAACTCCTTAAGGTGCGGGATGCGGTTGGCCACCTGTCGGCAGATGGTGTCCTTGTAGATAAACTGGCTCGGATCGTCCATCCGCTGGTTTACGGTTTCGGCCAGGCTGAAGAACGTATCGACCGGCATGGTCGTCTGGCTGAAAAGGCGGACGGGACGGGAGAAATCGATCTTGTCAAGGTCACAAACACCCTCCACGACGATGGCAGAACCCTGTGTCTGCCCCACCAGGCCATTGACCTCAGCATGTCCTTTCTTGCCGAAGATGACAATCTGCACACCAGGCTCCTCGTCATAGACCTTCTTGATGCGCTTCTGGAGCTGCAGCACAACGGGGCAGGTAGCATCGACGATCTCTATGCCATTCTGTGCGGCCAGGAGATAGGTAGACGGCGGCTCGCCATGAGCACGGAGCAGGACCTTGGCATCATGGATCCCGGCCATCTGTGCATGATCGATGGTCTTGAGTCCCTGCTGCTCCAGGCGGTTGACCTCCTCACTGTTATGGACGATATCACCCAGGCAGTAGAGATTGTCGGCCTGCGACAACTGCTCTTCCGCCTTACGAATGGCACTGACCACGCCTGGACAGAAACCGCTCTGCTCGTCAACGGTAATTTGCATAGTTTTTTTATTCTTCAATAGCAGCCATTGCCCACTCATGGAGCAATGCATTCTGCTCAGGAATGGTCATATTCGAATTGTCGAGCAACTTGGCATCCTCAGCCTGACGCAAAGGAGTCACCTCTCGATGGGTATCGAGATAGTCACGCTCCTCGACATTCTTGAGCACCTCCTCAAAGGTGGTGGTAGTATCGCCCTTGCCCTGGAGCTCTGCCAGACGGCGCTGTGCACGCACTTCGGCCGAAGCGGTCACGAAGACCTTAAGCTCTGCGTTAGGGAAGACAACGGTACCGATGTCACGACCATCCATGACGATGCCGCCTTCCTCTCCCATCTTCTGCTGCAAGGCAACCAGATGAGCGCGGACGAAACCGAGAGCGGCCACAGGGCTCACACAACTGCTGACGAGCATCTGACGGATCTCCTGCTCTACGATTTCTCCGTTGAGGACGGTCTGCTTCTGGCCTTGCTCATTGAGCACAAAGCCGATCTGGACCTCTGCGATCTGCTGCTGGAGCGCTTCGGTCTTGATCTCCTTGGTCTCGGCATCCATCAAACCGTTGCGGAGAGCATATAAGGTGACGGCGCGGTACATAGCGCCGGTATCGACATAGATATATCCGAGGTCAGCAGCCAGCTGCTTGGCCATCGTGCTTTTGCCACAGGAAGAGTGGCCGTCAATTGCTATAGTGATCTTTTTCATTCTACTTTATATATTTAAAAGGTGTATCCTAATTGAAGTGTCAGCATGCCATCGGCCAGATTCGTGCTGGCATAGCCTGCCTGAAAATTAAGTGCATTATACTTCACGCCTGCTCCCATCGATAAGCCACGGAGGAAACCGCCCTGCCCGCTGAACCGACGCTGATGACGGTAATTATAGCCGGTGGCGAGCCAGAAGTTCTTTGCTGCGGTCCACTCAAGACCGAAGATCAGGTGATTGAGCACCTGCTCTAAAGCGGAGAACTTCTGCTTCTGTCCATTACCATCGACATATTCCTGATCCCAGTCAAGCAGATGATAGGCTGTCACCGAGATACAGAACGGCAGATGCATCAGCTCGCGGCTCCAGCCGACATTCAGCTGTGTTGGCAGATTCTGACGGCTTTCCTCATAGAGGCTCTTAAACTGGCCTCCGAGATTGGTCAAGGTCACTGAGAAAGAATTGCCCGTGATGTCATCATAGTAGTTCAGTCCCAGATCCACCCCTAAGGCAAAGGCGTTGTAGCTCTCGTAGGAGGTATAGAGGAACTTGGTCTGAGCACCGATGTTCCACCGGTCATTGAGCGGATAGCCAATGGCACCTTCCAGACAGAAATCCTTTACGGAGAAAGATCCCGTTGGAAGTCCCTGTGTATCATAGCCATCGAAATGGCCGAAATCGACAAAGCGCATACCTGCAGACCAACCTCCGACCTCCAGGAAACGTCCTGCGTAAGCCGCATAACCCATCTGGATACCTGCCAGATAATTGGTATAGGAGAGTACCGCCTGTTTTTCCATCTGCGGACAGAGAAGAGCGGGGTTCTGCTCCGCCAGCGAGAGGTCAGGCTCAACGACGCTGAGACTAGTACCTCCTAAGGCGAGTCCTCGTGCAGATACTGGCAGTTCCAGATATCCATAACCCGCGACCTCCTGGGCCCGGGCAGAAATGAAAGTCAGTGCAGCCGCCAAGGCTGTCAAGTATCTGCGAATGGTCATGTCTTTTTTGTGGCAATGAAATGCAAAAGCCACAAGAAGAACGTGGATTGCACTTATTTTGTATGCAAAAGTACCCCTTTTTCGCGTTAAAAGCAATTTTTTTAAGCAAAAAAGTAAAAAAATAGTAGTTTTTTTTGGTTGCCTATAAAAAAATGCCTACTTTTGTGCAGAGTTTTTAACCAATTAAACAAGTAACATGGAAATCAAGAAAGATCCCCAAGTAGATCTTGAGCCTAGAAAAACCACCTATGCTCTTACAGGTCTTGTGGCTATTCTTGCTATCCTCTTCATTGCTTTCGAGTGGACTAATGCCACCTATCGCAAGGTCTATAACGGCGCTGGCGATGCTGTAATGGAAGAAGAAGAGGAGATAGTAATGACCGTTCAGAACACCCCTCCACCACCTCCACCACCACCTCCAATGCCTGACGTTATCGAGCAGCTCACCGTTGTAGAAGATGACGTAGAAGTTGCAGAAATCGAGATGCAGAGTGCCGAGGATGATGCTAACACTGTAGTTGAAATCGTTCAGGCAGTTGAGGAAGCACCTGTTGAAGAGGAGGAGGCTGAGGCTAACCAGATCTTCACCGTTGTAGAGCAGGAGCCAGAGTTCCCAGGTGGTACCAAGGCTCTTATGGAGTTCATCAGTAAGAACCTTCGTTACCCAGCATTCGCTGCTGAGAACGGTATTCAGGGTCGTGTAACTTTGTCATTCGTCGTTGAGAAGGATGGTTCGGTTACTGATATTCAGGAGATGCGTTCTCCTTCTGAGGATCTTACTAAGGAGGCTAAGCGCGTAGTTCAGTCAATGCCTAAGTGGAAGCCTGGTAAGCAGCGTGGCAAACCAGTACGTGTAAAGTACATGCTGCCTGTTACCTTCCGTCTGCAGTAATACATATTATGCCAGCCTGAGTATTCCAATCTCAAGCTGGCATACTTTTTATAAACATCCCATTACTTCGAATCGGATCACCTATATTTATATATGAAGACACAAGCCGAACTAAACAATCTCATCCAAGAAGGAATCGATCATCTGTCATATCCGGAGGCTGCTGATGGCATGTACGAACCCATCCGCTACACATTGGCCTCTGGAGGTAAGCGCTTGCGTCCGACTCTGGTGCTCATTGCAGCCAACCTCTATACAGAAGACCTCTCTCAGGCCATCACCCCGGCATTGGGCATAGAGATGTATCACAACTCTACACTGCTGCACGACGATGTGATGGACAAGGCGCCAGAGCGTCGTGGTCGAGCTACGGTACACGTCAAGTGGAATGAGAATCAAGCCATTCTCTCTGGAGATTCGATGATCGGACTGGCTTACCAGCTGATCAGCGAAGCACCTGCACGCGTACTGAAACATGTGATGGACACCTTCAACCAGATGAATCAGGAGATCTGCCAAGGCCAGCAGTACGACATGGAGTTCGAGACTCGTGACGACGTAACCATCGAAGAGTATCTTGAGATGATCAGACTCAAGACCTCTGTCCTCCTGGGACGTGCCCTGCAGATCGGTGCTTACATCGGCCAGGACAAGACTTATGGCAACCTGACCGAACTGGGCGTGAAGCGCTATGAGCGTCTGGATAAGGACATTGATACGCTCTTTAATTTCGGCGTCAACCTCGGACTTGCCTTCCAGCTGCAGGACGACTGGCTCGACTGCTGGGGCGATCCTAAGACCTTCGGCAAACGCATTGGTGGCGACATTCTGCAGGAAAAGAAGACCTATCTCCGTATCACGGCGCTCAAGAATGCCACGGAACCAGACACCGCTGGCATGACCGAGGAGGAGAAGATCGAGGCATATAAGGAGTTCTACAAGAAATCCGGAGCAGAGAAAGCCTGCCGCCTGGCCATCAGCCATTATCATCAGGAGGCCATCAAAGCGTTACAACTCCTCAGCGTGCCAAGCGAGAAGACAAGATTGTTGAAGGACTTGGCAGCCAAGCTGGAAAATCGCAATGTATAAACACAAAGTGTGTGCTATTTAATTATTCGTCTTTAGAATTTATACTACCGTGCCATACCGCAGATTACCCAATACTGACTTAAGCCGCATTGCTGCCTTGCAGTCCGCCATCAAGATGGAAGGACACAAGGAGAATGGTGAGCTCGTACTCAGCTATCAGACTATCCGTGACGCGCAGCAGATCCTGTCAAAGTTCAAGAACCTGCAGCGCCAATACCAGCAGTATTACGACCAGTTCATCAAGATGTCAAAGTCGTTCCGTGAGGAGCAGCGCATGGCACACATGTACGTCTCACATTTCATCCAGGTACTCAACATGACCATCCAGCGCGGAGAACTGCGCAAGGATATCAAGGAAGGCTACGGGCTTGACATGGAAAGTTTTAAGGTACCGACTCTCAAGAGCGACCATGATGTGGCAGAGTGGGGAGAGAAGATCATCCGCGGCGAGGAGCAGCGCATCGCACATGGTGGCGTACCGATCTACAATCCAAACATCGCCAAGGTCAAAGTGCACTTCAGCATCTTTGCCGAACATTACTACAACATGAACACGCTGCGTCAGAACATTGCCAAATACCTGCAGGATCTGACAGACATGCGTCCTCTGGTAGACGATCTGCTGCAGGATATGTGGAATCAGATTGAGGCCTGTTACAACGATCTGCCACTTTCGGTCAAGCTCAACAAGTGCCAGCAGTATGGCATCGTCTACTTCCTGCGCTCCAGTGAGAAGAAGCAGATCGAGGCAGAGAAGATGCAGAGCCGACTCGAATTCATTTAAATATATAAGGAATGATTATTGACACTCATTGTCACCTGATAGATGAGGCCTTCACACAAGACGTGGAGGCCTGCATTGTTCGTGCACAAGAGGCAGGCGTCGGGAAAATCGTCCTGGCTTGCTGTGACGAGACAGAGTTTCCTCAGATCCTCAGTCTCTGCGACCGACATCCTGGCATCCTCTATCCATCCATCGGCATCCATCCCGAGAATATGGCAGCAGACGTCAATGCTCAGTTCGAGAGGCTCGAAGCACTGTTTGAGCAATATGGCAAGCCCCTGCCTATTGGAGAGATCGGACTTGACCTACATTGGGACAAATCTCGCCTTCAAGACCAGAGGCATCTTCTGGAGGATCAGTTAGACCTTGCGGCGAAGCATCATCTTCCCGTTCTGCTTCACATCCGAGATGCCATGCCAGAATTTCTCCTGCTGCTACGCAGGAGGAACGATGACAACAAAGGGACGATGCGTCCACGTGGCATCCTCCACTGCTACAGCGGCACCGCACAAGAAGCGAAGGAAGCGATGGTGTATGGCAACTTCTATATCGGAGTAGGCGGCACGCTCACCTACAAAAAGAGTCAGGTACCAGAAGTCGTCAAAGCCGTCGGCATTGAGAAGATCGTACTTGAGACCGACGCACCCTATCTGTCGCCAGTACCACATAGAGGCAAGCGCAACGAGCCGGCTTACACAGCAGACACGGCACGCTTCCTGGCCGACCTGCTCGGGCTCACCGTCGAAGAAGTTTCAGAGATTACAACCCGTAATGCGGAGACCATATTAGGCATATAATCGACGAAAGTATCATTTTTATCGACGAAAATTCGACGAAAAAAGCCTTGTTTTCTCATTTTGTAATAAAAAATAGTACAAAAATAGCACAAAAGGAGAAAAAAAGTTGGAAAGGAAAAAGAATATTACTATATTTGCACTCGGAAATCGTGCATACGGTTTCTTCTCTTGAAAGACATATTTTATAACCATTTTAATAACAATTTAACAAAACACAAACTCAATGAAAAAGTTTTTCTTGACATTGTCAGCTATCGCTATGATGGCTCCAGTTTTCGCTCAGGAGGCAGAAGAGGCTGTTGAAGAGTCTGCAAGCTTCCACCACGTTCTTAAGGGTCAGTTCATCGACGGTGGTCCTACCTTCATGGCATTCGTTGCTCTTGCCCTCGTTCTCGGTATGGCATTCGTTATCGAGCGTATCATCTATTTGAACCTCGCTGAGGTTAACACCAAGAAGCTTGTTTCATCAGTTGAGGATGCTCTCGAGGGTGGTAACGTTGACGCTGCTCTTGACATCTGCAAGAAGACCCGTGGTCCTATCGCTTCTATCTTCACCCAGGCACTCATCCGTTTGAAGGATGGCCAGAGCCTTGAGGATGTTGATAAGGCTATCACCTCTTACGGCGCTCTTCAGAGTGGCTACCTCGAGCAGAACCTTTCTTGGATTACCTTGTTTATTGCTGCTGCTCCTTCACTCGGATTCCTTGGTACCGCTATCGGTATGATCCAGGCATTCGATGACATCGTAAAGGCAGGTGATATTTCTCCAACAGTCGTTGCTTCTGGTATGAAGGTTGCTCTTATCACCACTGTAGGTGGTATTATCGTAGCTCTCGTACTCCAGGTATTCTACAACTACCTCCTTTCTAAGGTAGAGGGTATCGTAAGC
>JAZRVB010000202.1:0-1471 GCA_045598885.1 Bacteroidales bacterium
GCGTTCAATTTCCGCAGTTCGTGGTCTTGGGGGACAACAATATCGTAGAGATCGGCGTACCCGCTGAACTGTATAGAGCCTTGAGTTGGAAGCATAATCCATTGTTTTTCAATGGATTGAAGTTACAAATAATATCTGAGACTACCAAAAATAAGTGAAAAAATTGCACTCCCGCGAATGCGGCTTCTACGAGCCTGCAAGGGGTTTTTCAGTGCCCTCAATTTTTGCCGAGTTTTTGCCGACTTATCCAAAGAAAAGGGTACATTGGGGCAATCATTTCTTCTTGTGGCAAAAAAAATTAGATTAAATTTGTACATAATGCACAATGAACTCCATGAAGAACAAGATATCATCCTTTGTCGTCGTACTTCTTTTCTTGGCAGCAATATTCTCCGGGGAGAGAAGTTACAAGAATGCGCGGCACTACATTATCAGAGATTTGAATAATGCAATGTCGGCTGTTCTTGCAAACACGCAGTCAAATACGATAACTCCTGACACGTTGGCTGTGCTGAGGGAGAATTTGACCATCCCTGTTCTGAAAGATAGTACATATATCTCCTATTGCCTTCCTGGTGACAAACCGAAAGGAATATGTAGTGACACCATGATGCTTGATAAGGCTGCTGTTAGAAGTTATGCTGATGTCACATTTGCCTCTGTATTCGGCCTTGCGGACAAACGGATGCCAGCCGCTTTCACTCTGCTGGCTTTGTTTTGGATGCTCGGCTCGATGATGCTCACGAAAAGGAGCCAGCACACAGCCTTCGCACAACTCACACCGATGCAGCGCCAACTAGTTGATATGTTCCTGGATGCACCAGATGGTGAACTTTCAAAGGAGGACATCTGCAATGCACTCTGGCCTAACAAGCCCCAGCCTGAAGACACGCTCTATTCTCTGATAAGACATCTGAAAGCTGCCCTTGATGACAGCGGATACGAAATCGAGACACGCCGCGGCTTCGGATACCGGCTGATAAGGCGCTGACAAGCAAATGTCAGGCAAATGTCAGCATAGTCAGCACGAATCTTTCACCCATTTGCAGTATCTTTGCTGACATCAAACATTTTGGGAACATGCATAAACTATTATCGCCATTACTATTCCTTATGTTATCTGCGCTGTCTGTACACGCGCAGGTTGTCGTTGATCTCAGCAGCTACAACAGGAACCGGAATGTCGATCTGAAGATGTCACTTCAGGATGCCAAGACAAAGGAGCCTATCAGCTATGCCACCGTCTACCTCATACCCCGGAACGACACCACCATTACCAACTTTGCTATTACCAACGAAAAAGGAGAAGTTGAAATCAAAGATGTAATCTCCGGATGGTATCAGGTCAATGCTGAAATGATTGGCTACAAGCCGTATCAGAAAGCCCATAACCTTAATTATCGCCAGAATGATTTGGGCATAATCGAACTTGAAGATAATCCCGAATATATTGATGCCGCATCTATTACGG
>JAZRVB010000203.1:0-26297 GCA_045598885.1 Bacteroidales bacterium
AAATTTCAGTAACTTTGTCCTCGGTAAACATAGCGATATTGTTTGGTTTTATTTGTTTTGTGGTTATTACAAATATACGAATAATATCGCTATTTGCCAAATTTTCAATCAATTATTTTTCGTCGAACTCACGTTATATTATAATAATGTGTGAGTGAATATCTGTCTGCTATATATTCATCTGCCTCGTAACGATAGAGATATGGATTGACCACTTCCTGATCCACCTCATCCGGTCTCACATCATAAAGCTCGATCATCTTCTGCCGATATTCTTCGAGTTGGCTACGAGTCTCATTGTTCTTGATGACCGACAAATCAAGCGACTGAATAGCCTCTCGTGTCGCTGGCTCGTAATCATTCAAACGCATATAGAGGTCAAAATCAGTAAAGATGCTTCTGATGGCCGTGGCCGCATTACACATATCTATCAGATCGAACAACAAGGTGTCGCGGGTGTCGATTCCTTCAGCGTCAAGCCAAAGATCCTGTTCGCACATCATACGGATCTCTATGGTGAGATCATCTGTCTCGAGATTCGTTTCGCTTTTGCTCATCGTGTGGTAGCAGCGATTGCCGAGAACGATAACAACCGCTGACAAGAGAATTGCGCTAAGGATGTGAAAGAAAGTCTTCATCTGTGATCTTTTATGAGTTTAGTTCTTTTTTGCGATGCAAAGTTACTTATTTTTATGAAACAGACAAAGCATTTCAATGCACATTGTACCAAATGCTTTGCCCTCTGTATAAAGTCTTAACACAAGAGTAGTTTCATAAGTTTTATGCTCCATATATAAGTGAAAAAAGTTCCAAAAGGTAAACAAATTCCCTTTGGAGATGCATAATAGTCCGAGACGGATTCAACTCGGACCATCGCAAACATAAAAGTTTAGGCTTTGTACTTTCACGAAGCCAGAACTTTGTACCCGTCTATGGTTTCAGTCAAGCACAAAGCCATAACCTCGTTCCCATCTATGGTTTTAGACAAGAACGAAGCCATAACCTCGTTCCTGTCTATGGCTTTAGTCAAGCGCGAAACCATAATCTCGTTCCTGTCTATGGCTTTGTGCCATAATTTGAGCGTTCCGAAGTGGGAGGCTGAAGCCCTTAGTATTTGTTATTGTCCCCCTTTAAGGGGACTAATAACTATACTAGGGCATGAAGACCCCCACTTCGGAAAATGCAGAAATATCCTTTTCGACCGACGGCAGACCTATACCGCATACAATGGTACATTTGTCAATGACTCCTGCACAACGTAAGGCCGCATAGAATAACGCTCGGCATGCAATCCTGGATTATTACCCAAGAAGGTGGTTAAAGAATTACTGCGCACATTACCTTCTGCCTTGACCTCGATCGGGAGCAATGCACCATCGCGCTGCATCAGGAAATCAATCTCCAATCGGGAAGCATCCGTAGTATGATAATAGATACCATCGATGCCTCGGCTCTTCTTCTGCTGAAGCACATACTGTTCGGTCATACCGCCCTTATATTCCTTGAAGATATCGTTATTGACCAATATCTGCGAAGGTTGCACTTCTGCCATTGCTCCAAGCAAACCGACGTCAAGCAGATACAGCTTGAAAGCATTCATCTCGACATAGATTTTGAGTGGAAGTTCTGGCTTCGATACTCTCTGCACACGATATGCCAATCCCGCATCGCATAGCCATTGAAGTGCGATCTCGAAATCCTTGGCACGCGAACCTTTATTCACTGCACCAAAGATAAACTTCTTGTTCTCACGGAAAAGTTGTGAAGGAATCGTTTGCCAAACCATGCGGATTCTGGCAACCTGATCAGCAGGTGCATGTTTCGAGAAATCCATGTCATAGCCTCTCAAGATTTCCTGTTGTATTTCGCGCACCTTTTGCAGATTCTCTGTGGTTACATATTCCTGAACAGCTTCTGGCATTCCACCCACATAGTAATACTGTCGCAACAGGTCGGTTAATTTCTCATGCAGCAGGTTCGTTGTCTGATAATCCTTCCATGCCAACAGATTCTGAAGTTGCTCCTCTCCTTTTGCCAAAAGGAACTCCTCAAAGTTCATCGGATAGATATTGATGGTGTTGACCTGTCCGACGGGATACGATGTTCCCTCATGCATAGACAATCCGAGCAATGATCCTGCCACTGCCACATGATAATCCGGGGCATCCTCCCTGAAATACTTCAGCGCCTCCAATGCCTCTGGCACATCCTGAATCTCATCGAGCACAATCAAGGTGTCGCCTGGAGTAATATCCACTCCTGTCAAAGCTCGCAAAGCTCGCAAGATTCTATCCATGTTGAAATCGACCTTAAAGATCTCCTTCACCACAGGATTCTTACGACACACCACGTATGCCATCTTTGCATATTCCTTTTGGGCAAACTCCTTGAGCAGCCAAGTCTTTCCCACCTGACGAGCGCCATTCAAGACCAATGGCTTTCTTGTCTGACTATTCTTCCAGTCTAATATCTGCTGATATACAAACCTTTTCATCCTTTCACTACATTTTTCCGCACGTAAAATGCAAGGATATTACATTTTTTCGCACTTATTTCGGCGCAAAATTACAAAAATCCGCAGATAATTCCAAGAGATTTCACATTTTTCGGCAGTTCAAAGAGTGTTTTTGGTGAAATGCTTTTCATTTTGTCGATGTCTTGCTACAATTATTCGGACGAATATCGTGATAGATTTTACATTTATTTGGACGAATAAACGCTGCAAAGACACATTATTTCTAACGAATAACAAAGAATCAGAATCAAAAAATGTGGTTTTGATATAGACTAATTCAAATTTTTATCACTTCTACACTTTTCCGCACTTATTTCGGCGTAAATTACAAGAATCAGCAGATATTTCCAAGAAAATTTATATTTTTCTGCTTTTCAAATACTACTACAAGCATAATGACTCTTTTATCGCAATTAGGTGAGATGCGTTACCTGCGAATCTTGACGACCTTGTTTTCGTTGTCAATTTATATATACACCTACAGCTTTTCAAGGATTAGTCAATCGTGACATAATACCACTTGATTTGGAATCCTTCGGGCAACTTTGTGCACCCTTCTGGAAGACGACCGCCTATGAGTTGTGCTACGAAGAGAATATCTCCTTTGCGAAGTTGAAGATTGCCACGTTTACATGGTACTCCAATCACAGCTGCATACTTCTTTACGGTTGCAAAGGTACGCAAATATAATATGAATTCCAAATCTTTTTGGCGGTTCTGTATGAAATGTCGTTTTTAAAGTATGAAATACGTGTAAGATACTGAAAATACTGTTAGAATAGCTCATCCATTGTAATTGCAGACTGGAACACATCACTCCACTCATTCCTATCCATTGGCATGGCTGTGATTAGTGTGTTATGAATTGCCTTTTGCGGAAGAATCTGCTCCAAGCGCTCGGCACGAGACCGGACGGTCTGCGCATAAGCTTTTGTAACTACATAATTATTACGGTTATATTTCATCTCGCAAACATTTGCCACATCATCCTGTCGGTCAATGATAAGATCGATCTGCATTCCTTCTGTTGCTTCATCTCCTCTAATGATCAGAGCAGATTCGGTCGAAGAAACTCCACCTATCTGCAATGCATTCTTGATTTGGGCAATATGCAGCCAACAAACCTCTTCGAAGGCTATACCTCTCCAAGAAGTTATCTCTGGCTCTTTCAGGTGATGCTGCCAATAGTCGGTCTCCTTCACTTGCTTCTCTTCTTTGAAGTGGAGCCAGAACCAGCAGAAAGGATCTGATAATTTATACAGATCCACTCCATCATTGCTGTTCAAAGGTCTGTATCTTGTCACAAAGTCACTACCTATCAATGCTTTCATGGTTTTCGTAAAGTCACCATTCGCATTTATTTCCAATGCTTTAGCAATCTCTTCACGAGAGAAGCCTGCATGACGCTTTCCCAGATGACGGATGATACGCATACAAACCTCTGCATTGTCAAAAACAGAATTGAACAAACGATCAAATTCATCGCCAAGTTTTGCCATACGGTCAAAGAATAATCGGTCGATGTTCTGAGCCAGGCTCAACGAAGGATTAAACAAGTTCATGTAGTACGGAATACCACCCAGCACCATATAGGCCTGTAGCACATTATATCTTGTCATACTGATGCCACGGCTCTTATAGAAGTCCTCGCATTCCTTTAGGGTAAAAGGTCGAAGTTTCATCTCTCCCGTCAGTCGTCCGTAAAGCCCTCCTTTATTATTGATAAGATTATCGAGCATCCACGACGTAGCCGACCCGCACACAACCAGACACAACTGGTGCTGCATATTACCCCAGCCGTTCCAGAAGCTCTCTAAGGCGGTCAGGAATCCAGAACGAGGCGTATCCATCCATGGTAATTCATCAATAAATACCACCTGTCGGCTTCCGTTATTCATTCTTTCAAGGAACTGCCGAAGCTGGAAGAAGGCCTCTATCCACGACTTAGGTTGACTGATGCCTTCCATGCCATGATGTAAGAGAGAAAAGTAGAAGTTCTGTAGCTGATCCTTCATGGTCACCTTTCTCTTCCTGTCGTATGGCGAGAGACCTGTATGATGAAACACCATATTATCTCTGAACACCTCATCAATAAGGAAGGTTTTCCCCACTCTTCGACGTCCATATACAGCGACGAACTCCGGTCTTCCACTCTTGTAATAATTCCGAAGTTCCTCAGTTTCTCTCTTTCTTCCAATGATAATGCACATAAAAAATGTTGTTGTATTAGGTTGCAAAGGTAGAGGATAAAAACGAAAAATACAAATAAAAACGCTCTTATTTCGCTAAACGGCATCAAAATTGCCTCGATTTAGCGAAATAAGCGCGATTTTATAACAAATACATCTATCTTACAGCTTCGTCACGCGCAGCTGATCAAGCAGCGCCTGGTTGACGTGGATGTTCATATTCTCGACGGTGTCGGAGAATTCGAGGGTGAGGATGTGCTGACCGGCCTTGAGATTGACGATGCAAGGGTTGCTCCAACCCCAGTTGTTCCACTCGTCGGTACCACGGTGTGGGAAGAGGCTGACGCCTACCTGCAGACCATCGATAGAGAGGAGGCGTGTGGCACACTTATTCTCGGTATTGATAGGGCCGTTACCGTTGGCATAGCGCCAGTCGAGGGCGTAGGTGCCGTCGGTAGCGATAGTCAATGGGATGGTGATGAGCGGATTCTCGTTGCGAGTGATCATGGCAATACGACCCTTGGCACC
Source organism: Bacteroidales bacterium (assembly GCA_045598885.1). Lineage (GTDB taxonomy): Bacteria > Bacteroidota > Bacteroidia > Bacteroidales > UBA3663 > Liminaster. Next base: position 5,233 of record JAZRVB010000203.1, read on the forward strand.
GCTGACGTCGACGCCTTCGAGAGTTGGCACCTTGGCGCGAGCCTCAGCCACACCAGCCAAGCCACCTCCGGCACCGACACTCTCCTGTACCTGCTTGCGCTGAGGATCGAAAGATAGAGCGTAATCGCCGACAGAATAGAGGGATACATTATTATAATACGCGATTGGTTCGCTCATGTACGAGTGCCAGCCTTCTGGATTGACGGCGACGACGGCGTATTCGCCAGGTTCGGTCAGATCCATTGAGAGAGAAGATGGAGGGAGCGTTTTGTACTCCTTGCCATCGCGAAGTATGAGATACAGAGCGACATCCGATGATACCTCCTTGTTGAACTCCGACAGCAATTCTGGCTTAACCATCTGCCAAGACAACGTCTGTCCCTCCAGCTTTGCCGCAGGAGTCAGTGGCTGGTAAGCATTCTTGCACAATGTCATCTTCATCGCTGCTGGCTGCTTGTTGGCAAGCACCATCTCGATGGAATGCTCACCCTTGAGATTTGCAGCGAAGAATGGTTCGGTCTCCACGCCATCGAGGCGGAAAGACTTCAGCTCATTGCCGAAACCAGAAATGGTCATATTGAGGACAGCATCGCGATAGCGGAAGTTCTTAAGTTCGCGCTTAGCCGACAAAGTCTTAGGAACAAATGGCTGGAAATGAATGCCATCGACCTCATAACTGATACCGAAGTAGATATTTGGCACGATGGCTGCATCGGCAGCGACGCTCCAGAGCTGGCGAGGAGAATTGATAGCGAGACCCTTGTCCTTACCGTCATAGATGACCATGTTCTCATAGTTACTGAGGTTCATGGCAGCCAGGCGATAGATGCTTGAGATGGCATGCAGCACGCCCTCTTCGTTGCCTGCCTTGGCCTGCGCCTTCATCCAGTAACCCTGGGTGAATGGCCACATCGCATCATTATGATAAGGATACTGATCCTTCAGGTTCGGATAGAAATCAGGTGTACCGAAGTTCTCGCTGACCATCTGCTCACTGATACGGCGCTGACGCTCAGGCGAAGCGATGTCCCAGAGGATGGCGAACGACTCGCCGAGGATCTCCATCTGCGGATGCTGCACGAGGTGGTTGCGACCATACAGATAGATGGCATAGAGGCCACGGTCTTCCATCCAGAGCTGACGGTTCATACCTTCCTTCAGATCCGAAGCCCACTGATCGTACTTAGCAGCCCATGCCGGCTGACCTTCCAATCGACAGATCTCAGCCAGGATGCGCAATGAGCGATAGTGCACAGCCGTCGTACCCATCGCCTCACTCTGGTAGATATCAGCAGGTTGCATCCAGAGAGGATACTCCTGCTCGCGCCAGTCGAGCCACGAGGTCTCGCCTCGCATCAGCTGTGTCTGAGGATCGTATGCCACGAGATGATCATCCTCAAGCGTATTCTTGATGACGGGGAAGATGCGGTCGAGCCACTCCTTCGAACCCGTCACGAGGTAGCACTCCCAAGCCGCGAGCACCCAGGTCGTACGATCGGTCGAACAAGGCCACGCGCCACCCGTACCCGTATCCTGAATGATGCGGTTGTTCTGATTGATCTTAGCCAACAGCGACCTCATCGAAACCTCCGGGCAAAGCTGTGCCAGCGAGTGAAGGATCGAGTAAGACACGTCTCGCGTCCAGACACCACCCCAATACACACCGGTGCGGTAGGTCGAGTCAGCTTCGATCGCCAACTCGCTCTCCTCCAGGCTCATATTATACAAAGCATTATCGATGATTAGCGACGAAGTATACTGTGGCAAGTGGCTGATATCGCGTTTCAGTTGCCAATGCTCAGGGTCAACACCCGTCGGCATCTGAGGCATATAGTTAGGAGCAGGTGACGTCCACTCGCTCTTATAATTACTCGTCATCTCGGTGGCCGACTTGGCCACAGCCTTGCTCTTGCCCTGGATGAACTGGTTGCCACGCCACTGATAGTCAGCGTTCTTGTAGATGGTTTGTGCTTCGACCGACGAGGTCGAAACAACAATGGCTGCCAGTGAAAACGTAGCAGCCATCGATGATAGGATTGATTTATTCATTGCTATTGATTATTCTGCTAATGCGAAGTCGATGGTCTTACGCTCCATATTGACCGATGCCACCTGGATCTTGAGGTTGTCGCCCAGCGTGAATCGCTTATGAGTGCGACGGCCAATGAGGCAGTAATTCTTCTCGTCGAAGACATAGTGGTCATCCTTGAGGTCGCGAACAGGGATCATACCCTCGCAGAGATTCTCCTTGATTTCCACGTAGATACCCCACTCAGAGACACCACTCACCACGCCATCGAAGACCATGCCGAGGCGATCCTTGAGATACTCCGCCTGCTTGTACTTGATCGAAGAGCGCTCGGCCTGTGCTGCCAGCTGCTCCATATCCGAGCAATGCTTACATTCCTCTTCGAGCTGTGGCAGTGGCACGCTGCGACCCTCCTGATTGAGATAGCGGTCGAGCAGGCGATGCACCATGCAATCCGGATAGCGACGGATCGGCGAAGTGAAGTGTGTATAGTAGTCAAAGGCCAAGCCATAGTGTCCGATATTCTCAGTCGTATAGACAGCCTTAGCCTGTGAGCGGATGGCCAAAGCCGAGAGCAGATTTTCCTCAGGCTTATCGTGGATTTCCTTCATCAACGTATTGATGCCCTGACTGATGACCTTATTATTGCCTTGAGCGATGAACTTATGTCCGAAGCGCGAAGCCACGCCTGCCAAGTTCTCAAGCTTCTCAGGTGTCGGCTGGTCATGCACACGATAGACGAACGCCTTGGCCTTCTTCTGCGCCTTGCCATTGATCTTCTGCACCTTGACATTCTTGCCGACAGCCTCAGCCACCGTACGGTTGGCCAGGAGCATGAACTCCTCGACGAGCTTGTTAGCATCCTTCGAAACCTTGAAATACACATCGGTCGGCTTGCCCTTCTCATCGATCATGAACTTGACCTCGGCGCGCTCGAAGCTGATAGCACCCTCGGCAAAACGACGCGCTCTGAGCTGCTTGGCCAGACGGTCGAGCTGTAGCATCTCAGGAGCAAAGTCACCCTGACCCGTCTCGATGATCTCCTGCGCCTCCTCGTAAGAGAAGCGACGATTCGAGCAAATGACGGTCTTGACAATCTGCGACTTGATGACATTGGCGTCATCGTCCATCTCAAACAGCACTGAATAAGTCAGTTTGTCCTCGTCCTGACGCAGCGAGCAGAGTTCATTACAAAGGCGCTCCGGCAGCATCGGGATGGTACGATCGACCAGATAGATAGAGGTAGCGCGCGAGAAAGCCTCCTTGTTGATGGCCGACTCTGGCTTCACATAGTGGGTCACATCGGCAATATGCACACCTGCCTCCCAGTGACCATTCTCGAGTTTGCGCAACGAGAGAGCATCGTCAAAGTCCTTAGCATCAGCCGGGTCGATGGTGAATGTGATGTATGGACGATAATCCAGACGACGGGCAATCTCCTCCTCGGTGCAGCCGTCGGCAATCTTGTTGGCCACACGAACCAATGACTCAGGATACTTATATGGCAAGCCATACTCTGCGAGGATAGCATGCATCTCCGCATTGTTCTCGCCATCACGGCCGAGGACATCGGCAATACGGCCGACAGGATTCTTCGAGAACTGTGGCCAGCGCTCGAAGTCGACGACTACCTTATCGCCATTCTTCGCCTTGCCGAGCAACTCGTTAGGGATGTAGATATCTTTGTCAAGTGCACGATTATCAGGAGTTACGAAAGCATATTTCGCCGTCTTCTGCAGCACTCCGACATAACGATGTGGCACACGCTCGATGACCTCGACGACACGTGCCTGCGGACCTCCGAACTTGGTGCGACGGCCAGCCATCTTCTGGATTCGAACCTTATCTCCCGAGAGCGCCTGTAGGTCATCGCCATCATAGACGGTGAAAGGCTCGTCATAGAGCGGCGTCACGCCATCCTCCTTGGTGGCAGTGATGCGGACGTTGTGCATACCGTTATGACGGCGGTCGAAAATGCCGATCAATTCCTCCTGCGCCTTGCGGTCAGCCAAGGTGTAGCGTCCCGAAGAAATCTCCCTCAGGAAGCCTTCTGCCTGCAACTCGACAAGCATATCGTACACATCGCTTCGGTTACTACGACCGAAGATACCCAGTTCCTGCGAGATCTGCAGATAGTTATAAGAATCCTTTGGATGAGCGCTGAACCATTCTGAGATTCGTGCCAGCAGTTTCTCTGCTCCTTTGGTGCTTTTCTTTGCCATATATTGAGATAGTTAAGTGGTTTTTCACTTTATTCTAAGATGCTGCAAAGATAAGACGAAAATACGGAATCTCCAAATTTTTTCGCGATTTTTTTGCGCAAATTCAACGTTCTGTACGCAACGTCAATTTTTTGGATGCGGGATTTCAACGTTCTGTACGTAACGTTAATATTCCGGAAGCGGGATTTCAACGTTCTGTACGTAACGTTAATATTCTGGATGCGGGATTTCAACGTTCTGTACGTAACGTTGAAATCCTACATCGTGGAAGGTATCACCCGAATCTCTGCGGACACTTATTTGCGAACGAGAAGGATGGCCGACATTGCGTCGAGCTGTCCGACGACCTTACCCTTCTTGACCTGGTACTTTTTGCCAGAAATCACGTCCTTGTAAGTACCATTTGGCAAAGTGGTAGCGATGCTAAGGGCCTGTGACTCATTCTTGATATTGACGATGGCAGCACCCTTCTTGCCACGAGAGACAGCAGCAACTGCACCATTCTCAGAGAAAGCAAGCGACTCTGGCTGACCAGACATCTGAGCGCGGAACTTATTGACTGCCACCACGACAGGATGCTTGAAGTTGTCATTGCCCTTCGCGCCGACGAGGTTGTTGCCCCACCAGTTGCCAGAAGGACCGTCGCTACCGTCTGGACGGCTATAGAAGAGAGGTGTACCAAACTGGCGAGCGGTCAGGAAGACCCAGCCGAGACGAATCTGTTCGTCGGTGAGGTGTGCTGACTCGTGACCGTTGCAATAGGTATCGTGGCTCTCTACCCAAGTGACGAGCTTCTGAGGAGCGGCTGGGTTGTGATAGCTCTCGACATCGGACTTGCTCCAATCAAAGTTCTCAAGATCATAGCGGAGTGCGCCACCCATATTGCTGGCGGTAAGTCCCATATACTCTGCATATTCGATCTCCTTGACGTTCTTGTCCTGCAGAACCTCGCCGTACATGAAGATGCTATCCATAGGAAGGGCAAGGCGCAGGCCCTTGACAGCCTTACGACCGGTGACAACGTCCCAGAAGTCATTCTCTGGAGATGAAGGATCCTTAGGGTCACTTGGCAGCGCGATGTGCTTGGCGGTATCGTAGCGGAAACCACGGACGCCACAAGCCAGGAGGTCGTTGACATAAGTGAGGTAATAGTGCTGGAAGTCTGGATTCTCCGTGTTGACATCCGGCAGGCCACCCATCTCACCGCTGGTACACTGCAGACGGTCGTTCCACTCGGTGATAGCTGTGAAGCCGTTGGCATGATAGAGCTTGTCGTGACCACCTACTGCTGCGTCGAGATCATCGCTCACACGGGTATCATCGACCGAGGTGTGATTAGGAAGGACGTCGACGATGACGCGGACACCATACTTATTGGCCTCAGCGCAGAGAGCGGCGAGATCCTCACGGGTACCAAGCTGGTAATTACCAATCTTCCAGTCGGTTGGCTGATAATGATAGTACCAGTAACCTTTGCCGAAGAGCTGGTTGCCACCACCCTTGTCACCACGTGTCTCGGTGACACACTGCTGAGCAGGAGAGGTCTGTACGATCTTGAAACCGGCAGCGGCAATGTCGGCCATATTCTCACGGATGGTATTGAATGACCAGCTCCAGCAGTGGAGGATGGCCTCATCGCAAGTAGGAGCCTGCTGAGCTGAAGCCGAAGCAAAAGCCAAGGCAAGCGAGAGAGCAAAGAAATGTCGTGTCTTCATATTAGCATATTTTATTTGATTTCAATCGTATGTTCAACATAAGGATCGACTGATCCGGTAGAGACGCGGAGGCTGTTGCGCTGGTTTCCTGACCTGAACCAGAACAACTGGTCAGACATCCTAAAACCGAGAATCAACGCTAACGAACAATCAATTTCTGACCTGCGCGGATGTAGAGCTGACCAGGATTCATGGTGTTGGTTGGTCGGCCCTGCAGATCGAAGAGAACTGCATCCTGCTGAGGAAGGTCGACGATGATTGACTCGATGGCAGAATACTGATCGGTGACATTGGTAACCGTGTACTTGCCACCTGACTGCTCCTTATTAATAATATAATAGGTGTCCTGAGTCATGCCGGTAACATCGACAGTCTGCGAGCTGCCGCCCTTGGTGGTGAATACGAAGTTGACAGCATATTCCTCGCCCGTGGTCGGGATATCAAAAGACTGAACGTACCAAGTCTTGCCTCCAATCTCTTCGGTAGTCTTAGCCTCCTTGCCTGGCCAACCTCCATTGAGCTGATCATTCTCAGGACCTGCCCAGATATAGATGTAGAGAGGATTGAGAGCGCCAGACTCGTTGCAGACGTGCATCGTGGCCTTGGTGGTAGGGATAATCTCCTCTTCGAGCCAGGTGTACTGACGCGTCTGGACATTCTTCACAGCGCCATCGAGCAGAAGGCCGACCTTGAGGGTGGTTGTTTTGGCAATCTCGATGGCTGCGCCACTTTCTACGATGGTGCCATTGGTAGCAGAAGGCTCTGAGCCATCGGTGGTATAGACAAGCTTCGCATCAACAGACGCAGAGACAGCGGTCAGGGTTATGGATTGAGCAGCTGCATCATGTGCATACTCCGCTGAAGAGACGCTGATCCAAGGCATCTCGGCCGACTTGGCGAGGTAGATATAGTAACGATTGCCATTCATAATCAACTGATAATCGTCTGCATACGAAGTCTTAGCACCGCCGATCATACAGAGCAATGAGCCACTCTTATAGATATAAGCGGTGTTGTCGCTATAGACTTCTTCGATGCTCGAAGTATTGGTGATTCCTGCTACCTTACGCGCATCGATCATCTGCTTGATCTGAGGTTTGTACTCCAACCAGTGAGGCAGGAAGACACATGGCGTACCTGGCATAGTCAGCATGGTAGCGTTGGCCGCCTGGATGACATTCTTGTTGATAGGATCCTTGGTATAGTTGGTCACATTGCCACGATCCTGCATATCGTGATTCTCGACGAATGTGACTGCATAGCGCTTATAATCATCGCTGCGCATCAGACAGTCATTCTTCATCGAAGACATTTTATTCGAATTATTGAGTGCATCGCGAACGGCATAACGGAACTGGAAATCGAAAGCACCCGACTGAATGCCATTGCCGAGGTCGGTTCCGTTGATCCATTTCTTGATGACATTGTTGTTGTCCCACACCTCTCCTACTGAGAACTGGGGTTTAGCAGCTTCATTATACAAGCCAAAATACTTGGCGTCAAAACCCTTGCCTACATCATAGCGGAAGCCTGCGTAGCCAAGGTCGTTGAGGAGGAAATCCTCGTAAGCCTTGATGATGGTCTGGACATTCTCCGAGGCATGGTCAATGTCGCGGAAGCCATCCCATCCCTCACCAGAATCCTTGTTCGGAGAGAGCTCAAAGCCATTCTTGTCGGCCCATTCCTTGGCCTTGCCGCCATCATCATCGCTTACAATGTCGGTGCTGACCATCTGATAGGTCACACCTTTATAAGTCTCGGCAGGGAAGTCGACCCAGTTGGAAACATTCTGACGGTGGTTGATGACCACGTCAGCGATAGTTCCGATACCCTTCTCCATGAAGGTCTGGATCATAGAACGAAGAGCTGCCTCTTTGCCGAAAGAGGAGTTCTGATCGAAGTAATACAATGGGTTATATCCCATCGATGTCCCACCACAATTGCCTGACTGAGGTACCCAGACGAGCGAGAAAAAGTGACTAAGCTCATCTGCCTGCTTTTCGAGGACCGTCCAACGAGTATTGGTATAGTCGTCCCACGAGAAAGCCTGGAGCATCACTCCGTCATAATCAGCAGGCCAGCCCTGAGCAGAAGCAGGAGAGACAGCCAGTGCAGAAAACAATACTGTAAATATGGAAGAGGTAAAGATCTTCTTCATTGCTTGAGTATAAAAGTGAAAGGACATTTTTATATAATAATGGCGTGGCTCGCGACCGGGATGGCTAATGCGAGCAAGAGCCATCGTGCCGAAAGTCACGCCATTAGATTAGATTGAATACCAATTATTCTACAGTGCAGTAGATACTGGTCTTATTAGTACGAGTTGGGTAAAGCTTGATGGTTGCACCCTCAGCAGAGAGGTTATCGCCATTTGCCCAGAGGTCAGCGGTGGTACCACCAAGGTTGATGTCCCAGCTGTTGTTGGTTGTAAACTTCCAACCATTAGCAGTTACGCCAGCACCGGTGATTTCGTAGCAGCGCTCGTCAGCGTTCCAAGTCATCTGCTGAGCATCATCAGCGGCATTCCAGCCGTTGAAGTCACCCACGAGGTTCATGTTGGTGATCTCGATGGCCTTGAAGCTCTGGTTGCCAAGACTTACCTCGAAGTAGTAAACTGACTCGCCACCAGTTACGCCAAGGTTACCTCCCTTATCGGCAGCAGCACCTTCGTAAGTAGTGAAGTGGCTGTTGTTGAGCTCTGTACCCCAATCGCCAGCGACACGCTGGAACTTGAACTCATTGCCCCAACCGTTAGGATCAGCGCAATATACGAAGCCAGTGTAAGTACCATTATCAGCATTGGTGAGCTTCAGGAGCTGATCGGCATTTGACCAGCCATCGGTAGCACCAATATAATAAATGTACTCGTCATACTTAACCTCTTCAAGGGTATAAGTACCCTCAAGCATGTTGATGGTCATCTTATACTTACCCGCAGCCTCGATCTTGCCAGCGCCAGGATTGTTACCAGTCAGGAAGCCCTCACTAGAGACATCACCATCGACCTCCACACCGATTTGATCAGACCAGATATCTCCGGCATCGACACCCTTCTGACCGATAAGCTTCCAATACTGGTTATCAGCAGAAGTTTCGAAAGTAACGGTAAAGGTTGGGTAGTCATAGACGTTGCCATCACCGACATGAGTCAATGGAAGCATCGCATCTGCTGACCAGCCACACATATCGCCTACGAGATAGTAAGCGCTCTCAATCTCGGGAGCAGCCAAGGTGACATCGAGATCAAATGGATGACTGAAACGATAGATATTCTCAGCAGTCTTGGCTTCGCCGATCACCTCGACATGTACCTTACGTGGTTCTGGAGCACGACCGAAGGCAGAAGCGACAGCGTTCTTAAGATCTTCTACAGCGAAAGTTCCCCGACCGTCACTCTCATACTCGTTGCCAAGAAGACTTACCTTAACCGAAGAAAGAGTGCAACCAGTAAGATTCACAGTAAAAAGAGACACAGTAGTGGTACCCTCTGGAATCATTGCCATATCGATCTCAGTGGCTGATGTAACGATACCATCTGGTTCATCTACACTACCCTGAGGATTCTCAATCTGCGATGGTGCAGCCCAATCGGTGAAGTCCTCGTTATCGCAAGATGCAAAAGCAAACAATGAAGCAGCAAGTGCAAAATAGATTGAATTCTTCATAATTCTTACGTTTATTATTTCTTAGTAATGTAGAAGTAACCTGTGATATCGTTGAGGTAGAGCTGATAGGTACCACCTTCTGCAATACCGATGTTAGGACCACCCTGAACACCATAACCCCAAGCATTAACGTCGCCATCACCTGAGCCGAAGCCCCAGTTGGTATCCCATGAGCCTGCCTCCTTAAACTTGAGCTGATCGCCAGCAGCAAGGTCGAGGGTGACAACCCACTCGTGGTTGTTCATACCGTCAACAGTGTTGATTGCAGTCATCTCGCTATCGCTCCAGCCATTGAATGAACCAGAGACAGCCATACCGCCGAATACCTTTGGAGTCTTGTCATAAGCTGTCAGACTGCACTCGTAAGTAGTGGTATTGATATTGATGGTGTAATAGCCGTCAGCAGCCACCTCAATATTACCAGTGTCATCACCACCATTGCGATAGACGATGTTGCCGGTACCATTGCCACACATTGCATAGTTCCAGTCGAAGCTTGAAGGGAGAATCTTGAAGCCCTGGCTTGCAAGGAAGTAGCCGGTGTAGGTGAGCTCACCCTTACCAGTGTTGATGTCATACTCGCAACCTGGAACAAGAGCAAATGGAATGTTGTTGATATAGATGTTGTCAGCATTGTTGCTCCAAGCACCTGCACCGATGTTGCCGCCGAGGATATACCACATCTCAGGATCAGCAGCCTTGAGCATCTGATAACGAGGAGCTACGGTGAACTCAATAACATTCGAATAGAGAGTGTACTCGTCAGAGATGACTGCCGTAGAAGAAGGCTTGCAGGTAACACGACCATAGAGACTCATCGTTGCAGGAACGTCCTGATCTGTCCAACCACCCAGCTGCTGTAGGGTCTTATTGAGCTCATTTGAAGAAATAGCAGCAGAGCCATTATCCTTCAATGGAACGATGATCGAAGACGAGAATGACGATTCTGTTGAAAGCTCCATCACATAAGTTGACACGTATGGGAAGGTGAAACCCGTGCAGCTCCAGTTGAAGTTCATGTTGATATCCTCTGGATAGAGCACCAGCGCGCCTTTGCCAAAGGATGGAGTATTGAGCGTGAGTTCCAAGCTCTTGACATCGAGCGTTGGATTGTCCTGATCGGTCTCACAAGAAGAGAAACCAGCCACCAGGCCAAGCATCATTGCGCTATATAAAAACTTTTTCATTGTCAATTATCTATTATTAATTGTCAATTATTAATAACCTGGGTTCTGAGCGAGGTTTGCATTAGCATTGACATCCTCTGAAGGCAATGCAAATACGTTGAGGTGAGCGTCGAAACCGATACCGCTCTCGTTGCCACCCTTCCATTCCCAGACATACTTGCTACTGTTATTACCTCCGAAGTAACCATAGCGGATGAGGTCAGTACGACGGAAGCCCTCGTAGAAGAGCTCACGAGCACGCTCATCAAGGATATAATCGAGGGTACAGTCATTCTCTGAAACGAGAGTAGCACAATTAGCGCGCTTGCGGAGCTCATTGATATAGTTAGAAGCAGGCTGGTTCTGACGCTTAGCAGCCTCTGCTGCGATAAGATATGCCTCACCTACACGCATCAGGAAGAAGTCCATATCTACGAACTGAGAGTGATGTGGAGCTGCACCTGTAGAATAGGTGTTACGATACTTAGCGCAAGCAAAACCAGAAGCATAGTCGGTTGGAGTGACTACATTAAGCTCACGGTCAACACCATGGAGCAATGCACGATCATCCTTAGCAGCGGCGGTCATGCCACGATAGTCGGTAGCAGGAGCATTACCGTCTGGGAAGAACTTCTTGACGAAGGTTGAGCGGCAACGGTTGCCTGCCCAGAACTCGGTGGTGCCATAAGTTGCATCTGTATCCATATCAGCCTTCCAGGTCGAAGCCATCAGGAAGAGTGAAGTACCCCAAGAAGTAGTGGTCTGACCATCCTGAAGCAATGGGAGGATACACTCGTTGTAAGCGCCATTCTCGCCATTGTCACCCATAAAGAGCATCTGATAAGCTGACCAATAGTTGCCTTTGCTGTCGGTAACACCCTGTTTCCAAAGGGTATGCTTGCCATGGCCATCTTGGATGATAGCGTCAGCGTACTGCTTAGCCTCCGCCCAATGAGCAGTGCCAGTATAAACCTCGGCATTGAGATACAGACGAGCAAGGAGCATGTTAGCAGCATCCTGATCAGCACGGCCATAACCCTGATCAGTACTCTTGCGAGCAGCTGGAGCCATAAGGCTTGGCATCAAGTCCTTAATCTCTGTCTCAAGCCAAGTGAAGAGCTCGGCACGCTTGATCTGCTTTGGACTCTCGGCAGAAATCTCAAGTGCAAATGGCACATCGCCGAAGTTATCCATCAGATAATAATAGTAGAGCGCGCGGAGGAAACGCACCTCAGCCTCACGGGTTGCATCAACACCTGCACAAACGTCAAGATAGTGGTTGCAGTAGTCGATACCTACGAACAGTCGATAGTAGAGACCGGCCAACATTGGATGGTCTGCATCCCACTGATTGTAGTTGAAAGCAGGGATACCAGGGTCACCCCATGCGCAGATCGACTCATCAGTAGTGAGCTCGTTTGCATTGAACAACTGGCGCAGGAAACCTGCTGTACCACCGTCCAAGCCGTCAATATCGCAGTCGCCATTGCCGCCGCCATTGCCTGGGAGGGCCATGTTGGCATAGCACTTTGTATAGAGAGCTGCCTCATCAACTGTCATGATGGTATTTGGGTCGATAGGTGTCACATCAAGGTCACCTACGCAAGAGCTGAAACCCAAGGTCATGGCAAGAGCAGCGCCTGAAAGCAAATATTTATTCATAATTGTCATCTGATTTAGAAGTTGAGAGTAAGGCCAAACTGAAGATTGAATGGACGTGGGTAGAGGCTATTCTCAAAGCCATTGTTCTGCTCTGGGTCAATACCACCGTAGTTGGTGATAGTCATGACATTCGAAGCCACGACGTATGCACGGCCCCCAAGACCCTTGAAGCTGTTGGTCTTGAAGAGATTGTTGAAGCTATAGCCAAGGGTAATATTGTCGAGCTTGACGAAGCTTGCATTGCTGATCCAGTAGTCAGAGAGGTGATTCTCATAAGTATTGAAGTTGCGCTTGATACCCTCCTTGGTTACGTTCTGGAGATAGCCGAATGAGCTGTCATAACGCTTCTCAATATTCATCTTACCCATCTCGTTGCCATTATAGACATAGTTGCCGAGGTGTGAGTGGAAGCTAAGGCCGAGGTCCCAGTTCTTATAGCCGAGACGTGAGCTCAAGCCAACCATCCAAGGAGCATCACCCTGCTTGTAGAAGTAGAGATCGCTCTCAGAGATCTGGCCATCACCGTTACGATCTACGTAAACACCCTCGATAGGAGCACCCTTCTCGTCGTATACCTGCTGATATACATAGAAAGCAGATGCTGAGTGATCCTTTGCCCAAGCCTTGATATAGTTACCAGTACCGGCACCATTCTCGAAGTAACGGATGATAGAACCGTCGCCGTTGAGTTCAAGAATCTTATTCTCGTTATAGGTCAGGTTGGCATTGATCTCCCAATTCCAGTTCTTGCTCTGGATAGGGCGAATAGTAGCAGAAACCTCAAAACCAGAGTTCTGGAGAGAACCGATGTTAGAAGTTACCTTGTTACGGAAGTTTGAACCTGCGCTGACAGTTGCCTCGTTGAGCAGGTCGGTGGTCTTACGATAGTACCACTCTGCGCTCAAAGTAAAGCGGTCGCGGAGGAAGCCGAGGTCAAGACCTACGTTGGTGGTAGTAGTGGTCTCCCACTTCAAGTTAGCATTGTAAGCATCAGGACGATAGAGCAAACCTGAGTCATTGACACCAAGGATTGGGTAACGGCCATCGATGTTGTTGCTGTTTACATTATAAGAAGCAAAGTACTTATAGTTGCCGATACCATCCTGCTGACCGGTCTTACCGTAGCTGGCACGAACCTTTGCCTCTGACAACCAATCCACGTCAGCAAGGAAAGCCTCGTTCTTAATCTTCCAAGCCAAAGCGCCTGAGTAGAAGAGAGCCCAGTGATCCTTGAAGCGTGAAGAACCGTCATCACGAAGGTTGAGGGTTACTGAGTAACGGTCGAGAAGGCTATAGTTCATTCTGCCGAGGAATGAAACGAGGAATGACTCCTGGCGCCATACATTATTTGACTCATTATAGAGCTCGCCTGGCTTCTCACGGTTAGTCATAGGATAGAGGCCTGCATAGTGGCTGTTGCCCCAGTACTTCATGTGGCTCCACTCATAGCCGACCATGATATCGAAGTGGTTAGCCTCATTGAAGTCCTTATTATACTGCGCCCACGCGTTAAGGGTGAGGTTGAACTTCTCCTCATGGGTGCTGCCATAGTTGCCATAGTACATGTTCGATGGACCCCAAGGCTCATAGTCAGTATCCTGCTGACCATTAGCATAGTCACCATTCAAGCTGAGGTGAAGGAGGAGATCCTCGAAGCCATGAACCTTATAGTCAAGGTCAAGGGTACCCTGCCAGTCGCGAGAGTTTGCACGGTCATCCTTCTCATTGAGCAATGCCACAGGGTTCTTGACGGTGTTACGGTTTACGACACGATCCCAGTTAGGGTCGTTGAGAGCCGATGCGTCGTCAGTCCAGGTGAAGTAATTGTTCATATTCTCTGCATGGCTACCCTTCCAATCCTGTCCGTAGAAATAGATTCCCTGGGTAGGATCCATACGGGTTGCCTCGCCGATAGCAGCGGTGTTGGCATACTGTGCATGAGAATAGAAGAACTTGGCACCAGCGGTTACCTTTAAGTGATTGTCAAAGAAGCTTGGGTTTACATTCAAGCCGACATTGGCACGCTTGTAGTCAGAGGTCTTGAGGGTACCCTGCTGATCAGCAAAGCCAACGCTCAAACGGTATGGAAGAGACTTGAAAGCGCTAGTCACGGTCACATTGTGCTCATGGCTTACAGCAGTACGATAGATTTCGTCCTGCCAGTCAGTATTCTGCCAGCCGACCTTAGAATAGGCCTCGCTGTCAGGTCCATAATAATCATAGATGAACTTACGATACTCATCGCCATCGAGAACCTCCTGACGGTCAGTTGCCCAACCCATAGTTACGTTGCCGCTATAAGAAACCTGTGGAGCAGAACCAGAACGGCCCTTCTTGGTGGTAATGATGATGACACCGTTAGAACCACGGCTACCATAGATAGCAGTTGCAGATGCATCCTTGAGGACGGTGAAGGTCTCGATATCATTAGGGTTAACGAGCGCAAGTGCATTTGGTGCACCCTTGATGCCCTGGTTATCCATAGCCATACCATCGATGACGATCAATGGGTCGTTAGACGCGTTCAATGAAGAACCACCACGGACGCGGATCTGAGCACCACCACCAGGCGAACCACCACTGTTGGTGACGTTTACACCGGCAATCTTGCCCTGCATCATATCCTGTGGAGAAGTTACGACACCCTTGTTCTTCTCATCTGGCTTAATAGCAGTAACTGCACCAGTAAGATCGCTCTTCTTGGCAGTACCATAACCGATAACTACTACATCTTCGAGGAGCTCTGAGTCCTCTGAGAGTGTGATGTTGAGTGGCTGTCCGTTGAATACTACCTCCTGTGGCTTATAGCCGATGAAGGAGATGACCACGGTGCTACCCTTAGGTGCTTTGAAGGAGAAATTACCATCGAGGTCTGTTGTTGCGCCATTGGTAGTACCTTTGACTACAACATTAGCACCCAACACTGGCTCTCCGAAGTCATCAACGACTGTACCCGTAACGGTAAGGTCCTGGGCATAGACGCTGATTGACATGAGAAGTCCCACCACCATAGTGGCGAGAGCTTTGAAGGTTTGCTTCAAATTCATGTGATTTGTGGTTTTGTTGATTAATATTTAGTAAGAATTTATACAAAGTATTTAAGAAAAGATAAAAAGGTGTTTTAAAAGGTGCGTTGTAATATCTGCGTGTGGATATAAGGTAAATTTGCGCTGCAAAGATAGCATTTTTTTCTCATATACGCGCCAGTATGATTTACAAATATAAACTAATATAAAAGTTTACAAACGCTAAGCACTTATTTATCAGCGCATTTAACGAATCACTGCTAAACGATAAATATAATTATATTTGAAAGACACATAAAATGTTACATCACTCTTTTCAAATGTTACATCAGTTCTATCAAACTTGCCAAAAAATTCCGGAAGCCTACATAGCCGGACAACTTGCTAACGAAAACCTGCAGATTCAGACACAAACGTCACAAAAATGACAAAATTTCGCGTCAAAACATAAAAATATAAATAAATAATTTGGAGTTATTACCGAAATCTTTTATCTTTGCGCTGACTTTAATCTATAAGCACGCCAGATTACATAAAGCCTTTTTATTAACACAACACCGTATGAAAAGCAGATTTCATCTTACAGCGCTTTGTGCTGCGCTGGCATTATCTGGGTGCACCAGCAATCAGGCCACGCCTCAGGAGGAAGAACCCTCTGAGGGAAAAATCGTCATCTACCAGATGATGGTTCGTCTCTTTGGCAACGAGAACACTACTAATAATATTAATGGTACGCGCGAAGAAAACGGCTGCGGCCGCATGAGCGATATTACCACCGAGGCGCTGCAATCCATCAAGCGTCTGGGTGCTAACTACGTCTGGTATACCGGCATTATCCAGCAGGCGACGAAGACCGACTGGAGTGCAGAGGGCCTTCCTCGCCAGAATGCAGACGTGGTCAAGGGCAACGCTGGTTCTCCATACGCCATTGCGGATTATTACGCTGTCTCAGCCGACATTGCAGACAAGGTAGAGACGCGTATGGAGGAGTTTGACGCGCTGGTCAGTCGCACTCATGACGCCGGCATGAAGGTCGTGATGGACTTTATCCCTAACCACGTAGCACGCGAATATCAGTCAGTTATCAAGCCAGAGATCAGCTTAGGTGTCAGCGATGATACCAGCAAGGCGTTCGACGCGCAGAATAATTTCTACTACTTCCCGGACGAGACACTCACCTGGCAGAGCTACAAAGAAACCCCAGCCAAGGTGACGGGCAATGATGTCTTCGCACAAGCCACTCCAGCAGAATGGGATTGGTACGAGACCGTCAAGCTCAACTATGGCGTTGAATACAAGGCCGACGGCACGCGTGAGAAGCACTTCTCTCCTATCCCATCGACCTGGGACAAGATGACCGATATCCTCCTCTACTGGGCCGGCAAGGGCGTGGATGCTTTCCGCTGCGACATGTCCGAGATGGTCCCTTCGGAGTTCTGGCAGTATGGCATTGGCCGCGTCAAGGAGCAGTATCCTGACATTCTCTTCATCGCAGAGATCTATAATCCAAAGGTTTACGAGGAGTACATCGTCACGGGTGGCTTCGACTATCTTTACGACAAGGTGGAGCTCTATGACTCTATCCGCAGCGTTGTGGAGGGTCGCCGTCCGATTGACGCCATCGAGAGCTGTCTCTCCCTCCCTACCTACACCAACGACAAGGTGGCTGGCCACATGCTCAACTTCCTCGAGAACCACGACGAGCAGCGTATCGCCTCTGAGTTCTTTGGCAAGAATCCGCAGGCCGGAATCCCAGCGCTCTACGTCTCCGCTTTGATCAATGCCAATCCTTACATGCTGTATTTCAGCCAGGAACTCGGCGAGAATGCACCTGACGAGGAAGGCTATCAGGGGGCAGATGGCCGCACCACCATCTTCGACTACTGGGGATTGGAGCGCCAGAAAGCCTGGAAGTCAGCCAACTGGGACGAGAACCAGCTCCCTGCCGAATACAAAGCCATCCGCGCTCGCTATGAGCAAGTCATGAAACTGGCTCAGCATCCTGCAGTTATCAGTGGCAAAACCGTCAATCTCACCGACGAAACCCTCCGAGCCGCCAAGGTCTTCGCCTTCCAGCGAGTCATCGAGGGTGGTCAATCACTCACCGTCGTAGCTAACTTTAGCGACGAGCCATTCAGTGGACGCGTTAATAATGAGGACGTTGAGGTTCCGGCACACGATGCAATAGTTATGTAGTCCCCAACCCTTCCCCCTAAAGTGGGGAAGGGAGTAGTTAGTGTAGATTTCTCCAACAGCTACACATGATACTAGAAGCACTAATTCGAACAAAATAAAAATAACAACAATAAACACGCTCCCCCAGCGTCCCAATGGGTAACCACTCCCTTCCCCACTTCAGGGGGAAGGGTCGGGGATGGGGGCTTCTTATGAAACTTAACTTCAAAATCAACTACCGCACCCAATGGGGAGAGTCCCTCGGCGTGCAGATTGCCGACCAGGTGGTGGAGCTCCATACCACCGACGGCGAAGTGTGGGAAGGTTCCGCAGACATCGAGCTTCCTAAGGGAGGTCTCCCTTTGCTTTACCGCTACGGGGTCTATCGCGATGGTCAATGCATTCGCGTAGAGCGCAACTCCATGGCTCACGTCATCGAAAACATCTCTGCCAACAAGAAGAGCCTTGACCTCAATGACGCCTGGCGCGACGCTAAGCGCGTAGCCGGCGTGGCTGTACCTATCTTCTCGCTCAAGAGCGAAGGCAGCTTCGGTGTAGGCGACTTCGGCGACCTCAAGATGCTCATTGACTGGGCTGTTGCCACCAAGCAGACCGCCGTACAGATCCTCCCGATCAACGACACCACCATCACCAACACCTGGCAGGACTCTTATCCATATAACTCCATCTCGATCTACGCCTTCCACCCTCAGTACGTGGATCTTCGCCAACTCCCAGCCCTCAAGGACGAAGTTAAGGCCAAAGAGTACGAAGCTAAGCGCCTCGAGCTCAACGCCCTCAAGCAGATTGACTACGAGAAGGTCAACGAAGCCAAGCGCGCCTACCTCCACGACCTCTTCGAGCAGGAAGGCAAGAAGACCCTCGCCTCAGCCGGCTACAAAACCTTCTATAATAATAATGAGGAGTGGCTCCTTCCTTACGCCGCTTATAGCGTGTTGCGCGACACCTACCGCGAGCCAGATTTCAGCCGCTGGCCAACCTACAAGACCTACAATGAGGAGGTGGCCAAGGTCATCTTCGCGCCTGGTTCGAAGTCGCTCAAAGCCGCTCAGTTCTACCTCTACATCCAGTACATCCTCCACGTCCAGCTCCTCGCAGCTTCGAGCTACGCGCGTGCTAACGACGTGATTCTCAAGGGCGACATCCCTATCGGTATCAGCCGCGCGTCTGTCGAGGCGTGGGTCGAGCCATTCTACTTCAACATGAACGGCAGCGCCGGTGCACCTCCAGATCCATTCTCGGCCAATGGCCAGAACTGGGGCTTCCCTACCTACAACTGGGACAAGATGCAGCAGGACGGCCTCCGCTGGTGGCTCAAGCGCTTCCGCAAGATGCAGGAGTACTTCTCGGCTTACCGCATCGACCACATCCTCGGCTTCTTCCGCATCTGGGAGATCCCTACCCACTCTGTGCACGGCCTCCTCGGTCAGTTCTCACCTTCACTGCCAATGACCCCAAGCGAGATCGAGAGCTACGGACTTGGGTTCCAGAAGGATTTCATGACCAAGCCATTCATCAACGACGAGCTCATCGAGATGCGCGTCGGCTCGCTCCGTTATTATCAGAAGGAGGAGCCAGAGTGCTGGGATGGCAAGGATCCTGTCGACTATGTGCACGACGTATTCATGAACCACCTGCACGACGACATCTGGGAGTTCAAGCCAGAATTCTCTACCCAGCGTGCCATCGAACTCTTCTTCAGCGGCAAGAAGAAGCAGCGCAATCTCGACCTCAAGGAGGCGCTCTACTCATTGATCAGCAACGTTCTCTTTGTCGAAGACCACAAGTGTCCGGGCACCTATCACCCTCGTATCTCATCGCAGCTCGACTATACCTATCAGCGCCTCCAATGGTGGGAGAAGGAAGCTTTCAACCGCCTCTACAACGAATATTTTTACCGCCGCCACAACCAGTTCTGGTACGATCAGGCCATGACCAAGCTGCCTAAGCTCATCGAGTCGACCCAGATGATCGTGTGCGGTGAGGACCTCGGCATGGTACCAGATTGCGTACCTTGGGTGATGAACCAGCTGCAGATCCTCTCGCTCGAAATCCAGCGTATGCCAAAGGATCCTAAGGACAACTTCGGCCACGTTGCACAGTACCCTGAGCGCAGCGTCTGCACCACCGGCACTCACGACACCGAGACCCTCCGTCAGTGGTGGGAGCTCGATCCGAAGCTCACCGCTCAGTACTGGCGCGAAGAGCTTGGCGAGACCTCAGAGTGTCCAGCCGAGGCCTCTCCTGCCATCTGCGAACGTATTGTTACTGAGCACCTTCAGTCACCTTCGCTCCTCTGCATCCTCCCTCTCCAGGACTGGCTCGCCATCGACGCCTCCCTCCGTCTCCCTGACGCCAACGCCGAGCGCATCAACATCCCAGCCAACCCTCGCCACTACTGGCGCTACCGCATGCACCTCACCATCGAGGAGCTGCTCGCTTCTCACTCTTTCAACGAGAAGATTTCTGATTTGATTATCAATAGTAACCGTTAATAAATCCCGCCTCCTCCCCGCGGACACTATACATTCTATTCCCCTCCCTTGTGGAGGGGCCAGGGGAGGGTCCTTATGGCCAAACAACTTCCCGACCTCAAGCTCTCCCAGCTGATCAACCTCAGCTTCGGATTCTTCGGCGTGCAGATCGCTTATGCGCTGCAGTCAGCCAATATCTCGCGCATCTTCGCCACCCTCGGCGCAGATCCTCACCAGTTGTCGTTCTTCTGGATCCTGCCACCCCTCATGGGCATGATCGTGCAGCCGATCATCGGCATGCTGTCCGACAAGACCTGGTGCCGCTTTGGCCGCCGTATACCTTATTTATTTATAGGCGCCATTGTGGCCGTGCTGGTCATGGCTCTGTTGCCCAATGCCGGCAGCTTCGGTCTCACCACGCAGGTCGTCTGCTGGGGTCTCACTGGCTCGATGATCTTCGGTCTTTTCTCGCTCATGTTCCTCGACACCTCCATCAACGTGGCCATGCAGCCATTCAAGATGATGGTGGGCGATATGGTCAATGAGCAGCAGAAGACACAGGCCTACTCTATCCAGTCGTTCCTCTGCAACCTGGGTTCAGTCGTCGGCTACCTCTTCCCTTACATCTTCACCTTCCTGGGCGTGCAGAACGTAGCACCAGAGGGCGTCATCCCAAACTCGGTCATCTATTCGTTCTATGTCGGTGCAGCCATCCTCATCGGCTGTGTCATCTATACTACGCTCAATGTCAAGGAGTACTCTCCTGAGCAGCTCGCAGCCATGCCGGAAAAGTTAGGAGTGAGGAGTGAGGAGTTAGGAGAGAGGAGTGAGGAGTTAGGAGTTGAGGGGAAGGAGTCTGGAGTAGCAAATACTCCTAACTCCCCAAGTATCGGCTACACCTTCATGAGCA
>JAZRVB010000204.1:0-3410 GCA_045598885.1 Bacteroidales bacterium
CATCAGAGCAGATATTTGCCGCCGACTTCCTTCAGATTCCGTGTCGCCACGGACACCCTTGTCTTTGGCTGTAGCCTTCCCGTTATCTGGGCGGCTTGGGGACTTGCACCCGTTAGAATATGCACATGCTGGGCGAACAAAAATAGGCGGATGAAGGAGCAAATCCCTTCATACGCCTATTCTTTTTAAAAATAAAAGGCTAAAATTTGCTTTTTGAGATCAAAACAATTATCTTTGTCCCATCCCAAAGTCCCATAACGACTATGGGGTGCTGGGATGACCAACAGTCAATATCTGAATGATCTTATTGAAAGATGAGAGTGTGAAGATTATGAACGAGTTCGACAAGAAGAACCGTTCAGCAGTAATGAACCTTCTGACGCACCGCTACTCGATCCCAGAGTTCGATGCCGATGACATTTTGCAAGACGCGTGGGTGCTCCTTATGGATAAGCTCACGGTTGGTGAAATGCACGATGTGCCGGAAAAGTTGTCGGCCTACCTTGCCAAGGTATGCAGCTACAAGGCACATGAGTATTTCCGCAGGAAGCAGTATGAAGTCTGCAATCCGTCTTTCGACGACGACTCCTACACTCCTGAGGAAATTACAGCCCTCGAGATGGAAGCCCAGTCATGGGAGGACTTCTTGGAGGAGTGCAGAAGGGCCGAGCACAAAAAGCTCGACATGATGGAGAAAGAGCTTGAGAAACTCACTCCCAAGGAGACAGCCTTGTTGATGGGCTATTACGAGACCGATGGTTCAAAGACCTCGATGCGTGAACTGGCCCAACGACTCGGTTACAGTACCGACAGAGTAGCGATCACGCTCAAGTCTCGCATCATGAAGAAATTGCGTACCGGAATCCAGCAACAGGAGAGAGCCTTCGGCGACGGGCTCTCCCCTGTTGCCTTTTTTTTGCATTATCATTGGTTGAATCCATCTCAATGGCCTTACCTACAGAAACTCCCGATCAGTAAACATTTACTATCGGGAGCTTCTGTAAAAACAAATCAGAATCCATCAAAGAATCCCTTTGATTTTCTCTTTCTGTATTCCCTCTTTTCTTCTGCAGAACAGTCTTTCATGGTTTCCCAATCCAGATTCATCTGCTCGAACATACGCTTCTTCGACATGCGCTCCTTTCTCCATGTCTCATCAGTACCGGCTTCATCATGGCTGAACTCAACCACATTGTCAATAGAAAGCTCGACACATACTGACTTGACATCATGAGCAGAGCCCATATAGTTGAAGGTCCAGCCGTCCTCCTTGAGCTGCTCGATCAGTGCTTTGATCTGACGTCCAGAATACTCATGACTTGCGTTCTCCAATCCATCAGTCATCACCGTGACAATGGCAGACGCATCCTCGTCATTCTTGACTGTCTCATGGAGTCGGGTGATGCTCATACCCATGGCATCAAAGAGCGGTGTACCACCACAAGGTCGGTAATCCTCGAAATTGGCGACCTCTCCGATAGGCTTGGCATCAAGGTGGATACGTACGTTCTCCCTTTTGATACCAGAGGAATCGAAAGTCACCAGTGTCAGGAAATGACTCTGCTTATCCGCAAACTCCTGCTGTGCCTGACGGATGGTGTTGATCGTCTCGTTGACTCCCGAGAGAGTTGCGTTACAAAGTCTGCCCATCGATCCGGATTCATCTATGATGATCAGGTTATAGATGTGTGCCTTGCCATCCTTGGGTGCAGGTGGTGCTGGCTGCCTACTCTCCTTTGCCTTGTCATCAGACTCTGGTTTAGCCGATGGAGCTACCTGTGAATTATCGTTATTGTGAGACTCAACAGTCTTCTTTACTTCTTCAGCTTTGGCTGGTTTCTTCTTGAAGAGATCAAAAAAGTTCATTGTTGTATTGGCTTATAGTTATTATATTAATAATGTGTCTTTCTAAACCGAGCGATCATTTGATCACTCGGCCATAGAAATACTTAGGATACTCTCCGAAGACGAAGAGCGTCACCGGACAGAGCCAGAGGGTGCGAGGCTTGCTCTCGCCAGTCCAATAGTCCTGCATCTTGAAGTCGGCTCCGATCTTGCCCTTAAGCGTGTAGGTGGCACCACCGGTCAACGAGGAGTCCTGCTGCTTCAGCTCAACCCAGTTCTCCTTAAGCATCTGCTGAAGTGTATCATGGTCGACAGGAGCACTCGCAGGCTTTATATGCAACCTCACGCGGTTGAGACCCTTATCGTTCTCTGGAGTAGCTGCCAGCAGATCGAGCATCTTGTCAGCACCACAGACCATTGCCAGATTATCACGTTTCCAAGGCCAGTTAGGAAGATCGATATACCAGGTTCCGGCATCCTTGACAAACGAGAGGTCATACTCAGCTTTCTTGGAGGTAATGGCACTTCCAAGCAGTTTGACCAGCTTGGTAACGCTCATTCCATCCACACTGCCATAGCCGTGCATCTGATCAGCTACCACCTTGCGGATCTCAGAGAGTGAGAGTCCGTTGGCAGCCTTCTCAGATACTGGGTTGTTCACTGTCTGCTTGTTGTTTGCGTTGTTCTGCATACACATAAATATTTATTGGTTAGTAAAATCAAAAATTACCTTCGAGAGGTTCCATATATAAATGAAAAAGCCTCCAAAAGGTAAACAAATACCTTCTGGAGGCCCTGTAGGGCATATTATGTAACATGTTACATTGCCGTATAGCTTCTTTGCTTATCGTCGATATAAGACTTGATTATTCATCACCATCCCCTGTACCATGTTTCTCAAGGTACAGTTCATAATACTCGACTACATTCTGATTGCCATGCTCAAATGTTCCCAACCGATAGATATTATTTTCTGATGCTAACCGCATTAACTGATTGACGGCCATCAGATCATCCGGGCATTGTGCAATATGCTTCAATATCGTACACAAGCACTGGTTACGCACCTGATTATAGATCCAGTTAGGGATATATGAATCCTGCGACGATCCATTTTTGTACTGACTCATGCATCGCCAGTGACGCCAGACAGAATGCAGATACTTTGAGTACTCCCCACAAGTAAGTAGCTCATACAAGTATTTCAGATACGGGTCATCGATATAGTGTCCAGCTTCATTGGCGTATGCCAACTCTATCGCATAGATACAGCGCTCATCGAAAGACTTGCTGTTCAGATAACGGTCATGCAGTTCCTGCTCAATAGACAGGTCACCACGTTTCGCTTGTAGTGTGTCCCAATCTGGAATTGCTGCACAAGTCCAATAATCCGCCAGCAGTTTTTCGGTGAGTTCATCAATATCTATATTAACGTGAGTTCGACGAAATCAATCAATAGATTGTAAGCTGATTGTCATATACACGAACAAGGTTGATAGAAGGTTTCTTGGGGAAGAAGCAGTATGCCGCGATCGCACTAAAGAGATTGACGACAAAGTTGTCGA
>JAZRVB010000205.1:0-14573 GCA_045598885.1 Bacteroidales bacterium
CAGATCAATAAAGTTGAGGTTGGCATGAACAAAGCGGACATCAAGAAACTCCTGGGTACACCAGAATTCAAGAACGGAGATACAGAGGGAGAGCAATGGGGTTATCACAAGATGATCGGTGAGATTGCTGGTCCTGAACTAGTTCTTTTCCTTGTCACCTTTGACAAAGAGGGCAAAGTCATCGCGTATGATACAGTGAAAGAACAACATCATCGATAAAAGTATGCAATCATCCGTAGTAACAAAAATAGCGAATGTTGATGCTTTGATCATCGGCGAAAAGACTGACAAAGTATTCCTTTTCATTCATGGTCATGGAGGCAATAAAGAGGAAGCGCAAGCCTTTGCTGAGGTTGTGAATCCCTTAGGATATCAGGTAATAGGTATTGATCTGCCGGTGATGGAAATGCCGGAAACAGTGATGGCTCTATTGTCCGATGTGACCCAATATCTCAAGCAGAATTATCGGTCGATCAATGTTCGTGCAAACAGCATCGGATGTTGGTTCTCGATGCTGGCATTCCAGGAGGGAGGTCTTGACAAGGCGCTGTTCGTATCTCCGCTTCTTGACATGAAAACGTTCATTGAATGTGCGGATCATAGAGAGGAAAGGTATTACGAATGGGTTGTGTCCCACCCGATTGAACGCTGGAATACAGAGACATTAATACTACGACCTCAAAGGGATGCAGTCGTTGCAGAGAAGGTCTACGAATCATTTCTTAGCCAGCATCCTTGCCAGGTGGAAATTGTCGAAAATGGTGAACATTGGTTCCATACTACCGAGCAACTGGAAATATTGAGACAATGGGAATATAAAACAATGCAGACAAATAGTAAAGATAAATGAAACACGAAATAATTACAATACATGATCAGCAGATCATCGGCATGAGCCGTGAGATCTCTTTCAAAAAAGGACCAGAAGAGTGTCCGAAGTTCTGGGATGAATATGTAGAGAAGATCGTTAAGCCTGTCTATATGGAAGGCAAGACTCCAGATGAGTTCCAACAGGCAGCTATATATAATAATGTGGGAGAGTTCGCACTTTGCACCTGCCAGTTGCCTAATAATTACTGCATGACTTGTGCGGATGAGAACTTTGCAGCGTGCAGCGCCAAGACATTCACCTACGTCATCGGAGGTATCTACAAAGGAGGTAATGTTCCCGAAGGGATGAACCTCTACCCTATTCCAAGCGGCCAATGGCTGAAGATACACTTCGAAGGTGGCATGGCAGCCTTTCAGGATCAATATGCCTATTTCCATGAAGTATGGCTCCGTCAGCATCCAGAGTTCAAAATCGCTCGTAATAGTTGTATGATGGAGTGGTATGCTGGCACAGACATCAAAGCTCCCAATTACCAGTGTGGAATTATGTTTCCGCTGGAATGAAAACATTGGGAGATCTTCGGTTTCTTTTACTTAGGTCTTTGGGACAAGAAGTAACAGTTCCACATGAACTCAGATTTTTCCAACTAAAAAGGCGAGTTCATGTGGAATTGTGATGTGATTTGAATATCAGTAACATACACAAATCAGGTACAACTGAGATACAACTTTCAAAATATGGTTATGATCAGGGGAAACTACCCCAAAATAACTGTAGATGATAGGGGAAATAAAAAAAATGAGAAAAATTAGCATCTGGTACGGAATGACAGGTATAAGTGGCAAAATAGAGCTGAATAATGAAAAATATCAAAAGTTTGGATGACAAATCAAGCCGAGAAAAGAGTGAAGATAGGGTGAAAATGGATTTTATTGATAGAAATTTGCGTTTCTATCAAAAATATAGTATCTTTGCAGCGCACTTTTAGGAAAACCGAAAACAAAAACGTATAATAACATAGCCCTGGTGCTTTGTAATATAGAAGCAAAAATTATAAGCAAGACAATTATGAAAAAGTTTTTATTTACTCCTGTATTTGCTATTTTGGTAGCATTATTCTTTTCCTGCTGCGAAAATGAATCATCTCTTTTTGCTGACGAGCCGGATACAAGAGTAGAGTTAAATGATTCTACAGTTTATTATTTCATTGTTGCTTCTCAGCAAATGAATACCAACTTTGAAGTGATACCTTATATCGTAAAAAAATCTAATAGCTCTGAATGGGAATATCTATGGGATCCCATTAATGATTTTAATTATGAAGCTGGGTATGAATATGAGATTGAGGCAAAATTCAATTATTATGACGATAAGAATCTTCAAGATGTAGGTTCTGGATATTATCAATTAATAAAAGTGATTTCAAAAGAAAAGAAAGAGTCAATTGGAATCATCGATCTTGTAAATCCTTCATTCTGATTTTTGGAGCGTTCCTTTTCAATATTTAATCTTTTTAGAATAGACATCCAATAGTAACCCCTTTGATCCACAGCAGGAATGCTTTAGGTCAGAGGGGTTGTTTTAGCTAATGCAAGGCAAAGTATGATATTATATACGAACTCTTCTTTGACCTAATTTGTTGTAATATGTACCTTCCTTGTACCCCTTCCTTATAACTGGCTGAAACTAAAGCTACATCACCGTTCTTAAGAAAAGATTGTAAAAAAGCTCTTTTCTTGTCACATTTTACAATCTGTCTATTCTAGATTTCTTCAAACTGTCGCAGAAATGTTAAACTCGTGTTAAATCCGAAAAATCTCTTGACTCGTCCCTTAGGTCATAGGTTATCTTTGCCACAGAATTCAAAACATTAGCGCTAAGATGAGTAAAACAAAATTAAAAATCAAAGAGTTCTCATTGCTCTGCCAAGTGACTGTCAAGACCCTGCGTCATTATGAGAAAATCGGGTTACTGAAACCTGCCGAGGTAGACGAATGGACGGGATACCGTTATTATAATGTCAGCCAGATGCAGACATTGAACAGCATTCGTCTGCTGAAAGAGATCGGCTTCTCGCTCGAAGAAATCCTAGACCTTAAGCTCACTCAGACAAGCGAAGCACATCTGATCAAAGGCGAAGGATTCTACACTCCCTCCATCGTGCTGTTACAGCAGAAGATAGTTCTTTGTCAGCAGGAACTGACGCGGCTGCAGAAGCGTCAGGAAAGGCTGATGAGCATGATGAACTCACAAAACGAATTATCAGACATGGAAAAATTCAGCATTCAGTCATTGCCAGAAATCATCGTGGCAAGTCATCGTGAGATCATCCCTAACTATGCAGCACTCGGTGCTCTCTGTTGCGAGAAGATCGGTCCTGAAATGCAGCGCCTCGGGTGCAAGTGTTCAGCATCAGGTTACTGCTTCACCATCGAACATAACAAAGAATACAAGCCAACGGACATCGATATCGAGTACTGCGAGCAGGTAGAGGAGATGGGTAAAGATTCTTCGATCATCAAGTTCAAGCGACTGCCAGCTATTTCTAAGGCGCTCTGCATGAAGCACGTTGGTCCATACGACCGCTTCTATGAGTCATACACAGAGGCCTTCCGTTACCTGGAGGAACAGGGTATGAAGATCTGCGGACAGCCTCGCACCTGCTACATCGACGGAGCTTGGAATCAGGAAGATCCAGAGAAATGGGTTTCGCTGATCCAGATTCCTATCGAGTAACTTTTCAGCAAAAATCACTTCAATCGGCAAATTATAAGAGATTATATTTTGCCGATTGATTTATTTGTTTTATCTTTGCGCCAGATTAAAAGACTATGCAATGAAAAGAATCCTCTTCCCAGCCTTGGCACTGCTCCTGGCAACATTAACCTCGTGCGGAGGTAAAACGCAGTCAACTGATAATCAAGAACCCGTGTGCGGCGGCTATTCCGAGCTTCGCCTCCTCACGTCCGAGGACTCGCTGGCATTTACTGCTGCGATGAAAGGCGATGAACAGCTCAAGCCTGTCCTGGTCAGATCGCAGATCGTGGCTGGCACCAACTATGAGTTCCGCTGCGAGCAGATGAATGCTGACAGCACCTTCTCGTCGGTCGATGTAAAGATTTTCCAGCCACTGGAGGGCGAGGGAGAGCCTTCGATTACTTCTGTCACCAAACTGGCTGATGCGGATGAGACGGGTTATCTGGTGCGTGTCGGAGAGATGGCGCCTGACTTTACTGTCACGCTGACCGATGGCCGAAACGTCCGACTCTCAGAACTGCGCGGCAAGGTCGTCATGCTGCAGTTCACCGCCAGCTGGTGTGTCGTCTGCCGTCGTGAGATGCCATTCATCGAGCGTGACATCTGGCAGAAGCATAAGGACAATGCAGACTTCGTACTCATGGGCATCGACCGTGACGAACCTCTTGAGACCGTCCAGTCGTTTGCCTCACAGGTCGGCATCACCTATCCTTTAGGGCTTGATCCAGACGCAGGCATCTATGTCCGCTATGCTTTGAAGCAGTCGGGTATCACGCGCAACGTACTCATCGACCGTGAAGGCCGCATCGTCAAACTCACCCGACTCTATAACGAGGAGGAGTTCTCTGGTTTGGTAGCGATGATCGATGAGATGCTCAAATAATCATTATTTCTTCCGATAATCCGAAGGAGAGTATCCCCTCTTCGACTTATAAAACTTCGCTAATACGATCTGAGACGAGAAGCCTAAGGTGTGCGAGATCTCCTGAATGGTGAGCGAAGTCGTCGTCAATAGCTGGTCAGTCTCTTTGAGCAGGTAGTTATCGATCACCTGCTTGGGGGACTGGCCGCTTACTGTACCGGTGATCTGCGACAGATAGCGGGTAGAGATAGACAGTTGCTGAGCATAGAAAGCCACGTCATGCGCCTCGCGGTAATGAGCGGCGATGAGAGAAAGGAAACGGTTGTAGAGGTCGTTAGGGCGAAGGTTTACGGATGAATCGGTCGATGAGTAGACCAGCTGATTGTGCAGATAACTATGTGCATGGCTCACCGCCTTGGGGATATCATCGCCTAAGGAGAGACGCGTAGCAATGGCTGTTGAGAGCGTGCCACCTACACCATGGCGCTGCCAGCCCTGGATGTTGACAGAAGAGAAGAACTGCTGATGGTCAGGTCCTTTCAGCAGCGCGTTGATGTGTCCTTCCATGTAGGTACCACCACGCAGCAGGACCCACTGTGCGCCACGCTCCTGTAGTTCCAGAGCGGCGCTGAGCATATCCTCATCGGTCGTGATGTGCTGACCCAGGATGATCTCTGCATCGATGCACTTGAGCATCAGCAGCGAGCAGACGGGGAGCAGGCTGTGGCAGAAGGCGTGGATGGCATCGTCGGACATCAGGCAACCGCCATTGGCTGCCAGAATCACAGGCGAACAGACAATGTGACGGCAGCCGACAATCTCATCGCGGATGATGCGGATCGTCTCAGGATTGTTGACCATACCGACCTTGACGGCATTAGGACGAGCCTCCTCGTAGATGGCACGGATCTGTCCGGCTACCAGTTCCGTAGGCAGCTCATGCACGTCGCGGATACCTTTGTGATTCTGCACAGTCACCGAAGTGACGGCCGTGACAGCGTAACCACCGAGGTCCTTGATGGTGCGGATGTCGGCCTGTATGCCGGCATGGCCCATGCTGTCTGAGCCGTTGATGCAAAGGATCGTATTCATTACTTCTCCCAGACCTCGAAGGTCATCGGGTAATCATTCTTCTCATCTGCTGGCGCATCTTCAGCAGAAAGGAGCTTGTAACCTTCAGGTACGGCAGGGATGGCGGCATCATACTCATTAATTATAGTATGTACGCGCGTGATGTAAAGCTTCTCGGCATGTGGCCAGAAGAGGTTATAGATCTGCGCACCACCGATGACGAAAGCGTCAGCAGGAGCGGCATCCAGTGCCGCTTCGAGCGAGGTATAGATCTCTACACTGGTACCTGGCTTGAGGTTCTCGAGCAATGCAGGATCAATGGCATAATCGTTGTCACGAGTCACAATGATGTTGCGACGACCAGGCAGGGGACGACCAATCGACTCGTATGTCTTACGACCCATGATGACGGCATGACCCATGGTGGTAGCCTTGAAATACTTCAGATCTGCAGAGAGATGCCACGGCATCTGACCCTGGTAGCCGATGGCATTATTCTCGGCGGCAGCGACAATGATATTCATCCTTTTGAAAGATTTATCGAA
Source organism: Bacteroidales bacterium (assembly GCA_045598885.1). Classification (GTDB taxonomy): domain Bacteria; phylum Bacteroidota; class Bacteroidia; order Bacteroidales; family UBA3663; genus Liminaster. The sequence goes on from JAZRVB010000205.1 coordinate 6,068, forward strand.
CTAAATAAGGCATCAGATAATCCACATCACGACGGCTGGCCTTCTGCCACCACTCATACGGCAGGACACGCCAGGTGCCCAATGCAATGTTCTTCTTGCCCATATCCTTGCTATATACAAACTCACTGATATAGCTACGCATATCCTTGACAGACTCTGTGACGGTACGTGCCGAACACTCTTCGTTGCTCCATCCTAAACCATAAGGGAGGAAACCTCCACCACCAGACGCCTGGTGAGAACTGAGAGCAACAAAGTATTTCTTCTCAGGATCGAATGGCTGGCCATTGGCCATGCTTGTGATTGTGACACGCTCTCCGATCGGCTTGGTGACATCGACCATATAAAAGATGCCTGCTGCCTGTGTATAATTATACTGTGGAGTAACGAGCTCAGGACCGAAACGTCCCATCAGGATCTCTCCCTCAGGAGAATACTTGAATGCAAGGAGATGATCCTTATCAGAGGTCATCTGGTTGAACTGGCGGCCGACACCATACTCAAGGAAACGATCGATCTCATGACCATACATCCACATCTTGTAGACCTGGTTCTCATACTTGTAGATGGAGAACAGCTGGCGCATGGAAAGTGCTCCTGGCTGAATATCGCTGAAGTTGGAAAGGCAACTGACAAACGAGACATCAGCTTCGGTGATAAAGAACTGCACCTCATGGATGAGGTTGATCAGATTAGAAGGACCGACGAGACCTGCTGCAGCATCGAGCTTCTCATGGACATTACCCACTGGGCGATCGAGGAACTGATCGACTCGTTCCTTCAAGCCTGCTACCTGAGCGAGATATGCATTGCTGATAGGATAGGATGTCGTAGTATGTACTTTGGTGGTGAAGGTGGCACGACGATGGTTATTAGCCTTGCGTCCCTCCTCCATCCTGATCTTGATCGAGACAAACTCCTCGGCATGAGCCAACGGCTCTGCTACACAAATAGAATCACCAAAGTCATTAACCAGCGTCATATCTTCCTTCTGGTGGTCATGAGCGATGAGTGCGATATCAAAGCCTCTGACCTGCTGAGCCACAAGCATAGCGCCATCCTTGATCGGATTGCCAGCAGCATCAATGCAATCAACAACTTCATGGCCTGCATGGAACAGACCGATGATCATATCTGGCTTCTCGCGTTCTTCGATGATAGGGATCCACTTCTTAGCAGCTTCAAGCATACTGGTGAAACGGATCTTAGAGTTGACCGAACGTGGCATCCAGTTCTGTGTCTCAGGGGTAATCAATCCCAACACCGCTATACGGAATCCCTTTCGATCAAGCACACAATAAGGCTGGAAGAAAGGTTCGTCAGTCTTGGCATCGATGGCATTGGCGGCCAACCATGGCATCTTGAACTCCTTCTTGAGATGATCGTTATACACAGACTCTCCTGATTCGAGGTCATGATTACCCACACAGAGGGCATCATAGCGCATAAAGTTTACCATGCGCGAAGCCAGGTGTATCTCATTCTTTGCCTCGAAATTGCAGTAATACATGGCAGGAGTTCCCTCCGATATATCACCGCCATCGATCAAGAGAGTTCCCTTAGGATTCTGCTCTCGCGTCTGCTCTACAAAAGAGTAGATATTAGCAAAACCCATCGAATCTGTCCTCTGACGGATAAAGTCATAGGGCAAGAACTTACCATGGACATCAGTTGTAAAAATCAGATCAAGCTCGTTGGGATCTGACAAGTCCTTCGTCTCACAGGAGAGGAAAAGGAAACAGAAACTGACAAAAAGGAGTAAACTCGACTTATACATAGATGTGTGAATTTATTCGACGTACAATACCAGACCCTTCAGGTATTCTCCCTCGGGATGGTAGATATTGATAGGATGATCAGCTGGCTGATGGAGCTGGTGAAGAATGCGGACACGACGACCTGTCTGCGCTGCAGCCGAGAAGACCGCGCAACGGAAATCGTCCTTGGTGACTACCTGCGAACAGCTGAAGGTGAAGAGGATGCCACCGGGTTTGATCTTCTCCAGCGCCTTGGCATTGAGCTTCTGATAGCCACGGAGCGCGTTGCGCAAAACCTTCTTATGCTTGGCAAAAGCCGGAGGATCGAGGATGATCAGATCGTAGAACTCACCTTCTGGCAACTCCGCGCCAAAGCGAGCAGGATCGTCGAGGAAGTCGAACGCATCGGCAGCAAAAGCCTGGTGGCGTGGATCGCCTGGGAAGTTGAGGTCGACATTGGCATTGGTGAATGAGATGGCCTGCTTAGAGACATCGACCGAGTGTACCAGCTGCGCGTTGCTGCGCATGGCATAGAACGAGAAGCCGCCTGTGTAGCAGAACATATTGAGCACCTTGCGGCCCTCTGAATACTTCTGGACGAGCGCACGGTTCTCACGCTGATCAACGAAGAAGCCGGTCTTCTGACCCTTGAGCCAGTCGACGTGGAACTTGAGACCGTTCTCCAAGGCAACATCGCTGATCGATGCTTCGAGAGCCTTTCCTTCGGCAGCAGAACCGACAGGCTTACCGTCGATGATAAGGTAGCCATTGACGCTCTCTCCCTCAGCAGCAGCCTCCTGACGCGCCTCAGTCTTATAAGAGAGCGTGGTCTCTGACTTATAGTAGACGTTACGGATCTCGGCACCTGCCACGCGGATCAGGTCTTCGGCCAAAGCCTCACGGATATAGTGGATACCCTGAGTATGCGCCTGCATGACAGCCGTATGTGCATAGACGTCGATGATGAGACCTGGCAGGCCGTCACCCTCGCCATGCACGAGACGATATGCGTTGTTGTCCTCACGGATCAGGCCGAGCGAGCAGCGAAGCTCGTAAGCCGACTGGAGGCGACGCAGGAAGAAATCATCATCGAACTCCTCCTCATCGAACGAGAAGATGCGGACAGCTATCGAGCCAATCTGGTACTGACCGAGCGCCAGGAACTGCTTCTTGTTGCTCACGACACGCACCCAGTCGCCTTCCTCCGGCTGGCACTCCTCACCGGTCTCGTCATCGATCATCTTGTCGATGGCACCGGAGAAGACCCAGGGATGAAAGCGAAGGAGGGACTCTTCCTTGCGGGGCTTAAGAATAATATAAATCATAGACCCTCCCCCGACCCCTCCACAAGGGAGGGGAGTAATTACCTCAGTGGCCGCAGGGGGAGGTACGGCAAAAGGTATATTATTATCCAACTATCTACTAAGATAATTCTTAGCAACCTCACTAAACACTCCCCTCCCTTATGGAGGGGCCGGGGGAAGGTCAGAATAGTGGCTTTATGATAAACTTCCAGATATCATTCGCATTGACATAAACCATCAGCGCGATGATGATGGCCATGCCGACATACTGTGCACGCTCCTTGGCCTTGTCGCTGATAGGACGACGGATGATGGCTTCGATCAGCAGGATGAAGATATGACCACCATCAAGGCCTGGGATCGGCAGGATATTCATGAAGGCCAATGCTACCGAGAAGAACGCGGTCATTGACCAGAAGGCCATCCACTGCCAGGTCTCAGGGAAGATCGATCCCATCGTACCGAAGCCGCCAAGCGACTGAGCGCCTTCCTTGGTGAAGACGAGCTTGAACTGACGGACGTAATTGTATAGCATCGTCCAGCCGCGCTGGATACCCGCAGGAATTGCCTCCAACAATGAGTACTCGATATGAGTAGAGCGGCCGAGCATGTAGTTACGCTTGTAGACACCCATCATGCCATCCTCACCCAACTGCACAGTCGCATGCATCAAAGAATCTGCGCGATAGAAATCGATATCGAGCGACTTGCCTGCATGATCCTGCAGCAACAGGGTCATGGTGTGCGATGGCAGTGCCAGCGAGTCGCCAGCCAGGAAGCCGGCCTTCTCAGCAGGACTATTGGCAGCGACAGAGTCGATGACGAATGGCAGCATAGGAGTAGCGAAAAGTTCAAGCTGAAGTGGTTCGCGCAGGAACAACTGTCCCATGGTGTCTGGCAAAGCGATGACCTTCTCTGCGCCATTACGCTTCACGGTCACGTCATTGGCCAGGAGCAGGCGTGAGTGCAATGTTCCGAGATCGACGGTCTCTCCATCGACAGACACGATCTCGTCTCCTTCCTCAAAGCCAACGCTGTGTGCATACTCGCTATAGGTGAGGCCGTATGGCAGATTAGTGAGCTCGACGATGTCCTTGCCCCAATGCCAGCACATACAGATATAGATGATGACCGCAGTGATGAGGTTATTGACTACGCCTCCCACCATGATCATGAACTGAGCGAACTTGCTTTTCTTGACAAAGAGGTTGTCACCCTCCATGTCCTTGATATCGTCGGCCGAATGCGTCTCATCGACCATGCCAGCGATGGCGCAATAGCCACCGAGAGGGATCCAACCGATGCCATACTCCGTCTCGCTCGGATTGGCCTTGCTGCTCACCTTGAGGTTACAGAGGAAGAGTCCTTCCTTATTCCAGCGGAGGAGTGCAAACTGAGGTGTATCGAAGAACATATAGAACTTCTCGACACCGACTTTGAATATACGAGCCCACATGAAGTGACCCAGCTCATGAACGAACACGAGGAGGCTCAGAGCGAGGATCAGCTGGAGGGTTTTGAATAAAAAGATTTCCATAATGATGCTGGCCCCCATCCCCAACCCTTCCCCCTTACAGGGTGAAGGGAGTGGTTAGTTTTTTATCAGAGAAATGAGGACTTATAAAATCTTAAGTTATATGATTACAAATAATAATTACACAATAAAACACTTGAAAAGAAAAGCGTAGCCGAACATTCTACTCCCTTCACCCTATAGGGAGCAAGGGTCAGGGGATGGGGGCTATAGCAACTCCTTCGCCTTGATTCTTGCCTCTCTATCAATCTCAAAGTAATCCTCCAGCGATGGCTCTGCCACGAATGGCATGGCTGCGAGGGTCTTCTCATTGATCTCTGCCATCTGCAGGAACTTGCACTGACCTTTGCGGAAAGCCTCGTTGGTGACTTCGTTAGCAGCATTGAGCACGCAGGTACGGTCGCCACCCTTGGCCATGGCTTCGAAGGCGAGGCGCAGGTTAGGGAATCGCTCGAGATCAGGACGCTCGAAGGTCAGATGTGCATAATCCTCGATGCGGAGCTTGCCATTGATCTGGCTTGGCATACGATCCGGATAGCTGAGCGCATAGGCGATAGGCACCTTCATATCCGGCTGACCGAGCTGCGCCTTGATAGCGCCATCGCTGAACTGCACCATCGAGTGGATGATCGACTGCGGATGCACAGCTACCTCAATCTGCTCGGCGGTCATACCGAAGAGCCACTTGGCCTCGATGACCTCAAAGCCTTTATTCATCATCGAAGCAGAGTCGATGGTGATCTTGGCTCCCATGTCCCAGTTAGGATGCTTGAGCGCCTGAGCGGCAGTGACATCGACCATCTGATCCATCGTGAAGGTGCGGAACGGACCTCCGCTGGCGGTGATGATGAGCTTGTCGATCGGATTGTCGAGATAACTTGGCATGTCTGGCCGGCCGGTGTTCTCGATCCAAGGGAAACATCCACGTGCGATGCTTTCACCCTGCAGACACTGGAAGATGGCCGAGTGCTCTGAGTCGACTGGCAGGATGGGCACCTGATACTCGCGGCAGAGGCCGTTGATCAGCTGACCAGCCACGACGAGTGTCTCCTTGTTGGCCAATGCCAGCGCCTTCTGCGCCTTGATGGCAGCGATGGTTGGCTTGAGGCCTGCGAAACCGACCATGGCGGTAACCACCACGTCGATAGGGCCTGCGGTGACTACCTGGCAGAGGCTCTCCGATCCCGTCCAGACCTTGATTGGCAGGTCGGACAAGGCGTCTTTGACCTTGTCATAGTAGTTCTCGTCGACAATGACCACCACCTCCGGCTTGAACTGTCGGGCCTGTTCGATCAGCAGGTCAGCCGAGCGATGTGCCGTGATGGCGTATACTGAGAAGAGATCAGGATGCTCGGCACAAACCTCGAGGGTCTGCTTGCCGATGCTACCTGTACTTCCTAATATTGCTATAGTTCTCATTCAAATTTTCTTGTGTTCTAGCGAAAGGGCATAGTTTCCCCACACCCATATTTCGTGGCAAAGATACTCATTTTTTTGCACATTTATGCCATGCAGAGGCAAAAAACATCACGCGCGTACGTTTTTTTATTACAAAACGATCATTTTCCGAAGAAAAACCTATCATTCTCGGCAAAAAATGATTAACTTTGCACACAATTATTAGCATAAACGATCATGAATGTAGCAGTACTTTTGGCAGGTGGCAGTGGCCGACGCATGGGTGGTCCGGAGCCGAAGCAGTTTATCATGGTGAGCGGCCGAAGCATCCTCGAGCATAGCATCCGCGCCTTCCACAGCCATGCACAAATCGATGAAATTGTCATCGTCGCTCATGCAGATTATATCGACAGGATCGCGGAAATCGCAGCACCCTATCCGAAGGTCAAGCACATCGTCCCTGGCGGCAAAGAGCGATACGACAGCAGTTTGGCGGCGATTGCGATCTATAGATCAGTGAGGAGTGAGGAATTAGGAGTGAGGAGTGATTTGAATCTGCTGATTCACGATGCCGTACGACCTCTAGTTTCGCAGAGGATTATCTCAGATTGCATTACCGCGCTCAAGTCTTACAAAGCCGTAGATGTGGCCATTCCTTGCACTGACACCATCGTCGAAGTCAATGCCGAGGGTCACATCTGCCACATCACGCCACGCGCCATGCTCCGCAACGTGCAGACCCCTCAGTGTTTCCGTCTGGAGACCATCGCAGAAGCCTATAAAAGAGGCCTTGACGATCCGGATTTCATCACGACCGATGACTGTGGCGTCGTGCATCGATACCTGCCAGAGGAGCCGATCTATGTGGTCGAGGGAGAGACGACAAACATCAAGGTCACTTATCCTGAGGATCTGATTCTGGCGGAGAAGATTCTCTCTACCAAAAGCTAATTTTCAAGACACTACTATATCACATCAATGAAGAAAACCCTGCCTATCATCATCCCCCTCGTAGTCATCCTCCTGCTGGGAACCCTGACCTCGTGGGTGGCTCCAAATATTGTACGCAACTACGTGTGTGACAACGGAGAAGAGATCCTCGGCCGAAAAATTCGCATCACTGATCTCACGGCCAATATCTTTACTGGTTACATCAGCATGGAGGGTCTCACCGTGTTCGAAGAAGACGGCATCATGCCCTTCATCCACCTGCATCGCACAGAGGCAAACCTCTCCATGCTGCACCTGCTGACAGGCGTCATCGACCTCGAATCCCTGCGACTGAATCAGTTGGATGTCAACATCCAGCAGCGCGATACTGTCTTCAATTTCACCGACATCCTGCAGCGCTTCTCCGAAGAGGAGGAAGAAGAGACCGAGGGTGGCTATCCATTGGTCATCCGCGACATCGAGCTCTCCAAGAGCAGCATCCACTATCAGGATCTCCTCGTGCGCAGCAACATCCGCATCAACGACGTGAACCTGCACATCCCGGGTATTGACCTCCGTGATCTGGTGACCAACATGGGCCTCGATCTGGAGTTTGTCGATGGCGGCAAACTCACCACTCAGATGAGCTATAATGACCGCACGCGTCACTACACCATCGAACTGATGCTCAATGACTTCAGCCTCGAAGGTATCCTACCCTACGTGCAGCAGGCGCTGTGGTCGGAGAAGCTCACCGGACAGCTCAACGCCGACCTGAAGATGGAAGGAAGCCTCGCTCACATCCTCGACTTCCGACTGACCGGCCTGGCCAATGCGCGCGATATCTATATGGAGGACGATCGTGGCGATGTGGTGCTCAGCTGCGACAGCGTCCTGATGAATGTCCGCGAGATGAATCTGCTGGCGAACCGCATCTCGCTCAGCCAGATGGTCGCTCACCAGCCATCACTCTACATCACTTACGACAAGGACAGCCTCGACAACTTCGACCGCATGCGACAGCTGGCCGAACACAAGATGGCCGAGATCCTGGCCACACTGGTCAAGGAGGAATCAGAGGACAAAGTCCCTTCGGCCTCAGACATCTCAGAAGACACACAACCTGATTTCCAGCTCCGCATCGACCAGTGCCAGCTGCTCGACGGCAGCCTCTTCTACCGCGACGAGGCCACCAGCGTCACCCCATTCACCTATCAGGTTGGTGGCATCAACCTCAATGCGCCGAACTTCACGCTCAACCAGCGTAACCACATCAAAGGCAAGGCGTTGCTCGGAAATTCCGGATCGATCACGGTCGAATATCATGGCAAGCTGGATGACGAGCGCAACCTCTCTATCGACATCCATGCAGCCGACGTCGAACTGACGGATTTCTCTCCATACACCCTGCAGATGTTCGGCAATTCGCTCGACAATGGCTCGCTCTCTGCTGATATCCAGATCACCACTCAGGACGGCAATCTCTCGGGCAACGCGCTCATCATGGCCGAACAGCCGATGATCAGCAAGAAGCACAAGGACATCAAGCCAGAGATGCCTGTCCCATTCCGCACAGCCATCAA
>JAZRVB010000206.1:0-5472 GCA_045598885.1 Bacteroidales bacterium
GTCTTCTGCCTTCCACTGGTGCAGGGAGAAATTGCGAAGATTGAACTCCTTGTGCTCTACACTTGTAGAAGGAGCAGGGAGATCTTCCTTGCGGTTACGGATAATCGGCTCGTTAAGCAGACGGCAACAGACCTGATTCACAAGATGGTCGAGATTCATGCCAGGAGTATATTCCTTGAACAATTCTGGATGCGTTTTGATGAAGCTGATGATGTTGTAGTTACGGTGTTCAGGAGGCTGGAAGCAGCAGAGTCCGTTGGCGGTGATGATGAATTTGTCACCTTTGATGTTCTTTCCTTCATCATCCCTGCGTGAATAGGTAGGATAACGCATACCATCCCTGCGGTTGTAGGAATAGCCTGCGTCCATGAGGATGTCACGTATGGAGATCCTGCGTTTATAGTCTTCGTATGTCAGTTCGTTTTCCATAATGATAGGGATGGGTGTGAATCAGTTTACTTTTCATATACCTCGATGATCTTTGTCTCAGTGACGGTGGCGGTAAGGTAATCGCCTGAACTCTCCATGAAGCTGTTGATATGCTCAACGGCATCGTCGAAGGTATCTGCCTGTACGAGATACTGGGTCGTACTTCGCTTTTCCTTGCCTGTTTTCTCATCGAGAGTGATGAACGAGACCTTTGCCTTGAACCAGTGTTCATCGGCAGCGTTGTCGGAGAACACCACCTCCTTGTAGGCGGCAGGTGTGATCTTCTTCACTTCGAGACCGCCACGCACCAGCTTGCCGACCTCATTCATGATGCGCTTCTCCACTTCCGAGAAACTCATTGCTTCGGTCACGTATGTCTCAGTGACCTTCTTGTTTGTGCCATCGTCAAGCATTCTTTCATACCTGACGCTGACCTCAAACCAATATCCTGTCTTGCTATGCATATTATTCTGATTTAAAGGTATCACATACCGTGATGTAGCTCGTGATGCATGTGTTCAGCGGTCATGCCAGCCTCAAAAGCACGTGAGGCAACCTCATTGTAGGTGTCAACACCAGGCTTGTAATAGATACCTCCACGCCCGTGAGGTGATTCGGCATGACCTTCCATGTAGCGTTCAGGAGCATGTCCATTGATGTCACTACGGATATGTCCTACGTCATGCGCCATTCCTCTGAGCATATGGGTTGCTTCACCTGCAACTGACAAAGCCATCAGCAGACGCTCGCCAAAAGGAACTCTCGGACCACGGTCTTCTACAGGTTGACGGTCTTCCTTGGGGATGCGCTTGATGTCCACCTCAGGGAATACCTTGGCAAAAAGCTTCATGCGATGCTCGTCATTGAGTGCCATGAACTTGTCGTACTGCTTAGCGGTAATCTCATGAGAGATTGATTCACCGTTGATGACAGCCGTCATCTTGTACTTGACCTCGCCTTGCTTCACCTCGGGATTGGCTTGCTCATTTTGGGCAGTAGTCTCAGGACGGATAGGTTCGACACGAATCTCTCCGACATGAACTTCTCTGCCATGAGCACCTTCACGATACCAGCCTTTGCCTTCTGCCTCCATCTGAAGATCATCACCATGGACGGAAGCACCTTCGACAAGTGGAGGAAGCTCGACTTCGGGATTGGTTGGTTTTTCAATGATCTGCTGAACCTGTTGTGACTGCTCCATCTGGATAGTCTGTTGCTCGGCAGCCTGTAACTGTGGCTCAATGATACCAAGGCTTTGCTTCACTTCGGCAAGCGCCTCTGGCTTCATGTTGATGCTAAGAGACTGCTTGCTGTCAAGCATCTCCTTGGTGATGCTATCGGCAAAGTCCTTACCGATGACACTATTGAGCACATCAAGACGCTGTTGCAGAGAGGCCGACTTGAGATCATTGGCGGTGAGCTTCTTCAACTCATCAGGCTTGAGGTCATACTGCAAGTCGGCAGGAGCCTCACTTGACTGTATGGTCAACGTTTTCTTGTCGGCATCTATGACGATACCATGAGAGGACAAGACCTCCTGCCATTTCTCGTTTGTGAAATAGACATTAGAAGTGATGGCTTCTTTGTATGGCATAGCCGTATCTGATGGTTTGCGCTCAATGACCTGTATCACAGGGAGTGCAGTCTTGAGTTGTGCTAATGGATCAAAAGTCTGCTGCTGAACTGGCTGTTGTCCACCTTTATAATAAAAGCCATAGCCACCTGCTGAGAGCTCTCCCGGCTTGATGCGACCATCAGGACGTACTGGTGTCATGGGTGCTCCTGCAAAGTAGGCTTCGTTACCGATGCGTCGCATATGATAGCCCATCTGCTGGCGTGGTGTCCAGCCGAGGAACGGATGATGAAAACCGCCTCTGTCCATGGCTTGCCAGCCCATCGGCATAGGATGGTGGTAGCCATCATGAGGCATACGTCCATACTCGCCGACTCCGATACGGTAGCCATGGAGTCCCATGGCGACACGACCGTTGGCATTGCGAGCATGAACGAAGTTGCGAGGTACATCAAAGTCCCTTGTTACGATGGAGACAAAAGTGTCGTATGCCTTCTTATTGGCATGGTTCGTCCCGAAATCTGTGAGTGACTGCAGCTGATGGCGAGTAAGGTTGTAGCTCAGTACTGGTGAGTCATGACCTTGCACCATTAACGCAAACTGCCCACCATTCTCCACAATCTGTGCGTGCATACCATTGCGTTGCAACAGGTCCTGGAGATTGGCAGGAAGAGCAATCGGACGACCGTTAGTATTTGTTCTGATTGACATAATAGATTCTATTGAAGGTTATGGAAAAAAGGAAGCGCACCCTCTAACAAGGCAGAGGGTGCAGACGGGACGCATTACGCATCTGATCCCATGGCTTCCTCAAGCTGCTTGCCTTTGTAGTTGACAAACTGTTCTGCGGATGTGTTGCTGATCTCCAGGTTGCGTGACCTGCAAAACTCCTCATACTCGTCCACCCATTCGCGCGAGTGATGATTGACAAAATCGAGCCAGCCGTATTCTCCGCTCTGTATCTTCTGGACTAATTCGTCCTCTGAGTAGTATTTTACTTTTGCCATAATAGTGCATTTGTTGATTTCACCCCAAGCAGGGTACAGACAGGAGACGAGCTTATGAGACTTGAATCCTCCTGTACCGGCTTGCGGCTACTATATTGTTATTATCGCGTCATACGAGCGTGTTGCTCCTGCTGACGCTGTCCTTTCTTCTTGAGCTCGTTCCATAGCTCTTCATCATATTCTTCCTCCGGAGTGTAACTGAGATTGCCGTCGTCGTCAGTATGCCAGCAGCCATACAGACCGAAGTTGTACTTCTCCCACTGGCGATTCTCTTGCTGCTGCCATTTTTGAGTGTCACCCATACAGAAGCGAATGCCTGTGCGAGACTTCAGGTCAATGCCCATAGTCATCTCTTCATCGCTGTCGATGACGGTGAGAGGCTCACCATTACGGAGGCAGGAGAGTTCTGCATTGCTGAGCTTGTACTCTCGCTGAAGGAGGTCGAGGTTACGACCGATGACTTCTGTCGGTACAATCATTACCTGCTTGGTTCCGTTGTCAAGCTGGAGGAAGGCGCTGATGGTTTCACCTGATGCATGCTCATAGTTGTCCTGAACAGCCTTACCTGAGAGAAGACGCTCCTGGTTCTCTGGGGAGAAACGATCGATGGCTTCACGCTGCAACTGAGGATAGAACATCACATCAAGCTGTCCGTCCTCTTGAGGAATGAGGGAGAAGCGTGTGCGTGAGCTTATCTGATTGCCTTCAGCGTCCTCGATGGTGACAGGAAGAACCGGTGAACGGCGACCGTTGAGAATATCGGTCATGATGTCTGTAGGAAGGTCTGTGATCATCTGCTCGGTGAGACCGTAGTGTTCCAGCACTGAGTAAGGTATCTGTGATTCGTTAAACTTGGTATTTGTCATAAGAACGATTGTTTGGTTTAAGATTTGCAGATGCAAAGATACGCCGGAAATTTTGTTAATTAGCCTTTGCAAAGTAACTATCAATCATGACTTTATATTAGTTTAACCTGTGGTGATACAGTGCTATCTTATGCTCAATTGAACTAGGTAAAACATGCAGAATAATTGCAAAAAATGAGCGAAATCAGAGGGAAGGATGTGGATTGAGAGGCGATTATGAAGAGGAGGCAGAGAGGGTGTTTTTGGGAATATCGTTTTAAACTACTAACTTTGCACCCGCTTATGAAACGAACGTGCTTTATTCTATGTGCAATGGGTATCGCGTTATCATGCCATGCACAGTTTTTCTCCATCGGTGGAGAACCAGCAAGACCCAAGGCGGTCACAGTAACTAACCCACAAACAGAACAAACGGATTCCATACAACAGACAGAGACACCAGCTGTCATCTGCAATCCTGTAACGGACTTCAGACAGCAGATGGTGGACATGTGGACAAGTGTTTCGATGCCTCTTGACAAGATGAAGGTGACGTCACAGTATGGTATGCGACACCACCCTATCTATCACAAGAAGATGGCGCATAACGGCATCGACCTCAGTGTTCCGACTGGTACAAAGGTCTATGCAATGATGGATGGTGTTGTAAAGCGAACAGGCTATGATGGTCGCAGCGGTAACTTCGTCGTTATTGATCATGGTGACTATCAGGTCAGCTACTGCCACTTATCCAAAATTCTGGTGAAGACAGGTGATCACGTGAGGGCAGGACAGACCACAAGTTTGTCGGGCAATACAGGCTGCAGCACCGGTCCTCATGTCCATTATGGCTTGCGTGACAAAAACGGCAAGTGGTGTAATCCGAAGATATTGCTGGACTTGGTTGACAAGACACGCAAGACAGTACTTGAGCTGATCCGGGAACATGGTGGGTTGGCGACATCCTGATGAAACGCGAAACGAGCGGCTTGGATTTGATTCCAGGTCGCTCGTTTGCGTTTAGGGCACAATGATGCTCAGGGCTGCCGTCCGTGATCACGGCACCACTGCTCGTATTCGCTGTAGCTTGGTCCAGACCACCAACTGCTGCTCTTCCTGCGACGCTTGTTTTTCTTTGTGTCTTTCTTACAATCTTCAGGCTGGTAGAGCTTCTTTAAAAGCCAACAAAAGCCGAGTATCAACAGTATCTCCATAGTCGTGAATATAGTTTGATTTCTATATGCAAATATAATGATTTTCTGCGAATTAACCAAACTTTTGAGTGTGTTTCTTTGGTATAAAATCCTGATTTTTAGATTATTTAAGATAGGGTCGAAACCTTGGTCTTACAGTACTAAATGATCTTGGTTCTGATGGTCAGGAACCCACAAAAAGTACCCTGTTATAACTCGTTGCCCACCCTTAGCCACACTGTTTGCTCCAACACATTGATTGTTGCCATCAAAGAGTCGGAATTGCAAAGGACAAAACGAAGAAGGCTTGTCAAGCAGGAACTGAAAGGAACGCAGAGCGTGAACCTTTGAGTCGCTGTTTGGCAAGCCCCCTTTAATTTTGTTTTGTCTGGCAGTGTGACAGCCCACCCTTGTTTCTTAGTGTA
>JAZRVB010000207.1:0-1015 GCA_045598885.1 Bacteroidales bacterium
GAAACCTTAGCGTTAGCTGGGTTCTTAGCGAAGGTTACAGTGTTAAGAATATTATCACCAACGGTCAAAGTTCTAACCAAAGAACCCTTAACAGCTGAAGCCATACCACACTGATCATTAGTATAAGTGCAGTTGTCATGATCACAAGTGAATTTATTCTCCTCTGGCTTGCATGACTCAAGGCTAGTTTGATAAATCTCCATCTCTTCATTAACGAAAGCAAGATCACCTGAGTGATAGTAGCGCCACTTGAAGTCACTCTTGATGGCCATTTTGATGTTCTTGCTAGAGTAAGGAGAAGGAGAAGTACCGCCAGGAGCTTCCATCCAGATATTATTGCTTACCTCATTGCTGTTTGCAGTAGTCGACTCAGTGACATGTGGGTAGCGATCGCCATTATCATACAATGCAACATAACGGAGGTAGGTGTACTCAGCAGCCTCGATACCGTCTACATAGAACTCAGGCTGGAATACCAGGCTACGGAGAGCAGAAACGAGAGTGTTGACATCAGCGTCGAGAGCGTCTACGATTGCAGAAAGACCTGCAACATCAGCATTACCATTCTCCTTAGCCTTCTCGAGAGCCTCAAGGACAGCTGCAGCATTGTCAAGCTGAGCCTTCTCGATGGCGTCGATCTGAATCTTGAGAGCCTCTACGGTAGCCTCCTGAGTAGCGAAGTCACCCTTGAGTGCTGCAACTACAGCTGCCACATTGTCAGCGGTTACACCCTCAACAGCATTGAGCTTAGCCTCGATAGCTGCAACCTGAGCTGCAGTAGCGGCATTCTTAAGCTCAGCCTTGAGCTCTGCCTGAATCTTAGCGAGCTCAGCCTTAAGCTGATCGTTCTGACCCTGGAGCTGATCGATCTTATCATCGTTATCAGCACAAGACACGAACGAACCTGCAGATGCTACAAGAGCACCAAACAGGATAGCACTTAAAAACTTTTTGTTCATGTTTTAAAAAAATTAGTTATTAATATTGTTGTTTGTTATTTGTTGTTTACTTAGCC
>JAZRVB010000208.1:0-10486 GCA_045598885.1 Bacteroidales bacterium
GTTTTTGAAGGGAAGTACGTCTATCGCAGCATTCTGACCAACGACCACGACTCGTCCCTGCTCGACGTGGTGCTGTTCTACAACCAGCGCGCCGGCACCGAAAGGTGCTTCGACAGCATGAACAACGATTTCGGATGGGGCCACCTCCCCTGCTCCTTCCTGGCCGAGAACACCGCATTCATGATCATGACAGCCTTCATTCACAACTATTACTGCCACTTCATCGGGAAACTGGCAGCATTGAACTTCAGATTGTCCAAGGCTTCAAGGGTCAAACGCTTTGTGTTCTCCTTCATCAGCGTCCCCTTCAAATGGGTGGTGCGCAACAGCAGGAAGGTGCTGCTTCTCTACACCGAAAACGCCGACTACATGAAGCTGCAGGTGTGACGGCTCCGTCTTCGTGTTTTTATCTCGTCCCAGGTCTGGGTGGGGGAAGGTGTGCCCGCGCAATCGGCAATTTTCAACAACCGGCACGAATCGGGTCTGGAAATACAACTTGATTGACCTGATTGCCATACGAAAATATTCAGTAATTTAGTTTGCGGAATTGAGGATTTAGAGAATTAGCATACAACGGATGCGACAAATTCCCCCAATTCAAAAAGTGTAACAGTAATTCCACAATAGACATATTCTCTAATTCACTAATTCTTGATAATAATTAGAGGTCGCCTTATAAATTGCAAATGGAGAATTGGCCAATGCGGTCAATTCTCCATTTGCATTTTCCCATTTCCAAGTCTAAAAAACTTCTCAATTTCCCATCCTCAATGCGTCCTCGATGCCTTCGCTCTGCCTTCGCTTTTTCTTCGCTCCTATAGGAGTGGAGAAATGGGTAAGGAAAGCGACTCCTCAACGGTGTCGCAGCGGAGCAGCAGAACAGACAAAACGGCACCGTGCCAGACCCCGTTGAATGATGCCGCCCGAGTTCTTAATGTCTGAAACAATAATGGATGATTGCAAAAAAAGTTGTATATTTGCAGATGAAACAAAATGCTATTGATTGTATCATAATATTGTGAGTCAATGGTTTGTTTCGTTTTCATGCGTGCAGTTTGTCGGGAATAACCGTTCTGCCGCATATAAAAATAAAGACAGAGCCGAGAGTTGGGCTCAGAATTAATAATTAGCGTTTGCTATTTATTCGGCATAGCTTCTGAAACCTAGGAAATTTCAAAGTGAGTTACGCCATCGAGTAAGTCAGCCAAACGTCTGCGTGTTGCGTGGACGTGACTTATCTGGTGTAACGGGCAATTCCTAGGGCCTCAGAAGCGTGGATAATCACAAGTCCACGCTTTTTCATAGGCCTTATGCGCATTGCCCGCAATCCGAAAATGATAAGCATCCGCACAACATCGCGCAGAATATGAACGCAAAATGTTTTGGTGCGTCTTTCTCCGCCTATAGGGAGGCGAGAGGGCTGTGAGCACAAAATTCTTCAACAACAAAGACAATACCCTTTTCGATAAGTTTTGCGGTATTGCCCGCAACATGGCCGATTTCGACACCTTCCGTGCTGTGGCCGGCTATTTCCGCACTTCGGGCTATTTCAAGCTGAGGACGAAATTTGCCACGGTCAGCAAAATCCAAATCTTGGTGGGCATCAATATCGACCCGCTCTTCAAGAACCAGAGCAAATATCTGGAGCACAAAGCATTCAGTGCCGAAGAGGTGAAGCGGATTTACACAGAAGACTTCATTCAAGAGGTGAAGGATTGTGCCTACGATGAAGAGACCGAGCGGGGCATCCTCCAGCTGTGCCAGGATATTATGGACGGACGTGTGGAGATGCGCATAGACCGCAGCAGGAATCTCCATGCCAAGTTCTACCTCATGCTTCCCGAAGGGTATAATGAGAACAAAGACGGCTGGGTCATTATGGGGTCGTCCAATATCTCTGACCAAGGTTTGGGCACCTCCAAGCCTCCGCGTTACGAGCTCAATGTGGCCATGAAGGATTACGATGACGTGAAGTACTGCAATGACGAGTTCGAGAAGCTGTGGGGCGAAGCCGTCCCGCTCACCCTCGAAGATGTGCAGAATGCCAAGCGGCAGACGCATCTGGCCGACGAGCTGCCTTCGCCATACGAGATTTATATGAAGGTGCTGATCGACACTTTCGGCTTGCAGGTCGAAGACGATTTCTCGTTGCAGCTTCCCGAAGGCGTGGCCGACTTGCGCTATCAGCACGATGCGGCCATTCAGGGCTATCAAATGCTCATGCAGCACAACGGGTTCTTTTTGGCCGATGTGGTGGGCTTGGGCAAGACCGTCATTGCCACGATGATTGCCAAACGCTTCATAGAGGCCAATGGACGCTATACCCGCATCCTGGTGGTCTTTCCGCCATCTGTCAAACAAAATTGGGAGGAGACTTTCCGGCTGTTCAAGATTCGGAACGCCAATGCTCAGTTTGTGAGCAGCGGAAGCCTCTTCAAGGTCATCAACCAGAGCGACGGCTATTGGGGACGCGAAGAGTATGACCTTGTCATCGTCGATGAGGCGCACAATTTCCGGCATGACGGCACAGGCGCTTTCTCCGACCTTCAGAATATCTGCAAGGCTCCCCGCATCAACCGAGGCAAGGTGCCGGGGCGCAAGCGGGTGATGCTGCTTTCGGCCACACCGCTCAACAACCGTCCTTCCGACTTCCTGGCACAGATACAGCTGTTCCAGGACACCCGCAGCAGCACCATCGAGGGAGTGCGCGATCTGGCCGAGGTCTTTGCGCCTTGGACTAAAGAGTACGACAGCATCATGCACGAGCGCAAAGACCCCAACCCAGACACCAAAGAGCTCACCCGCCGAGTGGATGCCCTCTATGCCGAAATACGCCAGAAGGTGCTGTCCAAAATCATGGTGCGCCGCACCCGTACCAACATCTTGCATGTGCCGAGCTATCGGGAGGACTTGGAACGCCAGGGCAAACGATTTCCCGTCATGCTCGACCCGCAGGAGGAGCTGTATGAGATGAGCCATAAACTCAAGAGGCTCTTCTACGACACGCTCGACCTGCTCACGGATGTGCCAGGAGAAGGGAACCCCAAGGGCGAAGGACTTTATTATGCCCGCTATCGCGGTCCGGAGTTCTTTGTGGTTCCGGACGAACAAAAGCAGCATTCGGCCCAGCTGCTGATGGGCATTTATCGCACCCATCTGGTCAAACGGCTGGAGAGCAGCTTCTATGCCTTCAAACGCTCGCTGCACACCTTCCTGAATGTGACGAACGGCATGATAGACATGTTCGAACAAGGCAAGGTGGTCATCGTGTCGGATGTGAAAGTGGGCGAGCTGCAAGAACGCGGAATGTCAATTGACGAAATCATCGAGTATATCGTCGAACACAAAGGCAAGTCGGCCGATGAGTTCACCTATTCGCCTAAGGATTTCGACCCACGATTTCTTGAGATGCTGAAGGCGGACTCGGTGAAACTGCGCGAGCTGTGCAAGGATTGGGACACGGTGGAGGACGACCCGAAGCTTGACTTGTTTGTCAAGCTGCTGCAAGAGGAGTTGTTCGACCAGCGCAATCTCGAGAAGAAGCTGGTGGTATTTTCCGAAAGCGTGGACACCATCACCTATTTGGAGAGGGAACTCAAGTCACGACTTGGCCGCAACGACATCCTCCGCGTTGATTCCTCTAACCGCGACCAGATCTCGGCAGCCATCCGTGCCAACTTCGATGCCAACATCGATGACGCAGACAAACGGGATGACTATAACATCATCATCACCTCTGACGTGCTGGCCGAGGGTGTCAACCTCCATCGCAGCAATGTGGTGGTCAACTATGATTCGCCATGGAACGCTTCGCGCCTCATGCAACGCAACGGACGTGTGAACCGCATCGGCTCCCGAGCCGAGAGCATCTACAACTATATGTTCTATCCATCGCGCCAGGGCGACGAAGAGATACAGTTGTACAAGAACGCACTCATCAAGCTGCAAGGCTTCCAGTCGGCTCTGGGCGAGGACTCCAAGATCTATTCTCACGAGGAGATGGTAAGAGAGTTCCATCTTTTCAATGCCGATGTGCAGGACGACACCGACCGCATACTGGCTTTGCTCGAGGAAGCCCGCAAGCTCTATCAGACCGACCGAGGGTTGTACAACAAAATCAAAGGCCTGCCCGCCAAGAGCCGCACCATACGCGCTGCAAGCAACGTGGCCGTTGAAGGGATAGTGGCCGATAGCACAGTGGCATTCCTGGCCGACCCACGCAAGACCGAATATTACCTTGTTGGGGAACAAGTCAAGCCCATCACATTCCTCGATGCTGCCGACATCCTGCGTGCCGACCCTGCGGAGCAGCCGCTGCGACTCGAAGATGCGTTGGATGTCCACTATGCTCAGGTGCACCAGGCTATGGAGGCTTTCAAGAAGAGCGTGGCGAAGGTTGAAGACACCAATAAGGTGCATGGCCGCCCAGTTGCACCATCCAACAGCGAAGCCCTGAAGATACTGAAAGAAATCAAGGTGGAAGCTGCCGAGAACGAGAATGCCGAATTGTTCGAGCAATGCAGCACATTGATAACATCGTGCAGCAGGGAACGTACAACCAGATTGAGACCGAGCTGCGCCAGGCCTCTCGCCGGTGCAAGAAACTTCCGACAACAGAGAAGAGGCTGGCACTTGCCGATAAGGTTTCGGAATTGTACGACACATACCATCTCGACATCACGCCGAACGACACTAAAAACGAGAATGAAGAGGGCATCGGCACTATCGGACTCATTGTGTCAGAAACCATTGTGTGATTATGAATTGGGAGTTTGTAGGAAATTCACATCCATTCAATAACTTTTAAACTGCAAACCATGTATAAGAAAGAGGAATTAAGGTCAATATTTCAAAAACTTTACGACCATCAGGAGTGGAAGACCATCATGAAGGATTTCTTCGACGCAGACATCCGCACCACTCCGCAGCCGCTCGACTTGGGCGATTGCGACGATTTGGGCTATTACTTGGGCGACAAAGAGATGAAGAACGGGTTGAGGTTGGGCTTCTTCCACTTTCAGATCAAGTCGGGTAATGTGTTGCGCAAACGTGTCGGACTGCGCAACCTTGTGAAGCCTTTCTTGAAGTATGATGTGGATGCGGCCATCGTGGTCTTCAGCGATTTGGAGCATTGGCGCCTGTCGTTTATTTCCGATTTTGGAAAGAACGCCACTGCGCCCAAACGCTTCACTTATGTTTTCGGCAATCCGACACAATTCTACAACACACCGGTGAAACGCCTCTATGAGCTGCAAGGCAAGGAGCTGTCGATGGAGTCGCTGTATGAGACCTTCTCGGTGGAGTCGCTGAGTGACGAGTTCTTTGATGATTACAAAAAGCTGTACGAGAAGCTGTGCCACTTCGTGTATGAGCACAAGAGTGATGCAGCGTATTTCGGAGCAGAATTTGCCGATTGGGAAGACAAGGCCATTCGAGACTATGTGAAGAAACTGATGGGACGGCTGGTGTTCTTGCAGTTTGTGCAAAAGAAAGGTTGGCTGGGAGATAATGCGAATTATCTGCGCAAGTTGTTCAACAGCTCCCCCTGCCAGGAAGATTTCTTGGACAAGGTGCTGGAGCCGCTCTTTTTCGGCATCTTCAACACGCAGAAGGAATCGAGAAGAGAGATTTTCCACAATGAGGGGTGGAACCTGGCACTGCTGGACGAGTGGCAGTCGGTGCCGTTCCTCAGCGGCGGGCTGTTCGAGAGGGACAAGCATGATGTTCCTGCCTCTCGATTCCCCAAAGAGTACTTCAAAGAACTGTTCGACTTCTTTGCTCGGTATAATTTCACCATTGATGAGAATGACCCCAACGATGCCGAGGTGGGCGTGGACCCCGAGATGCTGGGCAAAATCTTCGAGAACCTGTTGGAGGACAACAAGGACAAGGGCGCATACTATACGCCCAAAGAGATTGTCAGATATATGAGCTGCGAGAGCGTGATACAGTATCTCAAATCTCATACCGACGAAAGCCTTCATGCGGATATTGAGCTGCTGGTGAACCATAATGAGCTGGGCGATGCCATCAAGGAGATGAAAAACGCCAAGCTGGTGGGACAGTTGCTGAAAAAAGGTGAAGGTGTGCGATCCGGCTATTGGCTCGGGAGCTTTCCCGATGGGTGTGCTGAACGTGATATTCAATTGCCGCAGGACGATGCTCGAGGAGCTGACGGCGGAACGATTTGATGACTATGTGCGGGTCAAAAAAGAGATCATCCAAAACAACATCTATGGCGTGGATATTGAGCAGGGAGCAGTGGACATAGCACGGCTGCGATTCTGGCTGGCGCTCTTGGTGGATGCCAAGGAACCCGAAGCACTGCCGAACTTGAACTACAAGATTATGCGGGGCAACTCGTTGATACCTACTTTCGACGGACAATATATCAATCTGGAAGTGCAAGGGCTGCAAGACAAAGCCAAACAACAGCGCCTCCAAGAGCTGCTTGAGTTGCAGGGATCGTACTATGCGCTTGTGGGTGATGAAAAATGCAAGGCGGAGATTCGCATCAAGCAATTGGTATTGGACATTGTGGCCTTGCAGATTAGCAAGGAGTTGCGGGCTTGGGAAGAGAAAAATGCTGTGCAAGGTGACATCTTCGAGCCTCGGAACATGGAAGACCTCAAGAAGATTCTTCCCGAGGAGAAACTCAATGTGCTGCGGAAAGGGCAGGGGATACGCGACAGGCTGAACGATGAATCCATCTCATTGCAGGAAAGAGCCAACACGGATTTGGACTTCTTCGACTGGCATATCATGTTCTCGGATGTTTTTGAGAACAATGGCGGTTTCGATATTGTGATAGGCAACCCGCCGTACATTCAATTGCAAAAGTCTTTGGGATTTCAGATTCAAGACAAGAAAGGCCGCATGGTTGATGCCAAGTTGGGGGATTTGTACGAAGAGCATAGCTTTGAAACATTTGAACGCACTGGGGACATCTACTGCCTGTTTTATGAGCAAGGACAGAAATTATTGTGCGATAATGGCAACCTTATGTATATCACCTCGAACAAATGGATGCGGGCAGGCTATGGCTGTTCACTGCGAGCGTTCTTTGCCTCAAAGACGAATCCATTGCTGCTGATTGATTTTGCGGGAGTGAAGGTTTTTGACACGGCCACGGTTGACACCAATATTCTCTTGTTCTCAAAATCAAAGAACGAAGGACGGACAAAAAGTGTGATAACATCCAAGGACAGCAAGAACTGTCTTGATGGTTTAGACGTTTTCGTTAGACAGAACAGCAGCGAATCCTCCTATCAGGGTGAGGGGAGCTGGATGATACTGTCTCCTATCGAGCAAAGCATCAAGCAGAAAATTGAGGCTGTCGGAGTTCCATTGAAAGATTGGGATATAACAATCTATCGTGGGGTACTCACGGGATGCAACGAGGCTTTCATCATCACAACCGAGAAACACGATGAGATATTGTCCAATTGCGAGACTGATGAAGAGCGGAGGAGGACGGAGGAGCTTATGAGGCCTATTTTACGAGGCCGCGACATAAAGAGATATGAATATGCTTGGGCAGGTTTGTGGCTAATTAACACCCATAATGGAGTGGGCGGGAAGTTCCCTCCAATTGATATCAATGATTACCCATCCGTAAAGCAGCACCTTGATTGCTATTGGGAGGATATAAAAAAACGTGCAGACAAAGGCGTTACGCCATACAATCTACGGAATTGTGCTTATTTGGAGGACTTCTCGAGGCCTAAAGTGATTTATCCAGAGACAACACAAGGCGCATACTTCGCATACGATGAAGAAGGCGTGTACTTGGATAAGACTTGTTTTATGCTTATTTCGGATTATGCCCAATATATACAGGCGACATTGTCAAGCGAGCTCTTTGAATTTGCCTACAAAAACATATTTTCAAGTGTTGAATTGGGCTCTCATGGATATCAGTATAATAAACACGCATTAGTCAAACTCCCAATTATGAAACCTGCTGACAACGAGAATGTCTGCGGGATTTCTGATATTAATTCGTATATCTATTCCAAGTATAACATCAGTAGCGAAGAGATAACCTATATCAAATCACAATTAATGATTGATTAAACAACCAGATAATACATAGTTTCACGGTTCGCAACAACCATTCTCAAATTCATTCGGACATACCACAATATGCTCTGAGCCACATGGTATTTGGTGATTTTGAAAATAAGCATTTCTAATTCAAAAAGTTTTCGTATCTTTGCAGCATTGGATTTTCAGCAGCTAATGCTGCAAAGATTTGTATGATAAACGTATATAAATATTAATACATTATATAATATGAAACAACTTATCGAATGCGTGCCCAATATCAGCGAGGGGCGCGACATGAATATCATCAATCAGGTGACTGCCGAGATTGAGAAAGTTGAAGGTGTGAAACTGCTTGACGTCGATCCTGGCGCAACAACCAACCGTACCGTCATCACTTTCGTGGGCGAGCCCGAGCAGGCTTGCGAAGCTGCTTTCCGTGTGGTGCAGAAGGCTGCCGAACTTATCGATATGCGTCAGCATCACGGCGCACACCCCCGCCAGGGCGCTACGGATGTGTGCCCCCTCATCCCGGTCAGCAATATCACGATGGAAGAGGTGGTAGAATATGCCCACAAGTTGGGCAAGCGCATCGGCGACGAGCTGAACATCCCCATCTATGCCTACGAGAGCGCAGCCTTCATTCCTGAACGCCGCAATCTGGCCTACTGCCGCACTGGCGAATATGAGAGCCTGAACACCCGTCTCGGAACGGAACAGTGGAAACCCGACTTCGGCCCCAACGAGTGGAATGACCATGTGGCCCAGACCGGTGCCACTCAGGTGGGCGCACGCGACTTCCTCGTGGCCATCAACTACAACCTGAACTCTACCAGCACCCGCCGAGCCAATGCCATCGCTTTCGACGTCCGTGAGAAAGGCCGTCCGCAGCGCGAAGGCGGCAAGCCCAGCGGCAAAATCATCAAGGACGAGAACGGCAAGCCTATCATGATCCCCGGCACGCTGAAAGGCACTAAGGCCATCGGCTGGTATATCGAGGACTACGGCATTGCCCAGGTGTCGATGAACATCACTTCTATCAAGGTGGCTCCCGTGCACCTCTGCTTTGACGAGGTGTGCCGTTGCGCAGCCAACCGCGGACTGCGTGTTACGGGCTGTGAGATTGTGGGCTTGATTCCCAAGAGCGTGCTGATAGATGCCGGCAAATACTATCTGGCAAAGCAACAGCGCAGCCTCGGCGTCAGCGAGGATGAGATTATGAAGGTGGCCATCAAGAGCATGGGCTTGGACGACCTGAAGCCTTTCGACCCCAAGGAGAAGGTTATTGAGTTCTTGATCGAAGACCACAACCAGAAGAAACTGGTTGACCTCACCTGCACAGGTTTCTGCGATGAGACCGCCAGCGAAAGCCCCGCACCCGGTGGCGGCAGCGTGAGCGCATATATGGGCGCTTTGGCAGCTTCGCTCGGAACAATGGTTGCCAACCTCACCGGCGGCAAAGCTGCATACGATGATGAGTGGGAGAAGTTCTCCGATGTGGCCGTCAAGGGTCAGGCATTGAAGACTGAACTGCTTCATCTCGTGGATGAGGATACCAATGCTTTCAATAAGATTATGAATGCTTTCAGTCTTCCTAAAAAGACTGACGAAGAGAAGGCTGCCCGCAGTGCCGCCATCCAAGAGGCCACCAAGTTCGCCACCGAGGTTCCGTTCCACACAATGCAGAAGAGCCTGGAGGCATTCGAGGTTTGCCGTGCTATGGTGGAGTGGGGGAACCCCGCCAGCGTGACCGATGGAGGCGTGGGGGCATTGGCTGCCCGCAGTGCCGTCATGGGCGCACATCTCAATGTGAAGATTAACGCCAGCTCGCTGAAAGACGAGGCTTTCAAGAACGACATCCTTGCCAAGGCTGCCGACATCGAGGCTCGCGCCATTCGCGAAGAGGCTGAGATTATCAAGATTGTCAATGAAAAAATCGGACTCTGATAAACTCCGAATTTCAACATGACAAGAGCTGAACTACAGAATGAGTTAGAGCAGCAGCGCAAGCTGCTGCTCAACTATTTAGACTTGGAGGCAGATATGGAGGATGATGGTGCGTATGTGGCTCGTGGCAATGGTTTCTGCGATGCCAAATATAGCGAAGATTTCCTCGAAGGCCAGATCTCTAAAATCAACGACACCATCGCCCAGATAGAAAATAAACTCAAAATGCTTGGTGACGAAGATGATGAGTTAATATAAAAGCCATCTGGTTGAAGCAATATTGTCTTTCAGGCCAATAGTGTCCAAAATAAATTGAAAAAAAGCCAGGGATTTCAATAAAATCGAAAAAAATAAAAAAGGAGTTGTGCATCTAAGATATTATCGTTATCTTAGTTAAATGAACCAATAAAAACACAACTCCAATGGCAAAGATAACACTTTTTGCGCAAATAGCGCAGCATTTACCGAAAAATCTCATCAAGAAGGCAATCAG
>JAZRVB010000209.1:0-16302 GCA_045598885.1 Bacteroidales bacterium
GTATGGTGCACATGGTGGCTGGCATACCGTCTATGTAGTCGAGATTGAAGGTGTTTATACAAAGTGATTTACGAAATTATAAATCATGACATTAGAAGAAGCGATCAAGGCACGTCATAGTGTGCGAAACTACAAGCATCAGCCACTCTCGGAGGAATTCATTGACATTCTCCAAAAGAAGATTGATGAGTGTAACAGCTTGGGTAATCTTCACATCCAACTGGTGACAGACGAGAAGAAGGCCTTCTCGGGCATCATGTCGTATGGCGTGTTCTCGGGCGTAGAGAACTACCTGATTATGGCCGGACGCAAGGCTGCTGATCTGGATGAGCGCATTGGCTATTATGGCGAGCAGATAGTGTTGCTGGCTCAGACGCTTGGGCTTAATACCTGTTGGGTGGGACTCACCTATCGTAAGGTGAATGACGCTTTCAAACTCAATGATGGCGAGAAGGTGGCCTGTGTCATTGCCCTCGGCTATGGCGAAGACAAGTATCGCACACACAAGATCAAGAGTCGCGAAGAGGTGAGCAACGCAGATGACCTGACTCCCGTGTGGTTCAGCAAGGGAGTCGATGCAGCCCTCCTCGCTCCTACTGCCGTCAATCAGCAGAAGTTCTACTTTGAGCTTATACTGGGCAAGAAAGAAGGGAAAATGAAGGTGAAGGCTTCGACCTCGTTCTCCATGCTCGGCTATACGAAAATGGATTTGGGCATTGCCAAGCTGCATTTCGAGATTGGAGCTGGGAAGGAAAATTTTGAATGGGCATAAATTGAAATTACTGAATCATATGCGAAAAGTAAGAATGACATTTAATAGTTCTGAGATTATTGAAATTGAGAAACTTATTTCAGAATTAGAACACGCTACCCCAGACAAGCAGAAAGGCATAAGAGCTAAACTGCGAAAAAAAGGGTTATATTGGAGTGAATTTGCTCAAGGTTGTGAATACACCCTTGCCAACTTTCATAAATTCATAGAAAAAGGGGTAATACTCGTTGACAAAAATGCGGTACAAACAGTGACCACATCATCTGCTTCCAAATCATCTGCTTCCAAGAACGATGCCCCTAAAATAAAATCAGGAGATAGAATTGAATGCTTTGCCCCTATTGTTGATTCTGAATCAAAAATCCTTATTCTTGGAACTATGCCGAGCCCAGAATCATTGAGAAAAGGCGAGTATTATGCAAATTCTCGAAATAGTTTCTGGAAGATTATCGCAACTATCTATAATGACGGCAAAGAATTTGAGAGTTACGAGGAAAAAATAAATTGTATACATAAAAATCATCTAGCTTTGTGGGATGTCTTTAGTAGCTGCGAACGAGAAGGTGCACTTGACTCAAATATCAAACAAGAGATTCCAAATGATCTTATTGCATTTCTCGAATCACATCCTTCCATCAATAAAGTAGTATTGAATGGACATGAAGCAGAAAAAGCATTTACCATTAACTTCCCACATGAATACGTGATGTCTTCCTCTCCTGCAAATGCAAGGAGTTTAGACACAAAGGTTTCAGATTGGGCATCAAAATTAAAATAAGTGACTGAGATTTGAAAAAAGGGTAAAAGTATTCCCTCTTTTCTTCACTGCAAGGAAGATAAGCCAATGGCCTTTAGATTAAGAATAAATAATATAGACTAATCGACCTATGACGATCGACACCACAAACATGTGCTCGCACCTCCAGAAGAAGCTGTTTGAAAAAGATGGAGCGTACTACCCTATCTGGCTGGCCATGCAGGAGGATGAGGAGTTGACGGCTATAGTTCGCAGTCGCCAGCTTCACATCTACCGCAACGGCAAGAAGGTGCTGGTTTTGGCTGGGAAGAGTCAGCCGAAGGTGATCAGAGAAGACAAATTGATTGAATTATTATAATCATGTAAACATGGAAACAATAGAAAAAGGCAAGACAATAGAGCTTGCGGTAATTGAACGGAAAACCGTCAATTCAAAACAATGCTACATAGTTGAGACACCAGATGAACGACGGCAAGCTATCAGCTTGTTCAGGTTCCAGTTTGAAGAGGAGGTTCCTGAAAAACTGAGGTGTATCGTAAAGGACATAAACAACATCAGCGGTGAGCTAACTTTAGAGCAGGACTTTGGTCCGATCTTGAGGAGGTTCTACGAAACAGGCAAAGAATATCCTTTTGTAGTCATTAGGGAATATCAGTCAAGCAAAAAGAAGAAGACTTTCGCGCTGAGCGATAAATATGGATTCGTCTTTAATCTTCACGAAAAAGCTGACACGAAACTCTATGCCCATCAGCATGTAAAATGTATCGTTGAAGACATCAGGGGGAACAAACTTACCCTAAAACTATCCGATTCGACCCGTCAACAAAGTGCAAAGAGCAAAGACCTGCAGCAAAGAATCACAGAAGCTATTTCCAACTTCTCACATAGACAATGCTGGGACAAAAACAAATATGTAGAGCTGGTCTTCAGCAGTCAAGAGAAGAAGATCTATGACGAACAATGTACGTCATGGCTACAAAGCGAACTCCTTGCAGCCGGTGAAGCCATGCGCGAAACGTTGGACGAGATACATGAAGTCTGCCTATTCCTGCTCGAAGGTTGCGACATATTGAAAAACGAAAAACAATCAGAACGTACCAATCTCCAGGAAAGAATCTCAAAGCTACTCGATCTGACTGAACGGTTTGGCCAAGCGGTTGAAATCGTCGAGAAGGATGAGTGTGACTCGTATATTGATTCCCTACTTTCAAAGCTCAGATGCAGTGGCTACATCTACCACCCCAACCATCGGTTAGGAATACTGATCACCATCTTCGCCCTTCGCACGGATTTGATGGAAAACAGGATGGAAGACCTGCTCGAAGTAATCCATGACAGTACGCTTGACTACTGGAAGCAGGAACCTTTCCGAAGCGCCTTCATCCAACTGCTCGAAATGTATATCAAATCGAGAAGGAAGAGCGCTGACCTACTTTCGGTAAGCGCAAGTGCAAATGTTCGCTCTCTGATCAAAGCGCTCGCAGTACAGTTGCTTCTGATCAATACCATCGAAGAGGACAACCAAGATAAACTCCCCTGTGACATCAAGCTCAACCGCTCGATGCTGTATCGCTATGCCTCGTACTTCCTGACTCGCTCGCCCAAGACGCTGCTTGAACGTAGTTTCCGCGCGTTGATGGAAATGGGCGAATCCGGCTCTTACTACAACTGGGATGACACGAAGAATGTTGAGCTTTTGGCCAACAAGCTCTGTGCCTTCCTGGAAAGCGAAACAACGGAGGATGTCAGCAATCTGCTGCAACACGAATACAAGGGGCAGAAGGCCATACTACGTGTGGGAAACAGCGGAGTGACGATTTTTCCCAATATACAAGAAGAGTCATGGCCAGTACTGCCAAAGGAATTGAATCTGTGGCATCAGCTTCAGGTGTTGCTTCCAGATACCCTTTCTCGCAAAACACGTGTAGCCATGGACACACTCCGACCATACAAACAGATGTGGTCAGAAATTGAACTCAATATCTTTGGCGAAAAGCAACCCGTAAGGCAAGCCGTCAAAAAGTTCCTGCCAGATCAAGGCGACGTAGTTCATATCAGAGTTGACAGAATTACAGGTGACACTATGCATTGCGTCATAGAAGAGGAACACTACAAGGGAGAAGGAACAATGTCCATTTCTGACATCGTTGATTGGAATCCTCGCCTTTATGACGAATGCTTTGTTGATGAAGGTGGCTATCCTCTGCTTATGCTGGCCAAGGTAGTCAGTGTTAACCCAGACGGTGATTGCACGTTCAATATGAAACGATTGATTCGTGCATGGGTGCATGATGAAATTGCATTTGAGGACACTAAGGTCATGAAGGTCAAGAGCGTGATGGGTAACAGCGCGAATGGTCTTTCTCGCGAAGGAATTGCGATGACAGCTTCTATCCCTGCCAATTTCGATTCACCAGTCAGACCTGGTGACTATCTGGAGGTAATTGTCGATCAAGATGATGACATGAGATATAGTAATGTCACGGTCAGCGCAATCAAGCATACCTTCGCACGTTGGGATGAAACGATGGCATTCATGAATCTCATCAACGATTATGCTGATGACGTGCTTGATGACGATGCCGACGATATGCTTGAAGAAGTAAGCCAGGAAGGTGCAGAACTTACACCTACCTACATCAAGGAGCTGATTCTTCTGCTTGACAGACAAGCTGCCATCGAACCTACTATCCGTAGTTTCAACTACCTCGGTGCTGCCCGTTTGCTTGCCATGATAGTCAATGACAAAGAACTGGCTGAGTATTACAAGTGGAGGATGACTTTGCTGGAAATGCTTCAGGAGTTCTGCATAAATGAGAAGGTGGATGCAGAGAAGCTTGAAGAGCTACAGAAAGCGGCTCCAGACATCTTTGCTCCTGGCAGTCAGTTACGACTCCGCTTCATGCAGATTATGGCGGTCAGCTGCCAAGGTCATCCAGAACGCAACCACGAGCTCTGGAGAATGATCTCTGAGGAGAAGGACGAAAGCCTTCAGGAACTTGCCTCGATGGTTTTGAGCTGGAACTTCACTTCGGACAAAGACATGAACAAGTCGCAAGAGGAGATCAACGCACGAATCTTCTCTTTGCTCAGCTTGAAACAAAGGAAATCCACGAAAAAGATCTTTGGCAGAGAAAGCAAGACCGTCGAGTTCAAGACAAGCCTTGTCTATCCACCAGAGAACCATTACCGTGCAGACCTTCGCATTCAGACCTACAACATCTTGAAGGAGGTGGCTGCCTTCTTGAATGCAGAAGGTGGCACACTCTATCTTGGTGTGAGCAATGAGGGTGTGGCTACTGGCCTCGAAAACGATCTGGCATTCCGTACTTTCTGCTACAGTCAGGACAAATATGACATCTACTTCCACAATCAGGTGAAGGCAGCGCTTGGCCTTGAAGCCAATTCTTGCGTATCGTGTGAATGGGAAGAGACGGACGATAAAGAGATTTACGTAGTCAGAGTTAAGCCTTGTCCTCATGTGGTATTGCTCGAAGGAACCATCTACGAACGACAGGACACCAGTAGCGAACCGCTGACGGGAGCCTACCGCGATGAGTTCCTGAAGAAACGTCCTTTGCTTGTGGCTCAGCTTAATCAACAGAAGGAGCCCGAAAAGAAAGAGGAAAAGCCAAAGAACAACGTAGCAAAGATAAACAGCACCGATCAGATAAGCACCAGTGCTTGGCGCAATAACGTACTGTTCAACTGGGAAACTGACTATGCCGAGCCAGAGGCTTATATTTGCTTCCAGCCTAACAACAAGTTCATTCTGTTGGATGCAGAACAGCCTCCATATAATATCGATGAGTATGACCTTGCATTGACTATCAATGAAGAGGAAACGACTGGCTATCTTGTATCGGTCTATGAGAATGGCAAAGTATGCCGTGTGGCAATGAAGGAGATACTCGAAAAGAACTACTTCACCAGCTATAAGCATGTCGATGAGAAGATGATCTTTGCCTGTCCTGCATCTGAGGATGATTATCTGCTGACAACCCTCAGAGACGAAAACGGCTTTATGTTCTACAGAACGGACAAAGTGGAAGCACTTCAACGCACACGTATCACAGATTCAGGTGTGTTGATGCATCCTATCCTAAAGTATGAGGTTGTCTATGCGGAAATCATACCTGCAAGATTAGCCCAATACTGCAAGGCTACCCCGGGCAAGGCTTTAGGCATTAGCGCCCTTACTGGAACTGGTCCAAAGCTGCGAGAGGATCTCAATCGAGAATTAGGCATCGAGATAAACCCGCTATTCAAATGATATGCTGCAACAAGTAATCATACTATCAACAAGAGACTTTGACTTCAAGGAGTACGCCAAACTCCTTGGAGTGAAGAATCTTGTGCTGAGCATTTCACCCGAGGAGGTTCCTGATGCTTGGGGATTCTATCGAGAGGGGCAATCCACTACCCTGTTCTCAATCGAACGAGGTGACGGCGAGTATGTGCTGTCTATGGATAGCATTGCATCATACAATGATTACGGATTTTTCCCTTATCTGGTCGATACTCTCAACTCCTATCTTTGCGACTGCCCCTATCATTCAGAAGATGGGA
This sequence comes from Bacteroidales bacterium, assembly GCA_045598885.1. GTDB lineage: Bacteria > Bacteroidota > Bacteroidia > Bacteroidales > UBA3663 > Liminaster. The sequence continues at coordinate 6,100 of JAZRVB010000209.1, forward strand.
AGAGTGCTTTCCAGACATTCGATGAAGAGTGGACGGAATACTGTATCGGTGAAGAGGTGGCTTATCTGAAATGCCTGCTCAGCATCGGCCAGAAGTATTACTTCGAGCTGCCTTTGTCCGATTCATTCCCTTACGTTACCGAAGCATTGCTCAATGAATTTGGCGTGACACTTCACTCCTCTTCTCCCCGTATCTACGGCTACATTCAGTACATGCTGCGTCATGGATTGGTGCCAGAAGATGAAGAAAGGGAAGAAATGGAGGTCGAGGACGAGGAGGTGGATGTGCCCCAGCATGAATCGATCGGCATCGTCAAATCTTGGCAGACAGATGGAGCTGAGACAACCGAGAGCTACTCAATAGAAGACGTTGATCTCCTGCTTGCCATTGGCCGAGAATACGAGAAAGGCAAGCAAGTGCCAGGAGTGGTACTCAATGATATTGGTACTGTCTTTGAGCATGGCTTAGATGTAGAGGTGGACATTACTACAGCTATCAAATGGTACAAAGAAGCCATCCGTCAAGGGGATAGATACTATGCTCCTACGAATCTGGGTGACATCTATCGTCGGGGAAAGCTGGATGACAAGCGAAACGCAAAACTTGCTCTCGAAGCCTATCATCTATCTGAGGATCCATATGCTTGGTATCGTATCGGCCAGTCGTACGAAGAGGGCTGGGTGGATGCACCCGACCTTGACACGGCCATGGTCTGGTTCAACAAAGCAGCAGCCGTAGGCCATCATCTGGCCATAAAGAGATTGACAACTAATGAAAATGAAACTCAATATTGAAAACTGGTATGAACGAAACTCTGAAACCTGTCTGTCCGCACAATCCGGACATCGAGTGTCCTTGCCCAAAGGATTGTCCTCGTCACGGCAAGTGCTGTGCTTGTGTGGCTCATCATCGCGCAATGGGCAATTTGCCACGTTGTTTAAGAGATTTGGCACAATGATCACTTTAGACAACCTTTCCCCTGTTGCCTTCGAGACCTATCAGGCTACCCGAAAGGCCATGTATCTTGTCCTTGCCCGTATGCACGACATGGGGATGAATCCAGACATCGAGAAGGCTCAGGACAATGAGATTCTCAGTGTGAACACCTTCATGCTGGGACAAGCATTCATCGGCAATGACCCGATGCTCAAAGAGAAGAATCCGCTGGAGAATGTGGCGGCCATCGAGAGTGCTTACCGCATGGTATTGGATAAGGTTCCACTTGATAAGGAAATCCAGGACTTTATGATCAATGAGTCACAGCTGGCCTTCCTGCTCTTCCTTTGCGGAGGGGCAAAAGTATGGTTTGAAAACAATAATGACGAATAAACAAATGACACCAGAACAACTTATAGAAGCTTCGTCACTGAATGGTCTGATTGACCGTAACACCTTGCTCAATCTGGCTTATACAGTATTGGACATGAACCCGTTGGCCACACCTGACGATTTTGATTACTATTGCTGCCAGGCTATCGGCGATCGTTAATACCTTACGCGCGTGTACGTGTATATCATAGAATGTGAGGATGGTAGCCTTTATACAGGCATTGCCAAGGATGTTGTTCAACGTCTTCGGCAGCACTATCATCAACTTACTGGATGCGCTAAATACACTTTGAGCCATCAGATGAAGGATATACGTGCTGTGTGGCAAACAGAAGAAAAAGTGACTGCCTGTCGTCTGGAGTACTGGATCAAACGACTGACCAGAAAGCAGAAATTGAAACTGATTGAATCGCCAGAAACAATCGATTCTGTTTTGCCTGATCAAGATGGTGGTCTTATCTCTGTAGTGAAAATTGAGTTATCTGAAATAACGAATCTCAAAGAATAATCATGTTAGCATACACTTATATTGAGCAAGGTAAGTTTGCTTTAATCGAGAAACCCAAACCAACGCTCATCGAACCGACGGATGCAATCGTCCGTGTGACATTGAGCAGTATCTGTACGAGTGACCTACACATCAAGCATGGTAGCGTGCCCCGTGCCGTCCCTGGAATTACTGTCGGTCATGAGATGGTCGGCATTGTGGAGGAGGTCGGTAACGAGGTCAATAACGTCAAGCCAGGTGATCGTGTGACCGTAAATGTTGAGACCTATTGCGGAGAATGCTATTTCTGCAAGCATGGGTACGTCAACAACTGCACCTCTCCTGAAGGTGGTTGGGCATTGGGTTGCCGCATCGACGGTGGACAGACAGAATACGTCCGTGTACCCTTCGCAAGTCAGGGACTGAACCGCATTCCCGACAACGTGACCAACGAACAGGCTCTGTTTGTGGGCGATGTGCTGGCTACTGGATTCTGGGCAGCACGCATCTCCGAGATTACCGAAGACGATACGGTACTTATCATCGGAGCTGGTCCTACAGGCATCTGTACCCTACTCTGCTGTATGCTGAAGAATCCGAAGCGGATCATTGTCTGTGAGAAATCGGCAGAGCGTCAGGCATTTATCAGAACACACTACCCCAATGTGCTTGTCACTACTCCCGAGGATTGCAAGGACTTTGTTCTGAAGAATAGCGACCATGGTGGAGCTGATCGAGTGCTCGAAGTAGCTGGTGGCGAAGAGACCTTCCAGCTGGCATGGCAATGTGCCCGTCCGAATGCCATCGTGACAGTCGTTGCTCTCTATGATGAGCCACAGGTTTTGCCTTTGCCTCAGATGTATGGCAAGAATCTTACCTTCAAGACAGGTGGTGTAGATGGTTGTGACTGTGAGGAAATCCTTCGTCTCATCGAGGAAAGAAAGATTGATACTATCCCTCTCATTACTCATCGCTACTCTCTTGATAAGATTGAGGAAGCATATCGGGTATTCGAGAACAAGGAGGATGGAGTAATCAAGGTGGCTATCTATAACGAATGATATGACAGCACCAAGCATATTATGTCCTGACGTTACGTTGGAAATTCGGAAATGAAGACAGAGAAAGAACATAAGCTGCGAATGGCACCAGGCACGTATTACATCTGGTGCGGTGGCTCGTGTGACTATGGTCATGAGGAACGTAGCAGTGGAGGAGCGTATATCATGCAGAAAGATGACAAGATCATTGAGACCTACGTTATCTCAGAGGATCATACTACTGAGTTCCGCATGATCCTCTCGGTCATGATTCATGCCATGGAGGTCATTCCTGAAGGCTCTGATATTGTCTTCCTGACTAATGTATCGTACATTCAGCAGAACTTTGATAAGGAACCTACAGACAAATCTGCCAATGCCGACCTTATCAATGATTGCATTTCGATCAAGAGAAAGCACAACTTGGTCACGGTAAAGATTGTTCCCTTCCATAAATATCAATTATTGCCACAGACACATGAGTTGGCTCATGAGGCGATGATGAAACATAGATTCAAGTTGAAACAATGAGCCAGATAATCAAATTCGATAGATGGTATGAACCTGCCAAGGAGAACCGTTGCATTCACCTCTATCTGCCTGATGGGTATGAACAGAGTGAGGAACGTTATCCCGTGATATACATGTTCGACGGTCATAATCTCTTCTTTGACGAAGATGCCTCTTTCGGCAAATCATGGGGATTGAAAAACTTCCTTGACCAATGGCCAAAGAAGATGATTGTGGTTGGTATGGAGTGTTCTCATACGGGCAATGACCGTCTGAAGGAATATTCTCCCTATCGTATCTATGCACGAATGTTTGGCAGCATCACGGGTATCGGAGATCTGACCATGCAATGGATAGTGAACGAGGTGAAACCATACATTGACAGCAACTACCGCACGTGGAGCCATCGAGAAGCAACGGCCATCGGAGGAAGCTCTATGGGTGGAATGATGGCACTCTATGGCATTCTGAGATACAATCATGTCTTCTCTAAATCTGCTTGTGTAAGCCCCGCCGTCGGTTTTGCCATGAAGGATTTCCGTAAGGAGGTCAAACTGTCAAATCTGAATCCTGACACCCGCATTTTCTTTAGCTGGGGAACGCACGAGTGGAAGAAATCCGACCTACCGATGACACGCAACATCATGGAGCTGGAGGGGCTCGTTCAGGAAAAAGGAGCTAGCACCTGGCTCTATCATCAGCAAGGCGGTCGCCATTGTGAAGCAGATTGGGAAATACAAATACCTACATGGATGCAGTTCCTGTGGGGAATAATATAAGAAGTAAATCAATCTTGAAATATCACCATAAATGAAAAATCATAGAAAGATGTATCTATTTCTCTTCCTCCTTCTGGTTATTGCCATCATTGTCCCTATAGTCTTCAGCCAGCCTTGTTTCGGTCGTAATCCGCGTGGAGCTCGTCTGGAAAGGGTCAAGCAGTCACCATTCTACAAGGATGGAGAGTTTCAGAATGAGGATTCCACGGTGCTGATGACCGGCAAGCACAGCTATCTGACCTCGATGTGGGATATACTAACTGGACGAAAAAAGAGCAAGCGACTCATCCCCAAAGAGGGCGAAGTCCCTGTCATGAAGAACGACCTGAAGTATCTGCCCAAAGACCAGGATCTGTATGTCTGGTTCGGGCATAGCTCTTTCATGCTGCAGCTGAGCGGAAAGACCATCCTCGTAGATCCTGTTTTCATCTCCTTCTCCCCAGTCAGTAGCATCATGGGTAAGGTCTTTCCTGGTACCGACATCTATAAACCTGATGATATGCCTGACAATATCGACTATCTGATCGTCTCACATGACCACTACGATCATCTTGACCATAAAACGGTGGTGGCTCTGAAAGATAGGGTCGGCAAAGTCCTCTGCCCTTTGGGTGTAGGCGAAAACTTCGAGCATTGGGGATATGAGAAGGAACAGATCATCGAACTTGATTGTAATGAGGATTATGCCGATGATTTCACCTTCCATTGTCTGCCTACCCGACATTTCTCTGGCCGCTCACTCAAGAGGAATAAAACCCAGCGTGCAGCGTGGCTCATCGAAACACCAAAGCGTAAGGTCTTTTATTCAGGAGATGGAGGCTATGGTGTCCGCTACAAGCGCTTCGGGAGCCAATTCCCAGATATAGACCTTGCCATCATGGAAAATGGACAATATGATGTCAACTGGTGCAATATCCACACGATGCCCGAAGAACTCGGCAAAGAAGTCAGCGAGCTTCATCCTAAGCGCTTCGTCACCGTGCATCATTCGAAGGTAGCCCTTGCCAATCATGCATGGGATGAACCACGAGAGAACGAACAGAAAGCCACTGTTGCCAGTGGCATTCCGCTCATAACCTGTTGCATCGGAGAGATCGTAACCCTGTAATCAGATTCTCACCTCCAGTATATCATTGATATCTGACAGATAGTTTCCGCTCTTGTTCTCGCATTTCACATGCCAGGGGCTTTCCTTGAAGCCTTCCACTGCCAGACGAATACATTTCGGACCGTATTTTCCATTGATCCGATCGATCACCCCCATGAGTTCGGCTCTGTCCTGACGGTTCGGGACAGGGTCGAACAGTTGTAATTGCAGAGGTGTGGCAGGATGGATTTCGCTCAAGATCACCCCCGCACGCTTATAGTGAATCCCCGGACGAAATAGCTGCTCAAGTATATGGTGGGCAGCTTTTGTTATCTCTATGGTGTCTGCCGTTGGCACGAACAAGGGATAGGTTCCGAAATTGCTGTACTGAGGAAGATCCTCACGGAAAGGATTGCTGGCAATGAAGACCGACACCTCCCCTGCTACGGTCTTCTGAGCCCTGAGCTTGTTGGCACAACTGGCGGCAAATTCGGCTATCGACTCACGCAGGTTCTCCAGATCACACACCATATCCCCGAAACTGCGACTCGTACAGATGTTCTGCCTTTGCTTGATCTCTGCCGTGTCGATGCAAGGAAGACCGTTCAGCTCCATCCATGTACGGATGCCAGGAAGCTTGAAATGACTCCTAACCCACGATTCCTTCCTCTCTGCAAACTCCAAAGGTGTTGTAATACCATAGTAGCGAAGTGCCTCTAACGTACTTCTTCCTATCCCCCATACATCAGAAAGGTCAAAGAGTTCGAGAGCTTTTCTCCGCTTATCTTCATTGTCAATCATACAGACATTGCGGTAACCCTTGAACTTCTTTGCGAACTTTGATCCCATCTTGGCGAGTGTCTTGGATGGAGCCACACCCACACTTACGGGAATGTCTGTCCATGTCCTGATCCTTATAGCGATCTCACGCATCATCTCCTCAAGATTGTAAAGACGCTCATAGCCGTCCAAGCAGCAGAAACTCTCGTCAATAGAATAGTTCTCGACCTGTGCGATACTTCCCCTAAGAATGTTGGTGACTCGCTCTGACATGGCGGCATAGAGTGGCATGTTGGTAGAGAAGATCTTGACGTTATAAGCTCGGACGATGTGCTGCACCTTGAAGATAGGATCACCTCGATGTAATCCGATTGCTTTAGCCTCCGGTGTAAGCGCAACAATAATACCGTCATTGTTCGAGAGGACAACGACGGGCTTTCCGTTCAAGCCGGGATGAAATACTTTCTCGACCGAACAGAAGAAACTGTTACAATCCACAAGGGCATACATGCGTAAGGCATCAGTCAGATTGAGGTCGATGAATGGTAAAGGTTACGATGCCCCATACATTGAAATCATCACCTTCCTTGATTTCTATCTCCGGATAATTCTTGTTGGCAGGTACAAGCCAGCACTTACCATCATGACGACGGACGTACTTGACCGTGTACTCTCCATTGAGTTCACACATGGCTACCTGCTTCTCCGTTGGGTTACGATTGCTCTTATCTACAACGAGAATATCTCCACTCTGGATGTTGGAGTCAATCATCGAATCGCCCTCCACCTTGATAAGATATGTGGCTTCAGGATAAGGGCAGAGCATACGGAGCACATCTATCTTCTGGGCACGCTCATCATTATTGAGAGGAATCGGGAATCCGGCAACAACGCGAAGGTCATACGTATCCATGACCAGTGGCTCAACCTGTTCGGCTGACCATACCTGACCGATACGCGAGAAGTCAGGTTCTTCCTCGCGCATACGCTCACGTACGCATGATAATATAAAGGAGGTCTTGTTATCCTGCCGGTCAATAAAGTCAGCTTCCCTACCCCCTGCACGGAAAGTATAGAGCCGGCTGTCATTACGTGGTCGTCCTGATCCTGGACGATGTCCTCCACGACCGTTTTTCTTTGGAATTGCCATAGTTGTAATTTATAATGGCACAAAGATACTATATTTCTTTGATATTTGTATTACATTTATCAAAGATTAACAAAGAATAGTGTATTTAATACATCGACGCAGAGATTTTGCCATCTACAAGATAAAATATCTTAGTCTTCAAATCTAAACTTGATGTTTTCAGTAAACTAATGGTATAAACATAAGAAAAGCATCAAGGCTCTTTTGTCCCTGATGCTTCTCTTTCCTTGAGTAGCTCTTCTTGGAGCGGTGAATACGATTCATACTGTGGAACCCTGGTCCCAATAGCTGCATCTCAGCCTCACGATCGGCCTTTCTTACAGCCTTCATGTAGTCATCCATACCGATGACTGTTTTCGGTTTTTTGATCTTTCTCATGATTACAAAAATAGTTTAGGTTCAAAAATCGGGCGCAAAGATAGTTCTTTTATCTGAATAATGGTGTAACGCTAACCTAAAATATAATTAAAAATCGTGCAAAGAGTATCTTTTCAGGCGATAACACCGATTTTTGTGTCAGAAAAGTTGTCAGAAAAAACCGGTATCTAACCATTATTATCTCGACAACATTGTCAACAGATACGTTATCTCGAATGAAAACCAGATCTTTGCACCAACAAAAATATAAACGAGCATTATTAACCAATATAAAAAAATAACGACTATGGAGAAGAAGCTGACAAAATCCGACAACAAGCGCATCAAGGGCGTATGCGGAGGCATCGCAGAGTATTTTGACATCGATCCTACCATTGTCCGCGTACTCTGGGCAGTATGTACTTTCGGCACATCCTGGTTCCCTGGCATCATCCTTTATATCATAATGATGCTGGTCATGCCGGAAGCGAGAGTGAAATCAATTATCAACAACTAAAAAATACTACTATGGGATTCTTCTTTAACAACAACCGCCAGCAGAGAGCACAACAACATCGTAATAGTGTAGCTCCTTGGGAAAAATATGCAAGAGAGGATGACCGCATACAAGGCTGGTACTGTAATCATGATCACGATCCATACGATTGTGATGACTAAATAAGATTGTTATTAAATGCTTTCGACCTCTTTACCCGCACAGGTTCAGAGGTCGTTTTCTTATTATCCTCACAACTATTTTATTGATTATTAACTCGATAAATTTGGCAATTTGAAGAAAAATCATTATATTTGCATATTAGTTTAGAACTCAAAATTAACTGTATGGAAGATATTACTGCAATTATTGTCATCTTATGTGTTGCCATAATTCTTAAACCAATACTGAAAGGTATCTTCGGCTGGTTTGGCAAAAGCGATTACCATCGGGACAGATAATCCAATTGTTTTTCAGTAAAAGAAAGGACAAAGACAAAGGTGGGTTGCCTTATTCCCTATCTTTAATAATATACTTAAATTTACGATAAAGGGCGGGAATCTGATCCAGGTAATGCTAAATAACGATATATGGGGTGTGACAATCTAACGGATTGCCTCTCCCCTTCGTTTTTTTTACCAGAGTGATTTAACTTACTTAGTCGTTAGCTTGCACGACCAAGTAAGTAAAGTCTTTCTGATAAAATAGCAGTAATTGGATTAGGCTGGTGTGGGCGACAGATTATAGAAAAGTATGACTGCTTGCAGCTTAAAAATGTTGGGTGGGCATGAAGCATATCTGCCAGAGTAAATAGTGGCAATCGGGCTTGGTGGCAGCAAGTCAGCATCAGTGGCAAGACACCGATCCTGACAGGATGACAACAAGCTGGTTTGCATTTGCTCCTTTAGGCTGAGTGTTCTTGCCTTCATATCGGCTTTGCTGACATCAAGGCAAGATCTCTCATTGTCTAAACAGGATGCTTCATTGGGTGGGGCGAAGCTTTATAAGGAGAAGACTCCAATGGTAAGGGATATAGTTTAAGAGTTCTTGATCTTCAGTCGCGACAAACTCAAAAGACACGCGAACAAAGATACGAGTGCAGCTGTCCATAAAGCAGCTTGAGGTGCAGTAGTATCGAACAAGCCAAAGAAAAGTGCTACGAGTGTTGCACCCAAGGTCTGACCTGTGAGTCGTGCCATAGCCAACATTCCACTGGCACTACCGCTACGTGTAGGTGGTGCCGAGGTCATCAGGATATTATTGTTAGGTGACTGGAAGAGACCAAAGCCGAAGCCACAGAGCATCAGTCGCCAGATGATATCAAGGTGTGTAGCATCGGGTGTGAGCATGGCAAGGGTGGCAGTTCCCAAAGTCAGGGAAGCAAGACCTATACCTCCCAGGATGCCAGCATGAACCTTGCCGATCAGAGAACCTGCCAACGGAGCTGCGAACATGATTGCTACTGGCCAAGCAGTAAAGAGCATACCCGTCTCAGCACTGGTGAGATGAAGCGTGTGCTGAAAGAAGAAAGGAATTGAAACCATCGCCAGCATCTGCGAGGTGAATGACGAGATACTCGTAACCACCGACATCGAAAACAGTGGGATGCGAAGCAGATCTATTGGCAGCAAAGGATAGCGAAGGTGCAACTGCCGGTGCAGATAGATATATCCTACACTCATTGCCGCAAATGCTAACCCTCCTATCGTCCACCCATTGAAGCCATGCGAAGATCCTTCGAGTGCAAGGATGATAGAGCCGAAGAAGAGTGCATTGAGAACGACATCGGTTCTTGGAAATCGACGCTCGGATAGTTTGACAATATTCTTAGGCAATGATTTCCATCCGATTGTAACTCCTATCAATCCCAATGGAATATTGATCAGGAAAAGCCATCGCCAGTCGGTATGACTAAGGATCAATGCTGCAAGCGAAGGTCCGGCAACGGATGCCAATGCCACAATAGTCGCATTGAGACCAATTCCCTTGCCCAGGAAACGCTTAGGATAAGAGAGCTTCAGCAAGGTCATATTGATAGACATCATTGCTGCGGCTCCCATGCCCTGCAACAATCGTCCCAATACAAGGGAATGAAACCCTGTGGAAAGACCGCAGCATAACGATGCCAGCGTAAAGATGCTCAATCCTGCGATGTAAAGTCGGCGATAACTGTAAATCTCTCCGATGG
>JAZRVB010000210.1:0-2220 GCA_045598885.1 Bacteroidales bacterium
CGCAAAAAGAGGTTATATTTGCGGCTGAATAAGTAGTAAATGGCTCATAAAATGGTACATGGTACATGATAAAATGGGAAATGTTAAGACAATATTGATCATAGAAGACGATCAGCGATTGGCGCAACTGCTCCGTGCAGGTGTAGAAGAAGCTGGCTATCAGGTGCTGTTGGCCAATGATGCTGAGATGGCGCTGCGATTGTTCCGCATCAGCGGCAGCGAGATTGACCTTGTGTTGAGTGACATCCTGCTGCCAGGGATGAGCGGGTTGGATCTCTGTCGACTTATCAGAGCTGAGAAGTCGAAGGTTTCGATCCTGATGCTGACAGCTTTAGGAACGACCGATGACAAGCTCGATGGCTTTGATGCGGGGGCGGATGACTATTTGACCAAGCCGTTCGACTTCCGCGAGTTGTTGGCGCGTATAGCTGTGTTATTGCGCAGAAACAACAAAGCAGAGGCTTCGGATGCTCCTGCCGTGGAGGCGAATATCCTGTCTTGTGCCGATCTGCAGCTCGATCTTGACCGACATCTTTGCCGAAGGGGAGGGGTCGATATTCACCTCACGCCTAAGGAGTTCTCGTTGCTCCGCTATCTGCTGGAGAACAAAGGAAGGATCGTGACGCGAGCCGACATCCAAGGGGCTGTGTGGGGGACGCATTTCGATACGGGAACCAACTTCATCGACGTGTATATCAACTATCTGAGGCGCAAGGTCGATCAGGGTTATTCTCTCAAGCTCATCCATACCAAGCCGAGCGTTGGATTCATCCTTAGTCAAGAACCATAAGCTTTTCTTTCAGCAAGAACCATAGGCTTTATCTTCAGCAAGAACAATAGGCCATGAACAATAACCGCATCCTCCTGACTCTCAAATATACGGCACTGATGTCAGCCGTACTCATCGTTTCGCTCATTATCGTCTATGTGATGAGCGACCATGCCCGTCATACGGCCTTCCGTCACACCCTTCGCTCAGAGGCAATCACTAAGGCGAACCTCTTTCTTGAGCATCGTGTCGATGCGGAGACGATGCAGCATATTTACCTCAATAACACGCAGTTTATCAATGAGGTGGAGGTGGCGGTCTATACGCCTGACTTCGAGATGCTTTATCACGATGCTGCTCAACATGATATTGTGAAGGAGTCACAGCAGATGATCAGCGAGATCTGCGAAAAGGGAGAAATGGAAATTCCCGTTGCCAAAGGTTATCAGGCGGTTGGCATTCTATATAAGAGCACCCTCCCTACTGAGGAGGGCGGAGGGAGCGGCCTTGTGGTCACTGCCGCTGCTCACGACGGCTACGGTGAGGCCAATATGCAGTCATTACGCCACACATTATTTATAATATTAATAGTGTCCGTCGTGCTGATGCTCGTAGTTGGCTACATTCTCGCCACGATGACCATCCGCCCAATCGAGCGAGCGCTGAGTTCGCAGAAGATGCTGGTGAGCAACGTGAGTCACGAACTCCGCACACCGCTGGCATCGATCATCGGCGAGCTCGACTTGGCCATTCAGCGCGAACGAACACCGGAGGATTATCAGCAGCGAATCTCCAACGCGCTGAGCGATGCACACCGTATGTCGAATATCATCGTCGGCCTGCTCAATATGGCACGTGCTGAGTACGACCAGTCGCAGATCAAGATGGAGTCGATCCGCGTGGATGAGTTGCTCATGGAGGTGCGCGAGAATCTGCTTCGTGCCAATTCGCGCTATCACATCAACATTGCCTACGATGATTCGCTCATGGCCGATGATGCCGATCAGGCGCTTTCGCTTCGTGCCAACCGCTATCTGCTCGCGCTGGCACTCCGCAACCTCATGGAGAATAACTGCAAATACTCTGACGATCAGACCTCTGCCGTCACGATCGCACTGAAAGATGGTCACGTTGCGCTTTCTTTTACCGATAAAGGAATTGGCATGACGATGGATGAACAGCGTTCTATCTTCAAGCCTTTCTTCCGTGGGAATAGGAGTGTGAGTGAGGGCCACGGCATAGGAATGGCGCTCGCACAGCGTATTATTTCGCTGCACAAGGGCCATATTCAGGTGATCTCGAAGGAAGGACACGGGACAACATTCCTTGTAATGATCTAAAGTGCCACGGCATATCTTCCACGGTACCGTGACAACGATGCCGTGGTGCTGGCATATCTTCCACGGTACCGTGGCAACGATGCCGTGATGCGGGCATATCTCCCACGGTAC
>JAZRVB010000211.1:0-24341 GCA_045598885.1 Bacteroidales bacterium
ACTTCTTGTTCGTCTTCTCTGCCTTCATCTTGTAGTACTTGAGGAAGTCACCTTTCTGCTTCTCCTTGTCAAAGAAGTCATAACGCTCGTTCACAATGCTCTCATAGCGTCGGCAGCGTAGTGCCTCGGCTTTCTCGGTCATGCGCTCGTTGTAGTCACGCTCGCGCTGGTTTTTGGGCTTGGCGAAGATGTAGATGCCAAGCGACTCACGCCTCTGTACCTTCATGGTGAGCTCATCCCTGTAGCCAGGATAGTAGTCAAGGTAGAAGCTGAGTTGCGTACCGTTCTTTATCTTGCGTGTACGCAGGGTAACTGTCTTACAGATGTTTGACATACTTGTATGAATTTTGTTTTTATTGATAATCGAAGGCTATGTGTATCATAGCGGCGACAAAGGTAGTCAATGATGTTTCCGTGGAACAATTTTCCTTTCCCATTCGGGAATAATTGTGTTTCCACGCCATTATCACGGGTTATTTGCGGTTATTCGCCTCAAAAAGGTACGAAAAATGAATGCAGAAGTCTATGATAACGGATGTTATGCGTTGTTCTTTCTGGCGCTCATTACCCTGTCAACATCGGTTCTGAGCAGTAGATTCTTCACTCCGACCTTCACCTTGGTGATTCCGCTGACCTTTACGATATGGTGGATGTTTGCCTTGGTATAGCCGTAGAGTTGCTGGACTTGCTCAACGGTGTAGTAGTCCTCGCTGTCTGTCAGGTCGGGACGGAAAAGCTCGTCAAGGTGCTTCTTGGAATAGTAGGTCTGACCATACTCGCGCTTGGTTGGGATGTGATGGCGATAGGCATGGCTCTTGATGGACTGGCTGTTGACATTGTATTTCACTTCTGCTTCCTTGGATGTAAGCCATTCCGTCAATGAAGCTATTTCCTCGGTGACTCCGAAGAGGTCATCCATGTGTTTTCGGCTGTAGTAGTTCTTTCCGGCAATCTTGCAGATGGGTATTTGGTTTTCCTTGGCAGAGGTATAGAGCCAGGATTTCTTGACTTTATAGATAGCCATGACATCCTCGCCCGAGATGTAGTCAAGGACTTCTTCTTGGGTGGTGACGGTCTTTGAACAAGAGGGAAGAGAAGAGTTCTGGAGCTTTGCAGAGACAGATTTTTTCTTTCCCTTTTGTCGTGTTCCCGGCAAGACACGATGATAGGGATTACCTGCAAGCATGGCTTCTATGTCGGCTCTGCGGATGAAGGACATGCGTGAACTGATGCGTGATGCTGGCAGTTTCTTCTCTGCGACAAGTTTGTAGATGTACTGGCGCGAACAGCCCATCAGGATGGCTGCCTTTGAAAAAGAGAGATATTCTGCGCCCTGAATATCCATCATTGGCTCTGTGGCTTTGAGGAAGTCAAGCTGTCTGGCTTTCTTCTGACGCTTTGCTTTTTCGGCACATTCCTCACAGCAGTATCGCTGGGAACCGCTGTTGATTGTGAACTCCTTGCCACAGAAGGCACATTTCTTTGTTCGTTTCATGCTGACTGAATTTTGAGTGTGAATACTTCATTTCCGTGTATTCCACCGCAATGTCCTCACTTGTCCACCATTGACCACGTATGTCAACGGATTCCACGTTGTGACACCTTTCAAATCCAGTCGCTTGCTTGCTATATGCCGTTTCTCAGGTTGTCCTCCATCGTCAACGTATGTAAACCGATGTAAACCCTGTCCACGAAATGGCAAAATAAAAGCTCCCAAGATTCTCCGCGGTAGAAATACGTTGCAAAAATACGCGGAAATTACGGAACTACCAAATCTCGTATGAGAAAGTGTTAAAATCTAATTCCTGTTGAAAATCAATATATTATCTCTCCTTGTTCCTAATTATTTCTTGTTATTCTCGGCTTCTAAATACAATCATAAAAAGCGGAAGTGCCTATTCTACGAACTCTTGATGGAATAAAAACAGATGTAAGACTATCATAATCCTTGAAAGCTTCGTTTCCAATACCTTTCACAAACAGTTTTTCCCCATTATAATTTACAGATTCTGGAATTATTATATCTCCTGAATATTTTACTCTTGAAGTAGGACGAGCAACTTCACATTCTGTATTAGATAAAATACTATAATATATTATATACCCTTCCTCATTTTTTGACTTAAAATCAAAACCATAAGCACTAAATGAAGAAACTATAATAAGCGAAAGAAAAACAATTACACATTTCATTCGAAAATACTTGAATGTGCAAACCTCTCTACAGAGGCCTGCGGTTAATATTTCAAACACTAAGACAGACGAAGAATTAGCAAATGCCAGGGTGGCATTTGCGGCTATTGTCAGGCATTGATATATTTGAAAACAACCAAGTTTAAGGGAACTTTCATTCACGTGCTCTATCGCAACAGTCTTTGCCTCTCGGTTGTTTGGTCCAATTTCATATTCGGTCTCGATGTACCAGTAACGATCGGCCTGAGGAATTGTCCGTCGGCTAGACGGTTACTTTCTCGGGCAATTCCACTCCGAGTTGTTTGAGGGCTTCCTTATGATAATGGATTACAGCATTCTTCCGACGATCATCAATGAATCCTGCGCCAAGTTCCTTGTAGGCAGTACCATCCTTCAGCATGTGGTAGACGACTTTCAGGATCTCATGTCCCAATGCAACTAAGGCTCTCTTCTTGCCTCTGCGTCTTGCCAATTTGCTATATCTTGCGCTGAAGAATGTTCCTTTAGTTCGGCTTGCCGACCATGCACATTCCGTGATTATCGCTTTCGTCGCTTTGTTCCCGTGGTTCGTGTGTGTGCTTTTTTTTGCCTGCACTCTCATTGTTTCCAGGGCATAGACCTGCCCATGAGGCGAGATGTGCATCGGTGGGGAAATAGCTCATATCCACACCGATTTCTGCAAGTAACTCTTTTGCAGAGGTTTCTCCCATGCCGGGAATCTCTGCTATCTGGGCAACTCTGTCGGCAAAAGGCTGCACTCTGCGGTCAATTTCGGCATCCAGGTCCTTTATCTCATCCTGTAGATTGCAGATACTCTTGCGTATCTGCTGAAGCATGAACTTGTGATGCTCTGTAAATCGGCCTTCCACTGCTTCAAGAATCTCTTGCTGACTATGCTTCAAGTGCCCATCGGTACAGAGACTGGCAAGATATGCCGCATCTGTGTTTCCCTTCAGTATCTCATCAATAATCATTGTGCAGGTCTTGCCTGTCACATTACTGAATACACTTGAAAGCTTGAGATTAGCATCTTCCAGCACTCGTATCAACCGATTGTGTTCGGCTGATTCGCTTTGTACAAGCTTGCGACGATAGCGGGTCAGATCTCGCAAGTCTCGTTGCGCTTGGCCCGGAACAAAACTTCCCTTCAGCAAGCCTGCCTTTAACAGCTTACATATCCATGAAGAGTCCTTCTTGTCAGTCTTGTGACCTGGCACATACTTGATGTGACGGGCATTGACGATCATGATGGTGAAGCCGCCTGGCTCCAGTATATTGAATACCGGCTTCCAGTAGACTCCCGTACTCTCCATGGCTATGTGCGTTACGTCTAATGACAATAGCCATTCCTTCAATTCTGTCAAAGATCGTGTGGTAGATGTAAACGAACGCGTCTCTTTCGTGATGCCTTCGCCATCCACTGTCGCCACGATTTCTACCTTGTGGATGTCTAATCCGCAGCAGCGCTCTACTACTGATTCAAACTCTACTGCCTGTGATGTTGTGTTCTGTGCCATACGATTAGAGGATAAAGTGTGGCGCAAAGATAAGGATAATTCCTATACGGTGGTACGGAATCCTCATTTTTCATCCTCTTTGGCGTAACGAACTATATCATGACTATTTCATATTCATTATTTTTATTAATATTTTTTCTTATACAGAACTTACACTTAAGTAATCTTAAAAAGAGAAACTATTCAGTCTTTTAAAATTCTGTTGAGTGTAGGCATAACTATCATATTATTGGGTAATAATTATTACCCAACTAAAATTTTAAAAATTTATGAAGACACAATCCTAAAGCTATTCCCGCAAAGAAAGTACCTCCCAAAAATAAAAGATTAATCTGCATTATCAAACCAATAAATGTTGAAATAGCTCCACAAATAGCAGATGCTATTGGTATAGTTTTATTTAGGAAATCAAGACGCTTATTCCATATATCTTTAATTTTCTGCCTTGTGATGAATTGGTCTATGGATGTATAATTTTTAGAAACATCTCGACCTTTTTCTGTTATGGTTACCAGATTATCTGGTGTTTTTCTAATTAGGCCGAGTTCTTCGTCTAATAGACTTAATGCTGAAGAATAATAAAACGACAATGCCCTTGAATCCGATTCTTTCATTTGCTTGCTAAACTCGATTACAACCCAATGATTCAAATCGCAGGTCTTTATACATCGCTCTTTTTCATCAAGTTTTGATAAGATGAAACTCGCAATCTTATATACTAATACATTATTCATGAATCAAAAAATTTGTCTTACATATTTTGTCTGCAAAGATAGCGGGTTTTCATATAAATTCCAAATCTATCGCATTCTTTTTACGTGTATTATGCTGCATAACATAGAAAGACTACACAGAAAGCATACATACACACTAATAATGGTTTCGAAAGAAAGGAAATTGCCAGATTTTTTTCAACGAATGCAATAAAAATCCTTCACTCGACCTTCTATCTTTCTGTTTCTTAACGAGGAACAGCTGTGACGGATTAGTGAAGGATGGTGAAGGATGTTCGTGTATTTGTAATTATTCCTTCACCGTCTTCCTCTTTATGAACTTATAGCACTATCATCCGCCACATTACTGCAATCAGTTTCTTCCTCACAGAAATTGTACTTGACATTCTGTGAATCGGATTGAGTCATAGTGATAATATCATCCTCAAGAGCAACAGCGAGCTTAGCAATAGTTGCAATCGTCAGATTATGTGTACCACTCAGCCATCGGCTCACTTCAGTCTCAGTCTTACCAAGCTTCTTTGCCAGATCTTTCTGCGACATGCCTTTCTCTTCCAGCAGTTCATATACTCGATTAGCAATCTGAACGGCAATATCCACTTGCCTGTTAATCTCTGGTGGAGTTGATTCCCTAATCGACTGCATAATAAGATTAATCTTTGCCATAATACTAATCATCAATGGTGAATATCAATGGACCATTAAGGTTCGTTCCATGAATTATATCTTCGGCACAAAAATAAACATAAATGTTGATTTCAACAAGTAATAAATGACATCATATTGCTTACCATCAGAGGCAGTTGTTAAATAATTCCTAATAACTAAAGCAACATCTAACTATCCCTATTTCAGCTTATTAGAGAGGTGTGCATAGACGGTCGGAACAGAGGTCCCCAAAAAAAATCTGCTATCTGATGCTGCTAGGGTTAGCCACACTTTTCCATCACGAGTATATAAAGCTACCGTTGCTTTTCCATCGGGCATGTTGCAAATGATTATGTCAGATAATTTTCAACGAATGCAAAAAAATCCTTCACTCCTTCACTCAACCCTTTATCTCCCTGATTCTTAACGAGGAACAGCGGTGAAGGATTAGAGAAGGATGGTGAAGGATGTTCTGTTATCTTTCACTCATTTTTGGCTACCGAAATACTTATGTCTCAATAGAATAAGAATAGGCCGTGAAGGAGTGAAGGATTTTTTCGTCATGATGAATAATTCACAGAGGAGAATGGAGCGATGATTGTCCGAATTGGAACCAATTCGGACAATCTTTGATCTTGGCATATCGTCCACGGTACCGTGTAGAGGATGACAAGAGCAAGAATATCAACACATCTGCGGAAGTGTTGATGTTTTAAAGCTTGGGAGTCAACACCAGGTACATAGTGTTGACTCCACAAACAAAAGAAGTCAACAACGGGTACGCGATGTTGACTCTAAAAAATGCAGGGGATATTTCAGTTTTTCGGAGCTGATTCTGCCTTCATGGCCAGCCACACAGATAAAGCAAGGCCTGGGAGGGTGCAGATGATGACGGCCCAGAAGAAATCGGTATAACCCAGAAACTCCTGCAGCCAGCCAGATAGCATGGACGGAATGTTCATGCCGATGGCCATCAGGGCGGTGAGGATGGCATAATGAGCCGTGGCAAATGAACCTTTGGCCGACTGAAGTATAAAGACCATATAAGCGGTGAAGCCCAGGCCGTAGCCAAATTGCTCGAAGCCGACGCAGGTGCCGATAAGCCAGCGGCTATCGGGCTGATTGACAGACATCCAGACGTAGAGCAGATCGGGCACATTGAGCGCTAAGGCCAGCGGAATGACGCACTTCTTTAAGCCATATTTCGACACTAACATGCCGCCAAGGATACCGCCGATGGTCAAGGCGCCTACGCCTATCGTACCATAGATCAGTCCGTATTCGGCATTATCGAGCCCTAAACCGCCAGCCTCGACGGGGGCCTTGAGGAAGAGGATGGTCATCTTGCTGAGCAATGCTTCGCCCAGACGGTAGAAAAGCAGAAAGAGGAGGATGAACCAGAGGCCGGGCTTCTGGATGAAAGTGGTCAAGGTGGAGAGGAAGGTGCCGCTGGCTGAATCGTGCTGAGCGATGGAGGCGGACGTCTGAGGCTTGGGTAACAGCCAGGCGTGAAGCAGGGCAAAGGCCAGCATCAGTATGCCGACTCCGATCATGACCTGCACCCAGGCGGAATGCAGATCGCCGCCGGAATTTCGGGCCAACAAGCCTACTAATGAAGTCAGCAAGCCACTGGCAAAGATCATACTCAGTCGATAAGCCGTACTGCGGATACCGACAAAGAATGACTGCTCATCAGTATCGAGCACCTGCATATAGAAGCCATCGCAGGCAATATCGTAAGTAGCTGAGGTAAAGGCTCCAATCGTGAAGAAAGCGAGTACCCACGTTAGCCAAAGGCCTGTACCCTGAACCGTAGCAGATAACAAACCAAAGGCCACTCCGACGAAACAACACGCCAGAATGACCTGCATCATCCACATCCACCAACGCTTGCCGCGCCAGATCTCGACGACAGGACTCCACAAGGCTTTGAGCGACCATGGCATGGCCAGCAACGAGGTATAAGCTGCGACCTCTGCATTGCCTAATCCCATGTCTGCCAGCATCACGACACTCAAAGTCGTGATGACAGCGTATGGCAGACCTTCCGCAAAATTGGTGCTGATAACCCAAGGCCAATGGTTTGATTTCATCCGAAAACAGCCTTAAAGATTAATTCTGCAGCTCCGCTACCCTCCTGCACATAACGACCGGCATTCTCTCCAGCGGTCTTAAGCGCATTAGCATCGGTCATGAAGGTCGTGATAGTCTTGACATAATCCTCAGATGACGCGATTGGATAGCCACCCTTAGCATCGATCAAGCCGAGAGCCTCGCGGAAAGCCTGATGGTTAGGGCCGAAGATGACTGGCATGCCATAGACAGCAGCCTCGAGCGTATTATGGATACCGACACCAAAACCGCCTCCGATATAAGCCACGTCGCCATAGCGATAGATGCTGCTGAGGAAGCCAATGGCGTCAATGATAAGGCAAGAGATGGACCCTCCCCTACCCTCCCTATGAGGGAGGGAGTTTGAAGTGTCCTCTGTTGGCAGTTGACCTTGTGGGACAACGCCTTCGTCCCAAAGTTTTTTCAGTTCAGAATAGCGGAGATAAGGACGTTTCAGCTTGCCTAAGATACCCTGCACATGCTCCTCATGAATCTCGTGAGGTGCCAGGATCAGCTTCATCTCAGGATGCTGATTGAAGTGTTCAATGATGATATCCTCATCCTTTGGCCAAGAAGAACCTGCGACCAAAGTGAATGGAGTCTTCTCGTCGATACCATTCTCTCGGCCACTGAAAGTAGCCGCCCATGGGAACTCCTTAGCCTGCTGCTGGATGGCAATGACTCGGTCGAAACGAGTGTCTCCACAGATAGTTGCCTGCTGGCCATAGCCGATCTGCTCAAGCAACTGACGAGACTCCTCATCCTGCACGAACATGTGACGGAAATTGCTCAAAACCGGACGGAGCATGCCACCGTACCACTTGAAGAAAGCCTGACGTGGACGGAAGATGCCGCTGACCAGATAGGTCGGGATGCTGCGACGATTGAGCTCTTCGAGGATATTCCCCCAGAACTCATACTTCACAAAAAAGGAGATCTCTGGCTTGACGATATCGAGGAACTGACGACACTCTGAAGGTTTGTCGTATGGCAAGTAGCAGATGACATCAGCACCTTTATAGTTCTTGCGAACCTCATAACCTGAAGGGCTGAAGAAGGTCTGAAGAATCTGATAGTCAGGATAGCGCTCACGCAAAGCCTCGATCAGCGGACGGCCTTGCTCGAACTCGCCAAGTGATGCGGCATGGAACCAGATGAAGCGTGGTTCTTTGCCAATCTTCTGCTTGACATTATTTACTTGTGTCATCAGACGAGCCTGCCAATCCTTACGTCCTTCCTCCATCAGCTTGGCCTTACGATGACCAAAGGCAGAAGCAAGTTTGATGCCGAGGAAATAGGCGCTCGTACCGATGTTATAAAATATATTCACTTGAAAAATGGTAGAATTATAGAATGATAAAATGATAGAATTAATAGCTTTGAGAACAAAAAAGCCTCCTGGAATTATGGCGAAGCTGAAATTCTATCATTTTATATTTTTCTCATTTTATAATTTCTCAACAGCGCGACGAGCGCGGTTGAGACTCTCCTCCTTGCCGAGCATATCGGTGATATCAAAGATCTGAGGGCCACGAGCCTCACCGACGATGGTGCAACGGAAAGCGTTCATCACAGCGCCTACCTTATAACCCTTGCCTGCAATCCACTCCATGACCTTTGGCTCGAGGTTGACACCTGTCCAATCCTCCTGAGCCTCAAGGAACTCGCAAAGCTCTGCTACCATCTGCTTAGAGGCTGGTACAGCCACCCCTTCTTGGTTGACGCCGGCTGGCTTCCACCACTTCTTCATCGACTTCTCGTCGTATGAGGTTGGAGCAGCGAAGAAGAAACAGCACTGTGGCCAAAGCTCCTGCGGGAGGTTGATACGCTCCTTCATGAGCTGGATGGCCTTGAGGACGTATGCATCGCTCTTAGGATCAGCACCATTCTCGATGACCTGCTTCTTGAGCGACTCGACGAGAATCTGCTCGTCACACTCCTGCAGATAATGGTGGTTGAACCAGAGGAGACGCTTCACGTCGAAGTGTGCACCGTTCTTTGAGCACTTGCTAAGGTCGAACATCTTGATCATCTCATCCATGGTCATGAAGTCCTGGTCGTTGCCAGGATTCCAGCCGAGGAGCGCGAGGAAGTTGACAACAGCCTCTGGCAAATAACCGCTCTCGCGATAGCCGCTGTAAGACTTTGGCTCACCGGTCTCCTTGTCGATAAAGTTCCATTGGAGTGGGAAGACAGGGAAGCCGTACTTGTCACCATCGCGCTTAGAGAGCTTGCCATTTCCTTCAGGTGCGAGGAGCAATGGAAGGTGCGCAAACTGTGGAGCCTCCCAACCGAAAGCGCGGTAAAGCAATACGTGAAGTGGAGAGCTTGGCAGCCACTCCTCGCCACGAATGACGTGAGTAACCTCCATCAAGTGGTCATCAACGATGTTTGCGAGGTGATAGGTTGGCAGCTCATCTGCGCTCTTATACAGTACCTTATCGTCGAGAATAGAAGAGTTGATGCGAACCTCTCCTCGGATCTGGTCATTGACCAAGACCTCCTCACCTGGCTCGATGCGGAAACGAACGACGTATGGCTCGCCAGCTGCGATGAGTTCCTGGGCCTTCTCCATGCCAAGGCTGATGCTGTTGCGCATCTGGCCACGAGTCGAAGCGTCATACTGGAAATTTGGAGTAGCGGCACGAGCAGCGTCAAGCTCCTCCTTAGTATCGAATGCATAGTAGGCCTTGTCTGCATCGATCAAAACCTGAACATACTTCTTATAGATCTCACGACGCTCTGACTGACGGTATGGACCATGAACGCCACCGAAGCTAACGCCTTCGTCGAACTGGATGCCGAGCCACTTGAATGACTCAATGATATATTCTTCGGCTCCTGGCACGAAGCGCTGTGAGTCAGTGTCCTCAATACGGAACAGCAACTTGCCGCCATGCTGACGGGCAAAGAGATAGTTATAAAGACAGGTGCGGACGCCACCGATATGCAGTGGACCAGTAGGTGATGGTGCAAAGCGCACCACAACAGGACGATTCATATTTTCAATTGTATTTTTTGTTATCAAACAAAGGCTCAAATGCTATTGAACCCATTCAACACATTGCCAACATTACTCAATCTTGTCAAGCAGCTTGACCAGTTCCTCATCGGTCTTGGTCAGCTTGTCCTTGCAGAATGCCAGGAGTTCGACAGAGCGCTCAGTGAGCTGGCACAGTTGGTCAATCTCACAATCAGGACGCTGCAGTTTCTGCACGATCTCCTCCAGTTCCTTCATCGCACTGGCGTAGCTGAGGGTTTCTTTTTTTGTTGGCATAATCGGTTGTTTTAAGCGTACAAAGATACAATCATTTTGGCAACTGACCAAATATTCAGTCAATTATTTGAATTTCACAATCCAAATTCGAGAATATAGACTTCTCGAGCTTTCATTCGGCAAGTCTTTTTTGTCAGATCTAGCACCTTTGACGACAGTACTTCCTGTACTTTCTGACAAGGTATTACTTCTCTGAAAGCCTCCAGATGGAGCGTCTGGCTCCGGCTCGTTCCATTGAGCACGACCGTGATCATTTTCCCCTGATACCGACGGGCATAGACATAGAAACCAGACCTCGGATTGAAGTGTACCAACTCGCCTTTGGCAATAATAGGATTGACCAATGGCAGCTTCCTCCACAACAAGAGCTTTCGCGTAAACTCCAGATGTTTCTTCATCGTGGCCGACAGTCCTTTTCCGGTCAAAGCATTGGCCTTATCACCTGGGAATCCTCCTGGGAAATTCTGTCGCTGGCCATCATCACGAGGGTCTTTTTCGCCAATCATGCAGAGCTCATCGCCATAATATAATTGTGGGATGCCTCTCAACGTCAGCAGCAGAGTGAGCGCCTGACGATAGCGGGAGAAGCGTCTGGCTTTCTCTGGGTTAGAGGCAAAGCGATTGACATCATGATTAGCAAGGAAGATCAGCAGATGCGAGGGATCCGGATATACCACATCCTGACTCAAATAATTGCAGACACGCGCCAAGCCAGAGAACCAGTCATCGGTCTCCTCATCGCACACGCCATTGAGCATCGAAAAGAGAGGAAAGTCCATCACCGAAGGCAAATGGCTGTTGCGAGGCGCTGCCAACTTGCTGTCTTTCTGCCAGAGACTAATGCTGACATTACTTTCGGTCCACGTCTCTCCCACGATATTAAAGCCAGGGTGCTCTCGCTCAATCGTTTGGCACCAGTCAGACATCTGCTGCCAGTCGTTGTAGGGATAAGTGTCCATACGGATGCCATTGATGCCAGCATACTCGATCCACCAGAGACTGTTCTGCGTCAGATACTGCGCCACCTGCGGATTGGTTCCTGCCAGGCTCGGCATCATCGTGTCGAACCACGCTCTCTTGGTCAGATCGAAGTCCTTAGCCGAAGCGTAAGGATCGGTGGCCGTCTGGGTCTTATAGTTGGTGCGAGTGAAGTGTGGATAGAGATAGAACCAGTCATCGCTGATGCGGTCCTCGAAGAGGAAACTCTGACGCGAACAATGATTGAACACCATGTCCATGATGACCTTCAGCCCTTTCTGATTTGCTTCTTTCACCCAGGACTTATATGCCTCATTCGAACCTATTCGAGGATCGATGGAATAAAAATCCGTGATGGCATAACCGTGATACGTAAGTCGGTCATTATCATTGCAGAGCATGGCCGTAGGCCAAACAGTTGTCACGCCTAAGTCACGCAGATAGCCGAGGCCTTGTTGCATACCAGCGAGGTCTCCTCCATGACGCTTCTCTACGCCATGGATATCCCACGAAGACTCTTTCATTCCCTGATAAGCCCGCTTCTTCGTCGCTTCGCTATCGCCCATGATCCATCGGTCCGGCATGAGCAGATAGACGACGTCTGAAGCATCAAAAGTGTCAACCTCCTGATGCACCCGCTCCTTTAATTCATAATCGAAAGGAATGTCTTCCTCCCCCTCTTTCCACAGCACGAAATGCAAGGTCTGAGCCGGAGCCCCCTCTGTCTGAATATAAGCCAAAAGGTAATTGGGATTGGGAGCCGCGTTGTAAGACGTCAGATAGACACCTCTCGCCTCCTTCAAGTGCAACTGATAACGCCCGATGCCAGGACCGTGGAGCAGGAGCTGTATCTTGGAGTATTTCATGCCTGCCCACCAGCAGGGAGGATGGATATGCTGTAACTGATTCATGGGTGTAAGGTTCCTTATTTTGAGCAACAAAGATATCATATTTCAGTCAATAATCAAAATTTTGCTCGCTCAAAACTATTTTTCGCTCAATATTTTTCTTTTTCCTAAAAATTATTGCTATCTTTGCACCGCTTTTTAGGCAACTAAAGGCAAGAATGGATTAAAGTTTCGGCTTGACCTCCATCTACTTAATCTGGAAGAGTTTCGGCTCGACCTACATTATTAACTATTTAAATCATTACAATTATGTATCTTGATTCAGCTAAGAAGGTAGAGATCTTCTCAAAGTATGGCAAGGGCGCTACTGACACTGGTTCTCCAGAAGCACAGGTTGCTCTCTTCTCTTTCCGTATTGCACACCTCACTGAGCACCTCCGTGCAAATCACAAGGATCATGCAACCAGCCGTGCAATGAAGATGCTCGTAGGTAAGCGTCGTCGTATGCTCGATTACCTCGCAAAGAAGGACATCAATCGTTATCGTGCTATCATCAAGGAGCTCGGTCTCCGTCGATAATCTCACGCCTTCGACAACAATAACACCCGACAGTTTCGACTGCCGGGTGTTTCTTTTTTATCTCAGCTTTAAACGATTAAGACAACTCAAGGCCGAAAGTATCGAGCAACTCCTGAATGATCTCAGGATTCTCATTCTGAATCTCATCCATACGCTCACGAGGCGTAAATGCCAGCTTCACGCCTTCACCTTGTGATACTGCAAAAGAGATTTGCAGATGCGAGTTACGCAACTGTCGACGCAGATACTGAAGGATCTCCTCTCGATGCTCATCGATACGCAGTTGCTGCTCCTCGCTCATGACGGTCACCGCCACATGAGTGTTTTCCAACAGTTGTACACGGCTATTGAGCATAGCCGTGATCAGGATCTTCTCCGAAGGAATCGTCTGCGTATATTCAGTCCATTGATTTCTTAGCGCAGATTCGTCGACTGGTTCATTCTGTTCTTCCTGCTGCACCTGCCCTGCTGCCGTCGTACGAGTCGCAGTTGGTGTCACTGCGGCTCCTGTAGCATGCAGAGATGCCATCATCGACACACCTCTTCCTGCCATCGGAGCACCTCGCTGTGCTACCGGCTGAGCAGGTGCTTGACGCTGGGCGACGGGAATTGCCTGACGCTGAGCAACAGGCGCGGCTTGTGGAGCTGCAGCAACGGGCTGCTGAACTGGTTGCTGTGGCATTGGAGCCTGTTGCGGCATCTGGCGGACAGCAGGTGTCGGCTGAACATACTGAGGCTGTGGAGCTTGCTGCTGTGGAGCAGCTGTACCTTGCACATTCTGCATCGGAGCCTTCTGCGGTTGCTGAGGAGCCTGCATAGGATTCATCAGCTGGCAAATCCTGACGATAGCAATCTCTACAGACAAGCGCTTATTGCGCGAGTTGCGATAGTTGAAGTCACAATCATTCGCAATCATCACAGCATTGTAGAGGAAATACGGCTTGCAGTTGGCCGACTGCTGCTGATAGCGTACTGCCACTTCCGGACCTGCTTCGATCAGTTTCAATGTTGCAGGATCCTGGCTCACCATCAGGTCACGCAGGTGACTGGCCCATCCCCCTATAAAATATTGAGGATCAAAACCCTTGCGGATAACCTCATCGAGCATCACCATCGCAGCAGGAATATTCCCCTGAAGCGCAGCATCTGTCAGACGGAAGAACAGCTCATAATCAAGGATATTCAGATTCTCGATCGTTGCCTGATAAGTGACATTGCCACTGGTAAATGAGGAGATCTGATCGAAGACAGACAATGCATCGCGCATACCACCATCAGCCTTACGAGCGATAGTAAGCAGCGCTTGTGGCTCGGTCTTAATACCTTCCTGACCAGCGATATAAGCGAGCTGATCTGCAATATCCTGCATTGAGATACGCTGGAAGTCATACGTCTGGCAGCGGCTCAGGATCGTCGGCAAGATTTTCTGCTTCTCCGTCGTACACATCACGAAGATGGCATGCTTTGGCGGTTCCTCCAAGGTCTTAAGGAATGCATTGAACGCCGCAGTAGAGAGCATGTGCACCTCGTCGATGATAAAGACCTTATACTTACCGATCTGTGGCGGTATCTGCACCTGATCAATCAACTCTCGGATATTATCGACAGAGTTATTCGAAGCTGCATCCAGCTCATATACATTATACGAGCGCTGCTCGCCCATTGAGCGGCAACTCTCACACTCATTACATGCCTCGCCATCCGCAGTGCGATGCTCGCAGTTGATCGTCTTTGCAAAGATACGTGCACAAGTAGTCTTACCGACTCCGCGAGGACCGCAGAACAGGTAGGCATGCGCAAGCTTACTATTAGCAATCGCATTCTTAAGCGTCTGAACCAACGCTTTTTGGCCAACAACCGTGTTAAAAGTCGATGGACGATATTTTCTTGCAGAGACGATGTAATCTGACATAAATCAAATAAGAGGATATTACGGTGCAAAGATAATCAGTTTTTTTGGTATAAAAAAATTTTCTGGCATTTTTTATTCAAGATTTCAACGTTACGTACACAACGTTGAAACAAAAGAGGAATTACTTGAATAATAATCTTGACAACGTTGTCAAATCATGGTCAGCTCGCAAAAACTCCCTATCTTTGCAGCACCAAAAGGATAGAAACAATCCTTGAGCGGACAAGCTTTATTGATCCAAACCTAACTATTGATAATTTATATTACTCAACCTAAAAACTATGATAAGTTTTATGAAAACAGCTATTACAAGCGCTGTCGCTGCTACGATGAGCATGACAGCTATGGCTACCGGAATGCCAGATGTAACCGGAACGATCGTCGATAACAACGGCAACCCGATGGAGTTTGTCAATGTCGTATTGCTGAGCCTCCCTGACTCTACTTTCGTGCAGGGTGCAACGAGCGACATGGATGGCAAGTTTAACATCGTCACACCAGCCACAGGAGGACTTCTCAAGATCTCGAGCATCGGTTATGAGACGCTCTATGTCCAGATTCCATCAACCGGTACTAACCAGTCCTCCCCCTTTAAGGGGGACCGAGAGGGGGTCTTTGTGTTGCACGAGGACAGCAAGATGCTCAACGAAGTGACCGTCAAAGGCCAGTTGCCAAAGACCAAGCTGACGGGCAATTCGATGGTAACAGCCATCCAGGGATCCGTCCTTGAGAAGTCGGGCACCGCCAAGGAAATGTTGGCTAAAGTGCCGGGAATGACGCAGAAAGGCGACGATCTGGAGGTATTGGGCAAGGGTACTCCTATTTATTATATCAACGGCCGCAAGGTCAATGATACAGAGGAACTGAAGCGCCTCCGTTCGGAGGAGATCAAGGAAGTGGAAGTTATCACCAATCCGGGTGCTCAGTATGACGCCACCGTCTCGGCCGTCGTTCGCATCAAGACTATCCGCCGCCAGGGACACGGCTTCGGCTATGATCTGAATGCCAACAACAACAGCGACCTTGCCTACGGGTATAACGACCCGAGCGCTACACTCAACCTGCGCTATCGTCTCAAGAACGTCGACTTTTTCGGCATGATCAACTACTGGAAGTGGGATAGCGTCAGCGATGCGGAGCCAAAGCAGAAGAGCTACTTCAATGAGGACGGACAGATCCGCACCATCGAGCAGAACTCGACCTTCCGCCAGGATTGGCGTGGCGAGGGGCTCAACTACAATGCGGGATTTAATTATCAAATCACTGATAATCATTCCATCGGTGCACGATTGCAGTTTAACGACAATCTGGTTGTACCTATGTCTATGGCACAAGATACGCACATGAAGCAGTATCTGGCCGACGGCAGCGACTTCAGCGAGGAAAGGAACAACTCATACCAGGAGGAGCGCGACCACAGTCCTTACAACTGGGAAGGCAACGCCTATTACAATGGTAAGATTGGCAAGCTCGGGATTGATCTCAACCTGGATTTCCTGACAAATAAGACCACAGAAGAGACCTCTATTGAGGAGCATAGAAACAATTTTGCATCGAACTATGCGACTGAGAATAGGACGGGCAACCAGATGTATGCCGGCAAGTTAGTGTTGAGCTATCCGCTGTGGAAAGGACAGTTGCAGGCAGGTACGGAGATGACTTTCGTAACTCGCAAGAATACCTACAGCACTCAGGGACTTTCGTTGCCTGGCTCTGACTCGAAGGTAGAGGATGACAACATCGCAGCTTTCGTGGAGTATGCATTCCAGTTGCCAAAGGCTGGCAACTTCAGCGCTGGCTTGCGCTACGAGCATGTCGGTTTCGACTACACAGACAAGCTCAATGACAAGAACAGCATGAAGCGCTATACCGACGACTTCTTCCCATCGCTCTCCTGGTCGAACCAGTGGGGCAGCTGGCAGACAGCGTTGAGCTACGGTGTGAAGACCGCGCGCCCAAGCTACTGGATGCTCAGCGAGTCGCTGCAGTACCTCAATCCTTACTCATTGCAGCAGGGTGATCCGAAGTTGAAGAATGCGACGATTCAGGAGGTAAGTGCCAACGTACGCTGGAAGTGGATCAACCTCTTCATGGCTTACGAGCGCCGCGACGATGCGCTGACACAATGGTCATACATCTATAATGATCAGGGCGTTATCCTCATCAAGAACATCAATATGGAGGATCCGATGCGCAACTTTGCCGCCTTCGTGTCGCTGTCGCCAACCTGGGGATGCTACTCGCCAAACTGGACCTTCGGCTTGCAAAAGTTCTTTGACAAGCACACCCTCGCTGATCCTCGTGAGGCTACAGGTTCGCGTGAGGTTCGCTACAACAATCCTATCGGATTCTTCGACCTCAACAACGCCTTCCGTTTCAAGCATTCTTGGCAGTTGGAGTGCAACGCCAACCTCATGACCACGGGTGATGTGATGAATTATCGCTTGAAGAAAGCGTACTGCAACCTCAGCTTCGTCGTACAGAAGTGCTGGCTCCAGAATGACGCGCTCTGCCTCCGTGCTTCGATCAGCGATGTACTGCAGCGTACAGATCAGGAGATGGAGATGGATTGCGGCTACTACACAATGAATCAGCTCTCTATCAACAATCGCCATCGCCTCAACGTTTCACTGCGCTATACTTTCAACGCTCAGCAGAGCAAGTATAAGGGTACGGGTGCAGGTAAGGAAGCTGCGGAGAGAATGAGCAAATAATGTTCTCCTTCATAGAGAATAAGAGATCCTTTTCCTCCATCATAGAAATCACAGGGAATCACGTATATATTCCTGATTTTCTTTGATTTCTTTGATGGATAATACTGAAATAAAATTAAAAATATAACTATGGAAATGAAATTTTGTCAGAGCTGCGGAATGCCGCTCAACGAAGATATCCTCGGTACCAATGCTGATGGTAGCAAGAACGAAGATTACTGCATCTATTGCTATAAGGATGGCGCTTTCACAGGCGACTTCACAATGGAGGAGATGGCTGAATATTGCTCCATGTTCGTCGAGGAATACAACAAGAACACAGGTAAGAACCTCACTGCCTGCGAGTATAAGCAGGAGTTGCTTAAGTTCTTCCCTACCCTCAAGCGCTGGAACCTGCCAGCAGATGCTATCCCTCACGCAGATCATCCGATGAAAAAAATCTTTATCGAGGAGGTCAACGCCTTGGGTATCCCAGAGCTTCACATCGACAACCTCTACGTTCTTCAGGGAGACTTCATCAATCAGGCCTACACCATCAACGGCAATGAGGTCAAGCTCCTTGACGACAATGACAACTACTGGGGTACCCAGATCCAGAAGAGCGATGGACGTTGCTACGGCATTGCCTGCTGCGAGAAGTATATCCTTGTCAGTGAGTATGGTAAGGATGGTGCGAATGCGGAGCTGGTTGTACTGATGAGGAGATAATTGACCAATTTCTTACTAGCAATAACCCTTAACTATTGATTAATAATATGGCGATTGTCTTAAATACACTCGAAACCGAACTCTTCTCGGATCAAATAGAGTCTTTACTTGCTGGTACGGATCAGCAAGTAAAGATCATCCATACCTCAGAAATGCGAATCAGCCATTGCATCGGCTGTAATCAGTGCTGGCTCAAGACCCCTGGACAATGTGCCATCAATGATGATTATAAGCAGATTATCAAGCAACTTGTTAATGCGCAGAACTTCTGGCTTGTTACTGACACAAAGTTCGGATTCCTAGACTTCCGTGGCAAGCGAGTCATGGATCGTATCATGCCGATGCTGAATATGTATATCGAATTCCGTGGCGGTTGGATGCGCCACCAGTTGCGTTATCATGCATTGAATGTCGGTGTGATCTATCATGGTAATGGTGATCAGGAACTCCTGCAGGAATGGAGTGAGCGTTGTGCGATGAACCTCGGTGGTCATTCGCTCGGAGTTCATTCGTTAAGCGAAGCAAGAAAGGAGATGGCCTCATGAATGTAGTTATTATCAACGGAAGTCCACGCGCCCGTAAGTATAGCAATACGGAGAAGATCATTCAGGCCTTCGTCAAAGGGCTTGAGGCAGAAGGCCATACCTACACGCTTTATGCATTGTCGAGCCGCAGTGAATGGAATGCAGCTCGTGAGGCTTATCTCTCGAACGAGAAGATCATCTTCGCTTTGCCTATGTATGTGGAGAGTATTCCGAGCCTCATGCTCGAGTTCCTCAGTACCTTGCCTACAGGGCGACAGCTTCCTGCAGAGCTTTCTTTTATCCTGCACGGAGGCTTTGACGAAGGTTATCAGTTCCGTCTCTGCGAGAAGCTCCTGAAGTCTATCACCGCTCAGCTTGGCTGCTCCTACGGTGGCTGTCTCATCAAAGGTGGCAGCTTCATGTATCGCTTTTTTGAGAAAGAGCAAGTCGATAAGATGACCAAGCCGTATCTTACAATGGGACATTCCTACGGATGGGATGGCAACTTCCTCTCTACCGATATGAAGAAAATCACCGGTCCTGAGCGTTATCCTTGGCTCGTCCGTCAGCTGGTAGGCCTCATCCTCAAGTTTGTCGCGAATAAGAAGTTCGACAAGTTTGCCTTAGAATGGGGCTGCACGACTCCGCTCGACGTGAAGGTATATGATAGAATAAGATAACTAACAATATGGAAACAGAAAGAATACTACTTCGTCACTGGCAAGATTCTGACGCCGAGGCACTTTACAAATATGCAAGCGAGCCAGAAGTCGGAGAGCGTGCTGGCTGGCCACCTCATCAATCCGTAGAGGAAAGTTTGGAGATTATCCGAACTGTCTTCCAGAACGATACCACCTGGGCCATCGAACTGAAAGAGACAGGCGAGGCTATTGGCGCTATGGGATATATGCCTGTGTGCGAGCTGAACCTTCCTGCTCGTCCGGGCGAACCTCTTGTAGGTTATTGGGTAGGAAAGCCTTACTGGAATCAAGGAATCTGCACTGAAGCCTTGCTGCTGATGTTGGAATATATCCGCAAAGAAACCAACTACACCTCCCTTATCTGCAGCCACTTCATCGACAATCCTGCTTCTGGCCGAGTTATGGAGAAATGTGGCTTCAAACCAACAGGAGAAACCTCTATTGAAGAATTGCTGCACACAGGCAAAGAACGTCCGATGCGTGTTTTAAGATTGGAATTATGAACAACATGACAATTAACTAAACAAAACTATGAAACGATTTAATTTCAACACAATAGGCTTATTCACCACCAACAACAGAGCCATGGTGGCCTTCTATCGCGACATTTTCGGCTTCGAGACAGATTGGGATGGCATAGAGCCAAACGTGGAAATGACCCTTGACGGGATGCGACTGATCATGTTCCCTCGTGAGGATTTTGAGCAGATGATTAACCGAAAGCTCAACTATCCTACCAATGTCAACGGAACCATGGAACTATCCTTCGACGTACCCTCTTTCGCCGACGTTGACAAGGAATACACCCGCGCCATCAGCTTGGGAGCCATAGGAATCTTTGTTCCTACCACCGAGCCTTGGGGACAGCGCACCTGCTATGTGGCAGACCCCGATGGGAATTTGATAGAAATCAGTTCATTTGTAGCATGACAACAGAGCAAACTCTTACCATCCTGTTTGAAGACCCTTTCTGGATCGGTCTCTTTGAGAAAACAGAAGATAATCAGATGCAGTTATGCAAAGTGACCTTTGGTGCAGAGCCTACAGATCAGGAGGTATTGGAGTTTGTAAATAAAAACTGGAAAAAGCTGCAATACAGCCGACCCGTCGAAACAGAGACAAAGTTTAGGTCCAAGAATCCTAAACGGCAATTAAGGGAAGCCAGGAAACAAACACAGAATACTGGCATCGGCACCAAATCACAACAAGCACTGAAACTCCAGCAGGAAGAGAACAAACTGGAACGAAAGATCCTTTCCAAAGAGCAGAGAGAGGCCGAGAAAGAGCGTAAATTCGAACTCAAGCAAGCCAAAAGAAAAGAGAAACATCGAGGTCACTAATAATAAACAAACCAATCATGAATAGATTTAACGAAATTATCGAAGATATACAAAATATCATCCTTCGGGAAGAACCCATTCTGAAGTCTCTTTCAGAAGATATAATTACATCACGCTTCAATCAGCAAAACCGCAACATCAAGATGCTCATCGGGCATCTGATTGACTCTGCGAGCAACAATCATCAGCGTATGGTTCGTTTACAGTATGCACCTCGCTGCGGTCATTCTATGCCGAATACAGAAATGGGAATGCTCGTCTTCCCTGATTATACGCAGGATAATGATCTCTGGCTCGAACTGCAGGATTATCAGCATGAGGATTGGGATACTCTCTTATCGCTCTGGAAGTATTACAACCTCCATATCTGCCAGATTATCCGTTCCGTCGATGAGACAAAACTCAATAACTACTGGATTGATTATAAAGGCTGCCGCGTGACATTGGAGGACATGATCATTGGCTACACCAATCATTTGAATTTGCATTTGGAGCAGATTCATGAGCTAATCAAATCGTAAAATGAGATCAGAAATCACAACCATCGGCAGTGTTGATGCCATTATACTTGGAGATAGTAGCCGCAAAGTTTTCCTTTTCGTGCATGGCCAAGGAGGCAATAAGGAGGAAGCAATCCCTTTTGCAGAAATTGCTGTATCGAAAGGGTATCAGGTGATTGGCATAGATCTGCCAGTCATGTATCAGCCTTGGGAAGTCCTTGCTATGCTCATTGAGGTAAAGGAATATCTATATCAGAACTATGACTCTGTCAGTATCCGAGCAAACAGTATCGGTGCTTGGTTCTCACTCTTATCTTTTCAGGACAGAGTGATTGTCCAAGCACTTTTCGTATCTCCTATTTTAAATATGAGAGTCTTTATCGAGGGTATGCAAGAGAAAGACGAGGCGTATTATGATTGGGTAATCAAACATCCAATCGAGCAATGGACAGCAGATACATTTGTCTTGCGACCTAAAATTGATATAGTAGTCAATGACAAAGTTTATGATAGTTTTCTGAGCAAATTCGAATGCCAGGTGCAAGAAGTTGAGAATGGAGAACACTGGTTTCATACTCCAGAACAGTTATTAGCGATGCAACAATGGGAAAAATCGGTCATCCGATAAGACCACAACCTTGCCACGAAAAAGAAAAGAAATAGGAATTAATTGCGAAAAACATTGTCAAGATGATGAGTATCCAGAAAAAAGTCCTTATCTTTGCAGCACAAAATAACACAAGACAGATATTATTATGACTACTATTCAGATAACCATCCTGCTGATCATGGCGACATTCTATGCCGTTTATTTCACTAAGCAGGCTATGCAGCGCAAAGAAGGCGTTACGACGCTGATCCTTGGCAAAGGTGACAAGCCTCAGCGAGTAAAAAACATTGAGAAGTGGCTTAAGATCCTTTCGTTCTCATTGCCACTGGTCGAGATCCTGAGTATGTATTGGAATCTTATGGAACTCCCTACGTGGTTTCAGTGGATCGGTGCAGGCGTTGCAGCCATCGGCGTTGCATTCTTCTGTGCAGCCGTATTGACCATGAAAGGTAGCTGGCGCGCTGGAATCCCTGAGAAGGAAGAGACTTCACTCATCACCGACGGCATTTTCAAGTACAGCCGCAATCCTGCTTTCGTTGGCTTCGATTTGCTCTATCTCGGTATCCTGATCGCCTTCCCGAATGCTTGGCACGCCTGCTTCGTAGCAGCAGCCGGATACGCCTTCCATCAGCAGATACTCAACGAGGAAGAATATCTGACTCAAACCTTTGGCGACGAGTATATTCAGTATAAGAACAAAGTTAAAAGATACATTTAATATATATTATGAAACGCTCTACCTTAACCCTGATCATCGCAGTATTCTGCACCTGTTGCACCTTTGCGCAGACCCGCAAACAACAGTTCTTAGAGAAGATTGACACTTACGAAACGCTCAAACGCGAGACGCTCTACTCCGGCCGATATAAAGATGCCATTGCTCCACTCACCGACCTGATCACGCTCGTGGACACCACGACCATCCATCAGGCAGAAGATGGTTTTGCTAAAGGTTTATTGATCGAAGCAAAGTCTAATTATCAGTACGATCTGGCCTGCTGCTACGCTTTGTCAGGTCAGAAGAAACAGGCGCTCGAAGCATTGGAGCAGTCGGTTGCAAATGGTTATAACAATTATAATCATCTGATCAGCGACAGTGACCTCCAGTCGCTCCACAAGGACAAGAAATTCCAGAAGTTGGCGCAGACGGTCAAAGCGAACACCAAGCTTGAGATCTTGAGAAGAAGCAACGCCTATGATTTCACAGACAAGGCCGAAGTTCCTCCCTTCGAATATCAGTCAATGGATGATAAGAACCTGCAACGTGTACGTGAGTACTTCCAGCTCGATACCATCCCTGGCAAGGACGATGAATTGACCCACATCAAGAACCTCCTGCACTTTGCGCATGACAATATCCGTCACGACGGCAGCAACATGGCGATCTGTGAGTTTGATGCCATCGACATCTATAACTACTATCGCTCGACGGGTAAAGGTGTCAACTGCCGCCAGCTGGCGCTCAGCCTCTGCGACATGTACTTAGCTATGGGATATAAGGCTCGCGTAGTAACCTGTCTGCCAGCCGATCCGAACGACTATGAGTGTCACGTCATCAACACCGTCTATTCTGAATCGCTCCAGAAGTGGCTCTATGTTGACCCAACGATGGACGCTTGGGTAATGGATGAGAATGGCACGATGCTCAGCATTGCCGAGGTTCGCGAACGCCTGATCAATGACCAGCCACTCGTACTCTGCGAGACAGCTAACTGGAACCACGAGAATGGTCAAACCAAGGAGTATTATCTGGAAACCTACATGGCCAAGAACCTCTACTACTTCGTCTGCAAGAACCGCAGCTTCTTCAATCAGGAGAGTATCTATCGCAACACAAACAATGAGGATATCCGACTCATTCCTAATGGATTTGTCAATGACAACTTCGGTGCTGCAAAGACAACAACGAATCCGGAGGTGTTCTGGATGAAACCTTGAGCAACTGGAAATATTGAGACAAAGAGAATATAAAAATCCCTATCAGATGAAAAAATTCAAAGCCTGGATGCATCGTCATCACAATTCGATCAGCTCTTTCTTGAGCAACTTCATTGCCACCGTACTGGGAATCGTACTGACACTTGGTACGACGGTATTGTACGACTATCATCAGAAAAAGGAAGCCGCGGAAGTGCTGGTGGAGCAATGTCTGGCGAACATGGAGAGTCGACTGGCGGATCTGGATAGAGTGATTGCTTTATACGACCTGCAAGACTCAGTATTTCAGGTGATGAATACTACCCCTTTAGACTCTTTGAGCGAAGATGACCTGAATGGCATGATAAATATTATCGAAGCACAAAACAATCTGGTTGTTAACCAAGTATACGAGAAACTTTTCTCACAGAGCACCAACAGTCTTGAGACCATAGGGAGTTTCTCCCGAGTAATTGGCGAAGGCTTTGAGGGGCTGAAATATGCCGAGGAGAATCATGCGACCATCAAT
>JAZRVB010000212.1:0-7377 GCA_045598885.1 Bacteroidales bacterium
CGAGTACCTGGCGAGGTATGAGATGTGCTACTGGAATGAGTCGGATCAGAAGCATAAAGTGATCGGTTATAGTGTGACTTGCTACCATAATGGAAAGTACGAGCCTGGTCAGTTTGATGGCCTTGTGTTCTATCGTTATGACAATGCAAAGAAGACGATGGAGATTTTCGGCGAGCCAGGTTTCGAGAATGTCTGCTATACCGAGGATGGGGCTAATGTCACTTATTCCCTGCCTCGCTCGGGCAAGGATATCACAGCTACTTTCTGGTATGAGAACCGCAAGACCCAGAAGACGTTGAAGTGGGACGGACACCAATTTAAATATTAAAATTAGTTTCTAATAATTGCAATTGGCACAAAAATATATTTTTTTGGGTATTCAATCGAAAAAAAATTGTCCATAATTTCCATTTTACTTCATTTTTTATCATGTTTGCGCGGGATTTAAGAAAAGTGAGGAGATTTCCCCCCCCCTCTAAAAAACATATAAAACTACTTTATCGATGGCTGGTTTTTTTGGCACTGTCAGCACTACACCATGTATCAATGATGTGTTTTATGGCACTGACTACAATTCACATCTTGGCACACGCCGAGGCGGTATAGCAACCTATAGCGCAGAGCGTGGCTTTAAGCGTTCTATCCACAGTCTTGAAAGTTCTTATTTCCGCACCCGTTTCGAGGATGAACTCGATGAATTTGCCGGAAATAGCGGCATTGGCATCATTAGCGACACTGATGCACAGCCTTTGCTCTTCAACTCACACTTAGGTCGTTTCGCCATCTGTACAGTGGCAAAGATCAATAACCTTCAGGAGCTGGCCGATCAGTTGCTCGAGGAGGGAATGCATCTCACCGAGTTCACCTCGGGCAAGATCAATCCTACCGAGCTCGTCGGTTGTCTCATCGTCAAGGGCAAGGATTTCGTCGATGGTATTGAGAATGTCTTCCGTCGCGTCAAGGGTTCCTGCTCGATGCTCCTCCTCACTGAGGATGGCATCATCGCTGCTCGTGACTCATGGGGTCGTACCCCAATCGTCGTAGGTCGTAAGGAAGGCGCATACGCTTTGACCAGCGAGAGCACCTCGTTCCCTAACCTCGGCTACGAGACAGTAAAATTCCTCGGTCCTGGCGAGATCGTCCGCATCAAGGCAGATTCATGCGAGCAGCTCCGTATGCCAAACAAGCGCATGCAGGTATGTTCTTTCCTCTGGGTCTACTACGGTTTCCCAACCAGTGACTACGAGAACCGCAACACCGAGGTTGTACGCAACGCTACAGGCTATGCCATGGGCAAGGCCGATGATACTGAGGTCGATTGCGCTTGTGGTATTCCTGACAGTGGTATCGGCATGGCTATCGGCTATGCAGCTGGCCACGGCTGTCCTTACATGCGTGCCATCAGCAAGTATACTCCTACCTGGCCACGCTCATTTACCCCATCTAACCAGGAGCGTCGTGATCTCGTGGCTAAGATGAAGTTGATCCACAACACCTCTGTCCTGAAGGGTAAGCGTGTGCTTTTCTGCGATGACTCTATCGTACGTGGCACCCAGTTGCGCGACAACACCGCTTGTCTCTACGAGGCTGGTGCTAAGGAGGTTCACATGCGTATCGCTTGTCCTCCACTCGTCTACGCTTGCCAGTTCATCAACTTTACTTCTTCGAAGAGTGAGATGGAGCTCATCACCCGTCGAATCATCGCCGAGCTCGAAGGACCAGAGGCTGCACAGAACCCTGAGCGCCTGAAGGCATACGCTACGACCGACAGCCCTGAGTACCGTCAGATGACCGAGATCATCCGCAACCGTTTCGGCTTGACTTCGCTCAAGTTCACCAAGCTCGAGGATCTCATCGCAGCTATCGGCCTTCCTAAGGAGCAGATATGTACTCACTGCTTCGACGGTAGCAGCCAGTTTACGCTCGAGGAGGCTAATCTCGATAATAAGTAATGAAAGACTGCATCATCATTGTCAGCGGAGGCATGGACAGCACCACGCTGATGTACGAATATAAGGACCGCATCTCTGTGGCCATCACCTTCGACTATCACTCACGCCACGCCGAGCATGAGATAGCCTGTGCACGCTGGCATTGTGAGCAGTTGGGTATCCGTCATTGTGTCCTCGAACTCCCTTTCATGGAGCAGTATTTCAAGAGTTCGTTGCTCAAGAATGGCTTCGAAGAGATTCCTGAGGGTCACTATGCTGCGGATAATATGAAGAGCACCGTTGTACCTTTTCGCAACGGCATCATGCTCAGCATCGCAGCGGGCATTGCCGAGAGCGAGGAGGCGCAGTATGTGCTGATGGCCAATCACTCGGGCGATCACTTCATCTATCCTGATTGCCGGCCTGAGTTCGTTGAGTCCATGAATCAGGCCATCTTTGCCGGTACGACCAATGGTGTCAGGCTCTTGGCTCCTTATACCTCTCTCTCGAAGCGTGACATTGCACTACGTGGACAGCAGCTTGGCGTGGACTTTGCCAAGACCTATTCCTGCTACAAGGGAGGCGAGAAGCACTGCGGTAAGTGTGGCACCTGCGTGGAGCGCAAGGAAGCGCTTGAAGGCTTTGACCCAACAGAGTATGAGGACTGAGGTCATTGCAGATATAATTTGATAAAGCAATAATAATTATAGAGCATGTCGGAAGTATCTAAGCGACTACTGACATGCTCTTTTTTCCCCTAAGACAGATATGAGACTCCTTGTTTCGTTACTACTTCTGATCAGCACTTCCTGCCTCCTCCCATTGCAGGCTCAGCAGGAACTGCCAGAGTATGATCAGGCCCGTCGCTTTGCGCCACAGAACGCAGAGCAGTTCGTTCATTCCATCACCATCCGTCCGAACTACTTCCCGGGTAGCTCGCGATTCTGGTATAAGTTCAATACCTCTGCCGGTGACGCATGGTACGTCGTTGACCCTGCTTCACGCAGCAAGCAGCCATTGTTTGACAATGCTGAGATGGCGGCGCAGCTGAGTGAGCTGACCCATAACCCGAGCGACGCGCAGCACCTCGACATCAAGAACCTTCGACTGCTGGAGGATGGCAAGACCTTCGCTTTCTCACAGGGTAAGCAGAACTTCAAGTATAAATACCAAAGCAAGGATTTGACTCTCGACAACGAGGAGGCTAAGAAGCCTGCTCCTCGCTGGGGTAGTATCTCGCCAGATAAGAAATATGTAGTTTATGGCAAGGGCTATGACCTCTATATGATGTCGTATGCTGACTACCAGAAGCTCGAGAAGGATCCGAAGGACAGTACCGTCGTGGATATCCGTCTCACAACGACTGGTGTGAAGGACTTCAGCTTCGCCTCTCAGCCACGCAACACCATCAGCGACGGCTCGCCTGTCAAGGTTGATCTGGAGCGTCGCACTCGTGCCGCTGGCTACTGGAGCCCTGACAGCAAATACTTCGTGCAGATCGTGCAGGATCAGCGTATGGTCAAGGACCTCTGGGTCATCAACTCTATCGCCGAGCCACGCCCTACGCTCGAGACCTATAAGTACCAGATGCCAGGCGAGGAAGGTCCTGTGGCTCACCTCTACGTTTTTGACATCGAGAAGCAGCAGATGAAGGAGGTCAACACCGGTGGCTACGTGCAGCAGACGCTCACCATCGTCAATGGCAGCAGCCAGTACGACCCGAACAAGACTTG
This sequence comes from Bacteroidales bacterium, assembly GCA_045598885.1. Lineage (GTDB taxonomy): Bacteria > Bacteroidota > Bacteroidia > Bacteroidales > UBA3663 > Liminaster. The sequence continues at coordinate 3,665 of JAZRVB010000212.1, forward strand.
CTGGACAGGCGCTAATGACCGCTTCTACGTGGTGCGTATGAGCCGCGACCTCAAGCATCAGGACGTCTGTACCTATACTTTTGGCCAGGACTCTCTGCGTGGCATTTTGCATGAGGACATGGGTTCTTCGATGGAAACCCGTTCTATCATCGTACTCAACAAGGGCGAACAGTTCATCCACTGGAGTGAGCGCGACGGTTGGGGACACCTTTATTTATATAATAAGGACGGTCAGCTCCAGCGCCGACTCACCAAGGGTCCATGGCACGTAGAGGATATCCAGGCCGTCGATGAGGCTACCCGCACCGTCTATTTCATGGCCAATGGCCGTGAGGCTGGCGACGCTACGCCTTACTACGAGCACCTCTATAAAGTGAGCCTCAATGGCGGCACCCCTCAGTTGCTGACCCCGGGCAACTACTTCCACCTCTGCTACATGGACAGCCTTCAGCAGTATGCCGTAGACAACTATTCGCGCGTCGACTGCCAGCCTGCCATCGCGCTCTATGACAACGCGGGTCGCAAGGTCATGGATCTGGAGAAGATGGATATGACCGACTTGATGGCACAGGGTTATAAGTTCCCAGAGCTCTTCACCTGCAAGGCCGCTGATGGCGTGACAGATCTCTATGGCATCATGTACAAACCTTACGACTTTGACAGCACCAAGGTCTATCCGGTCATCGACTATGTCTATCCTGGTCCTCAGACAGAGAGTACCTTCTTCCGCTATCTGCAGCCATCGCCTCGTACAGACCGTCTGGCACAGGCTGGCTTCATCGTCATTGCCGTAGGTCATCGTGGCGGACATCCTGCGCGTAGCAAGTGGTACCATAACTTCGGCTATGGCAATCTGCGTGACTATCCATTGGCCGACCATAAGTCTGTCATCGAGCAGCTCTGCGCCAAGAATAAGTTCATGGACGTCAACCGTGTAGGTATTCATGGTCACTCAGGTGGTGGTTTCATGTCTACGGCTGCGATGCTCGTCTATCCTGACTTCTTCAAGGTGGCTGTCTCTTGCGCGGGCAACCACGACAACAACATCTACAACCGTTGGTGGGGTGAGAAGCATCACGGCGTGACCGAGAAAATCGACAAGGATGGCAACGTTTCCTTCGATGGTCATGTGCCAACCAATCAGGAGCTCGCCAAGAACCTCAAGGGGCATTTGTTGCTCATCCATGGCGATGTGGACAATAACGTGCATCCGGGCAACTCCATTCGTGTAGTCAACGAGCTGATTCGTGCAGGCAAGCGCTTCGATATGCTCATCATGCCGGGCAAACAGCACCACTTCGAGGACTATAACGAGTACTTCTATTGGCGCATGGTCGACTACTTCAGCCAGCACCTCAAAGGCCAGAGCGAGACTTCGGTGGATATCAAGGGAATCAAGTTAGGAAACTGGTTCCAGGGTTATCAGGAATAATCTATGCGGTCCCGACATTTTATACTATTTATATTAACTCTCCTAGTCCTCGTCATACGTTTTGTGCCGGGGGCAGGAGAGTTTTATGCTCTATTGCTCTATCCACATATCTCCGCATTCCTCTCCTGGATCTCTTCCTTCGTGCCGTTCTCGCTCGACGAGCTGGTAGCCCTAGCGGGTATCATCCTGCTGATCGTCTCCTTGATTAAGGGTATCAAAGAAGCATGGAGATGGTATAAGACCGTGGGAAGGATGGCGCAGATTATCCTCTGGTATGTCGTTTGGTTTTATCTCGGCTGGGGATGCAATTATTTTCGCGATAATTTCTATGTCCGTATGGAGATTGTCCCAGCCCATGCGGACAAAGAGGTATTCATGCGCTTTGCCAATGACTATGCGGCGCATCTCAATGTCTCCTGGGAAGAAGCAAAGGAGCAAAACAAACTTGATCAGGACCAAATCATCACAGAAGTAAAGACGCTCTACACCCGCTACCTTCCCCCCACCTCCGGTCTCTGCACCCCTAAGGCCTACCAATACCCCAAGGAGATGCTTCTCAACCCCCTCTACAGCGCCGCGGGTGTCTTAGGTTTCATGGGCCCCTGGGTAGGGGAGAACCTGCTCAACGCGCAGCTTCTGCCTGTGCAGTATCCCTCCATCTATGCCCACGAGCTCTCACATCTCCTCGGCGTAAACAACGAGGCTGAGGCTAACTACTGGGCCTACTACGTCTGCACGCGCTCCGAGCTTCCGGAAATCCGATACAGCGGCTATCAGGGACTCTTGCCCTACGTCCTCTCTGATGCGATGAGCCTGCTTTCCGAAGAGGAATATCGAGAGTATTTCCTCTCCATCCGTCCCGAGATCATCCAAGAACGACGCGAAATTTCGGCTCATTGGCAGGCGCAACGCATTGAAATCATCGACGAAATGCAGAACTTCCTGCTCGACCTCCAACTCAAAGGTAACAACATCCCATCGGGCACCCGCAATTACAATCAGGTGGTCAGCATGATCATCTCGGTGCAGGAAAGCACAAAAAATGGCCGATAATTTGGTCAATTACAGAAAAAGCGCTATATTTGTCGCGATGAAATAACACTATACACCATTATACAATGAAACACTTACCTCATTACCTCACCCTGTCCCTCCTGCTCGTGGGCTCATCGCTCATGGCTAAGGACCACAAGGGTATCACCTCTTCGGTGCTCAGCGCTGATCGTTTCACGCTGATCGAGAAAACTAAGCCTACTAAGATCCTTATCGCTTCTGACGAGCTCAAGGGCATCCGTATTGCCGCAGAGAACCTGCAGGCCGACTTTGCCCGTGTCTCTGGTCAGAAGGCCGAGCTCCTTACCAATGCTCCTGCGGGCAAGTGCATCATCACGGGTTCCTTACAGAGTACCTATATCCAGCAGTTGGTCAAGGCTGGCAAGCTCGATGCTGCTGAGCTCAAGGGCAAGGTCGAGAAGTACCTGATGACCGTCGTAGAGAATCCATTGCCAGGTGTCGACGAGGCCTTGGTCATCGCGGGTAGCGACATGCGTGGCACCATCTATGGCATCTATGAGCTCTCTGAGCAGCTCGGCGTTTCGCCTTGGTATGACTGGATGGATGTCCCTGCGCAGCACCAGGAGAACCTTTCGTTGGCCAAAGGCACCTACACCGCCGGCGAGCCAGCTGTCCGCTATCGTGGACTTTTCCTCAACGATGAGGCGCCTTGCCTCACCACCTGGGTCAAGAATACTTTTGGCACCGAATACGGTGGACATGAGTTCTATGCCCGTGTCTTCGAGCTCATCCTCCGCCTCCGTGGCAACTATCTGTGGCCTGCTATGTGGGGTTGGTCATTCTATGCCGACGATCCATTGAACTCTCCTACCGCTAATGATATGGGTGTCATTATGGGTACCAGCCACCATGAGCCGATGGCACGTAACCATCAGGAATGGGCGCGTCATCGTGACACCTACGGCGAGTGGGACTATGTCACCAACCAGAAGGTCATCGATCAGTTCTTCCGCGAGGGCATCCAGCGCGCCAAGAATACCGAGGATCTCATCACCATCGGTATGCGTGGCGACGGCGACACCGCTATGGGTGCCAAGGAGGGTCACGACGATGAGTTCGTATCGAACGACGCTGCCACCATCAAGCTCCTGGAGAAGATCGTCAAAAATCAGCGCAGTATCATTGCCAAGGAGACCGGTCGCCCAGCCAAGGAGCGTCAGCAGGTCTGGGCGCTCTACAAGGAGGTGCAGCGCTACTACGACAAGGG
>JAZRVB010000213.1:0-1505 GCA_045598885.1 Bacteroidales bacterium
TGTCATTTCCTAAAATAGGTTGACTGTTTTTGTAAATGTTCCTGAACCAAGTTGACTTGGTTATTTGTTATTTCTGATATAAGTTGACTATCGTTTCTTGTTCCTGAGTTGGGTTGACAGAGCGGCTAGCCGCTCTCTCAACCCAACTCAGGAACAAAAGTAAACATTTTTCAGGATTTCGCTATAGGGGCACAAGGTTTTCTATTGCCGCATCTCTATAGCTATGCCATTTCTTTTCAAGCTTTCCTGTTCGGGTTGCTGCTAGTGCGGGTGTCAGCATACCGATACTCATATGCGGCCTTTCATTGTTGTAAAAGGCTATTGCTATAGTTAATGCGTCTCTGACTTCCTCGATGTCGTAGAACACGCATCCTTTCAACAACTCGTTCTTTATCGTGTTGTTTATCCGTTCCGCTTGCGGATTGTCCTTGGGATTGCCTGTCTCTGTCATGCTCACCATTATATTCCTTTCTTGTAGCAGCCTCACATAATCATAACTTGCATATTGAACGCCACGGTCCGAGTGGTGTATGAGTCCAGAATGGACTTCACCTACACGGCCCAATGCCATGTTTAAGGCTTCCAGAGGATATTTCCTGTCCAAGCTTGGTCCGATACTCCATCCCGCTATCTCTTCGCTATAGCTGTCGAGTATAAGCGATAAGTAGCAGAATCTGTATTTGTCAGGATCAGACCTGTCGTACAACGTGATATACGTTATGTCGCTCACCCATATTTGGTTTGGTCCATCTGCGATCTTGGATTTCACCAAATTGGGGTAGACTCGAAGTTCATGCGTGGAGTCCGTAGTTTTGGGACGACGGTGTTTCCGCCTTATTTTCAGGTCGTTGGCGGCAAGGATGTCATAAAAACGGTCTCTGCCTATCGAGAGGCTTACGTTGGGCTCCTTGCACAGCATATACCATAGTTTCTTTCCTCCTATACCTCTGTCTTTCTTTCTGATGTCTCTCACAAATTGGCATACAATCTCCTCTGCCACCGCATCTTCCGTCATCTTGTCCTCCCTCTTGTAATATGCCTGCTTGCTTACACCAAACAGCCTGCAAAGAGCCCCGACTCTATATTTCTTGGGATCCTTTGCATGCAGGTTTTCTACCGTTTGGTGCCAGATTTTTTTCTTACCGGTATGTTGAAGCGGGTTTCGGCAAGTTTTATCATCTCTTCATAGGCGTCCGATCTAAGACGTTCCAGCTTCAGCTCTTCTTTCAATCTGGATATCTCTTCTCGCATCTCCAACTCGCTCATGGACTCTAATGGCACCTCTGGCTTTGTCTGTTCTTCCATGATTGATTCTCTTTGTGTCATTTCCGCCTCAAAGTTAGCACACCAATTCTTTATCGTACATAAATTCACTGGAATTTTTCGGGCTATCGTTTTGTACCCTTGACCTTCCTCGTAGTGCATACGGATCACCGCTCTGTAATACGCCTCTTTCTTCGTGCTTCGATAACTTCGCTTCGCTTTTTCCATTTCGTTGACTTTTT
>JAZRVB010000214.1:0-1747 GCA_045598885.1 Bacteroidales bacterium
ATTCTCTCAAACATAGCAAACAAACGGGATTGGATCTCTGAAAGCCCGGGGGTCAACATCATAATTCTTATCATACTGACCCCCGTACACTCGCTTCTGCGAGGGGGTCAATATCGTAAGAATAGGGGGTCAGCTTGATAAATGCAGGGGGTCAGCTTGGATAATTTTGCACACACACGGGGCGGCGCATTTTGCATATGGGCGTAGAGTGGGCCGCAAACGTAGTTCGTTTACGCCTTCCTAACCATGTCTGTCTTTATCAAATAAGTCATGCCGAGACGATGAGGAGGAGCGCGGCGCAGCCGCGCTCCTCCTTTGCGCTCGAGGGCTCGATTGTTCTTTATTCGTCAAACAGCACTGATTCAACGGTGGTTCTAAAGTTTTCGGCAAAAGAAAGAAAAATATATCAATGTACCAAAATGGTACACATATTTTCCCAAAATAAGCATAAGACGTAATTCATAACATTTCTATACCCGATTACGTTCTTTCGAAGCCGTTGACTTTGTTTGGCGGGGGAATTTTCCTGATTTTTTACCCCGTTTGGCATCAAAATGTCGTTTTCCGGGGAGTTTGAGCCTTAAATTCCCCCGATACAGCTTCAAAAGTTGTGCGGACGCGAGTGATTGGCGTATTGCGCAACTGACATCATTCACGCCTGCCTAACCATGTCTGTTGTGGGATACTTGTTTACACAAACATCCTTGCATCCAGCCGGACCCGCCCCAGTTGAGTGACACAAATTGACACTATGGCTGAATACCTTTGCAACAACAAAACAAAAATGATATGGAAAATAATTTTTTGGATGCACTTCTGATTGCAGATCTGGAACTTGACTTCGGTGTCAAGACCGAGAGAAACAACGAAAGGATTCTTGCCACTCTGAATGACGAGTCCTTCCGTCTTGCGATTGATGATATTGAAATGCGCCTTGCGTTCTAAAAACTATTGTGAATATGGAATATTGGGAATTTTACAACAACGGTGGGGAAGATGACGATTATTCGTACAATTCATTAAATTTACAAGTTCGCTAATACCTCAATTCCGCAAGAAAGTAGGATAACGGCAGAATGAACGTGTTCCAGAGGCAAAGTTCCGGTCGAAAGTGTTGATTACAGCTTTCATTCCCTAACCGGGCCTCAATATCAGCAATCCGATGTCTCTTCTGGTCCATTTTTGAGGGACTTTTTAAAGTGAGTTGCACGTGTATCCGGCGGTCTTGTTCAGACCGCTACGGTTCCAGATATGTTTTGATATGCTTTGACTGACTCCGGTCTCAGCCGCAGAGGCTGAGGTAGATTTGCCGTTTGGTGTATAGCGTGAGCACATCCATCCTTGCCGAGCGCGTCCATTTTGCAGGTACGGTGACGAACTTGCGCACGAAGCGCTTTATCCGTGTGCCGCAGTCAATACCTTCAGCACGTCCACGGAGCATATCAAGGAAGTACAGGTAGAAGTTTTTCAATATGGCCGTGGCAATCAGGAACACGGTGTTTTCCTTGAGGAAGGAGAACGGCAGATGCGCCCATCCGAAGTCGTTGTTCTGGCAGTCGAAGTTGCGTTCGCTGGCTCCGCGCTTGTTGTAGTACTCAATGATGGGCTTCTCGGAGTTGTCCCAGTCGTCGGTCAGGATGCATCTGTACACATATTCGGTGCCAAAGAGGCTGTTTGGCTCCTCTCCCGCGACTTCATCGCTGAGTTTTGTCCTCTGGACCACAAGCCTGAGATTCTTGTCGGAAAG
>JAZRVB010000215.1:0-1137 GCA_045598885.1 Bacteroidales bacterium
CGTGATTTGTAATCTCGGGGTCGTTGGTTCGAATCCGACAAGAGGCTCAGTTTATTTTGGGCGTATTCCAGAGTGGCCAAATGGGGCAGACTGTAAATCTGCTGTCTACGACTTCGGTGGTTCGAATCCATCTGCGCCCACAGATTGATGGCTCGAAAGAGCAATCTGGGCGAAAGCCCAAGAGGATGGCTCGAAAGAGCAATCCGGGCGAAAGTCCACACAAATGATCTTTGACATATTGAAGGATAAACGATATAATTGATAATTTGGAAGTTGAAATACTTCCACTATTATGCATCCGTAGCTCAGTTGGTAGAGCAGCTGACTCTTAATCAGCGGGTCCAGAGTTCGAGCCTCTGCGGGTGTACATGATGGCGAGATAGCTCAGCTGGTTAGAGCGTCGGATTCATAATCCGAAGGTCCAGGGTTCAAGTCCCTGTCTCGCTACTTTTTTTACGGAAATCTCGGTTTCTTGGAGAGATGGTAGAGTGGTCGATTACACCGGTCTTGAAAACCGGCATACGGCGACGTATCGGGGGTTCGAATCCCTCTCTCTCCGCAATCTACTCGCTGTTGCGAGTCAGTCTTTCGGGGCTGAGAGATTTTTGGTGCGCTAGTTCAGTTGGTTAGAATATCGCCCTGTCACGGCGGAGGTCACGGGTTCGAGCCCCGTGCGCACCGCAGGTCATCCTGCATGACAATGGTATATCGCGGAGTGGAGCAGTGGTAGCTCGCCAGGCTCATAACCTGGAGGTCAGTGGTTCGATCCCGCTCTCCGCAACATGGCAAAGAGGGTGATTATGCTCTCTTTTATTTTTGCGAAAGTAGCTCAGTTGGTAGAGCACGACCTTGCCAAGGTCGGGGTCGCGGGTTCGAGCCCCGTCTTTCGCTCCAATTTCCCGGCCCAGATGGCGGAATCGGTAGACGCGCTGGTCTCAAACACCAGTGGAGCAATCCATCCCGGTTCGATCCCGGGTCTGGGTACATTGTATTGTACCGCGGAGGTGGTGAAATTGGTAGACACGCTACTTTGAGGGGGTAGTGGCCGTTCGGCTGTGTGAGTTCGAGTCTCATCCTCCGTACTTCGATCCGCTAGCTCAGTCGGTAGAGCACAACACTTTTAATGTTGGGGTCTTG
>JAZRVB010000216.1:0-18221 GCA_045598885.1 Bacteroidales bacterium
GATTTACCTGCTCGAAACCACCACCATTGGTTTCAACACGATCAAAGCAACCCATCTCAATGATCTTGGGTGCTACCTTAACGAGCTGGTCAACACGAGGCTGGTACTTGCCAGCGCTCTGCCACATGTCGCGGAAGACCAGGGAAAGCTTTACTTCTTTTGCCATAACTTGACCCTCCCCCTGCCCCTCCACAAGGGAGGGGAGTAATTACTACTCCAGGTTCGGGATTTTTATTAAAATGTTAATACTATAATCTTATTTTGAAATACCCTCTTATAGCTGATACTATTCACTCCCCTCCCTTGTGGAGGGGTAGGGGGAGGGTCATTACTTTGTAATCTTCGTAACCATCGCCTTAGGCGCAACCTGAGCGATAGCCGCCTTGATGGCAGCCTCGATGTTGGCTGGGATAGCGGCAGGAGCAGCTGCGGCACCCTTCTTAGGTGCTACCTCTTCTTCTGGAGCGAATTTGTTGACTGCCATAATCATCAACTTAGAGAGGTTGATGATCAGGACGAGGATAATAAATACCGTACCCATGCCGACGATCATCAGCAAAAGGGCGGTTTCCATTGGGGTTAATCCTTCCATATAAATTGAATTGAATAAATAATAACCATAATTCACATTGCGCAACATCAGTCATTTCGATGTGTGTTCTGATGAGGCCAATTTTCCAATTTTCGCTGCAAATTTAGCAAAAATATTTGTTATTCCCAAAAAAACAGCCACAAATCAGCAAAAAAAATTGCAAATTTGTGGCTGTTGATTATATTTATGCACTAATGAAAACTTCAGTGTGCTATTTATATATAAAATAGGAGTAAGATACGCTTTATTTTTTCTTCGTATTGATGAGCTTATAGAACTCGCTATGGACGCGAGAACGGATGCTTGACTCGTTCCAAGCCTTGTTGTCTCGCGATGGACAAACTCGGTTCGAAAGGAAGATATAGACGAGGTCTGACTCTGGATCGACCCAGAAGCAGGTGCCGGTGAATCCGGTGTGTCCCCAGGTCTGTGCACTGGCCTCAGGAGCCATCGTGCCGAGCTTTTCGCCCGATGCTACCTGACGGTCAAAACCGAGGTTGCGGCGTGAGCGAGGAGAGCGCTGGGTGATGAACTGGTGGCACAAATCCTTGTCAAGATACTGCACACCATTCTCAACGCCTTCATGCTTCATGAGTAGGATGATGCGAGCCAGTGCAGTGGTGGTACCGAAGAGTCCGGAGTTGCCCTCTACGCCCTGCGCCCATTCGCCGATCTCGTCATGTACGGAGCCGTGGATTAGGCGCTGACGGACGGTATTGTCCACCTCTGTCGGAGCTATCTGGCTGAGGTCAACACCCTTATCGAGAGGGAGGAAGCATAGCTCATTGTTGTAGAACGGATCGAGGCGCTGCTGGAGATACGCGTCGAGACGCTGCTTCGAGAGTCGCTCCACGATGTAGCGGAGCAGCACGAAGTTGAGGCAGGAATAGAGATAACGTCCCTGCTTACGCTTCGGCTTGAGACCAGCGATGGTCTTGATCATCTCCTTCTCGCGGACATCTGAAGTGATCTCTGGGAAGTCCTTGTAGAAAGGATAGAAGTCGCGCAGGCCTGACTCGTGATAGAGCAGATCCTGCAGGGTGACCTTGGCGTAGTTGGTACCCTTCAGCTCTGGCAGCCACTTGGTTACACGGTCAGAGAGCTTGAGCTTATACTCTTTCATCGCTAAGATGACGGCAGGGACGGTGGCTGCGGCTTTCGAGATGGACGCTAGATCGTAGAGCGTACTGTTGTTGACCTGCACACCTGCCAGCCAGTCGAGCTGATTGTCGTTGCCATCCACAGGAGCCAGCGTACCGAAGCTCTTGTTATAGATGACCTCTCCCTTGTGGATGGCCATGATCTGGCAGCCTGGCATGGCGCCTTTGCTAATAGCCTCCAAGACCATACGGTCAACTCCGTCGTAAGGCGATGGACCTGCAGGGATGGTTGGATTGGTTGAGGCCTGCTTAGGCGTAATAGTTGTTGCACCGCTTTCGTCGTTGCCTGTAGTGTTGGCTTTTGTGTTGGCCTCCGTAGGATCCTTATAGCCGTTCTCGGCCAGCAGCGTTGCGTTTCCAGGATTACCAGCCTTCACAAGCGCATAGAGTTTCTCTGAGATGACCTTAGGCGTGTCGGCTGGCTTGACCGAAGGATAGAGCAGCTTATGGCGCTCTGGACCGACAATGAGCGCGTATTTCCACATCAGGACGCGGCGGCACTTCTCGTCGATGGTCTTCTGCTTGAGCTTGCCTTTCTTGATGGCTCCCTTGAGTTGCTTCCAGCATTCTTCGATTGGAGTTGGCTGCAGCAGGATGTCCACACCGGCATTAAGCGCCTTGACGAAGATGTCAGGATAATTGCGAGCACCCTCCATGGCCAGACCGTCGGTGAATACCAGACCGTTGAAGCCCATACGGGTACGGAGCTCGTCTGTCAGGATCTTCTTCGAAGCGGTGGCTGGCATTCCCTTGGTAGGTTCGAGCGATGGAACCTCGAGGTGCGCGGTCATGATACCTCCGAAGCCTGCGCGACTATAGTCGTGGAAAGGCTGCATCTCGAAGTTTCGCATACGCTCGGCGCTGTGGCTCAGCAATGGCAGCTGCTTGTGCGAATCCACGTCAGTGTCTCCATGACCCGGGAAGTGCTTGGCCACGGCCATCACTCCACCATCCTCGAGGCCAGACGCGTAGGAGAGTCCGCACGAGGTGACAACCTTCTGGTCAGCACCGAAGGAACGTGCTCCGATGATCGGGTTCTTCGGATTGGAATTGATGTCGAGTACAGGCGCAAAGCTGATCTGCACACCCGTGCTATGCAACTCTTCGGCCATGGCAAGGCCATACTGATAGAGCATGCTGTCGCGCAGCTGAGGGTCAACCATGGCCAGGTCCTTGTTCATCGGGAAGCGGAGACCGTCCTTGAGTCGCATGGCCGTACCCCACTCAGCGTCGGCTGCGATGAGCAATGGCAGGCCAGACTGCTTTTTGCTCTGTGTCTGTGCATAGTCGACAAATTGGTTCTGGCTCTTGCGCGTACCTTTACTGAATAAGATGCCGCCGAGGTGGTAGGTCTTGATCTCCTTCTCGATGGTAGCGCGGTTGGCGGCGTTGTACTCTGGCATGTAGTAGAGCGGCATGATGAGTTGTCCGAGGCGCTCGTCATCCGAGAGCTTGTTCATCACGCTGTCTACCCAGTGGTTCATATCGTCAGCAGCCACATACCCAAGAAGATTCTGGGCTGTGGCTGTTGAGAAATAGAGGATGGTTAAAACGGCAATCGAAAAAAGTCGTTTCATCTGTGTGTTTATTTTTTCTTAAAGGCTTTGTCTATTACACGGTCGTCAATGTCGGCCCAGATTTCCTTGCCTTCAGCGGTGAGCTGACGGACATAGTCGATCATCAGGTCGCGCAGCATGATGCCGGTCTTGGTGGTCTTAACGGCTTGGGTCAATGCACTCATGCCGCTATTGCCTTCGGCCAGATAGTCGATGGTGGCAACATAGTAGATGCGGTTCGGGTCGACAGGCTTGCCGCCGATCTTGATGCTGCTGGCATAGGTACGGTCACCGTCGAGCTCGAGGGTGACGTTCATGCCGCTCATGGCTTCGAGCTTCTTGCCTGCAAGGCTATTGATCAGATCCAGCACGTCGCTGCCCTTCATCTCGAGGATAGTGAGCTCATTGTCAAAGGGGAAGATGCTGTAGATAGCTCCTACGGTGACATCTCCGTCAGGCAGGACGTTGCGGAGGCCGCCGTTGTTTGTGAGGCCTAAGTCCATAGCGTGGCCATAGACCTTTTCGCCTCTGTCACGGAGCGCGTCGGCTGCAAAGTTGCCGAGCGAACTCTGTGGACGACCCTTCTCCATGAGTCTTGGAGCAAAGCCGATGACTTCGTTCATCTCGCTGGTCAGTCGCTCTGAGTATGGCTTGATGAGCTCAGCCATGTCCTTGCCATAGCCGGTGAGGTCATAGTCCTCAGGATGAAGCTTCTTGCAGACGATGCTGTCAACGCTGTACTTACAGTTCTCGTAGCTGCTGCCACGCTTCATGGTGATGGCCAGATATCCCATCGGATTGGCCTTGCCACCTGTCTGAGTGATCAGGACAGGCTGGCCGTTCTGGTTGCTGACATAGAGTCCGTCCTCGATGTTGATATGGCTATGTGCACCGATGATGATGTCAATGTCCTGGCTCTTCATCGCAATCTCAACGTCCATCGTGCTGTCCTGAGGCATGTAGCCGACGTGGCTGAGGACTACAACCAAGTCACAACCCTCTTCACGGAGGATCTTAGCCTCGCGATTGACGGCAGTGACAGGATTCTCGTAGGTGATTCCATCCCAATAGCGGCTGAAGATGAGACCTTCAGGATTGCAGGTAACACCCGTGATTCCGATCTTTACACCATTATTATTTAAAATAAGGTGTGGCTTGACATATTTGGCTAGAATCGTGTTCTCGCAATGATAGTTGCTCGAGATAATCGGGAAATGGCACTTCGAGAGCAAAGTGTCGAGCCCAATCTGTCCATTGTCGAACTCATGATTGCCGAAAGTGGTGGCGATGAGCTTCTGCTGATCCATGCAGAGAAACTCCAGTTCTCCTTTGAATGTATTAAAATAAGGAGACCCCTGCACCATGTCGCCAGCATCGAGATACAGCAGTTCTGGGGTCTGGCTGCGGAAATACTCGAGCATGGCAGCACGCTCCACGACGCCACCTCTCTCAGTGCGGACGTCAGGGTCAATCTGAGAGTGGGTGTCGTTGGTGTGAATGATCGTGACAACAGGAGCGTCAGGACCATTCTGACAGGCTGCCAGCAGAAAGGCTATGAAGAGGCTGAAAAATAGTTTTCTCATTATAAAAACTTGTATCTCTTAAATCCCTTGTATCCCTTTGAGGGATTACCAGATATTTACTCGATCCTCTGGCTTGACATACATAGCGTCTCCCTCCTGGATGTTGAATGCATCGTACCAGTACTGGCACTGAGCCACACCGCCATTGATACGGAGGTGACCCGCAGAGTGTACGTCCATAAGAGCGAGGCGGCGGAGGATCTCCTCTGAGCTTACGCCTGCCCATACGTTAGCGTATGCCAGGAAGAAGCGCTGCTCAGGAGTGTAACCGTTCTCATCGCCCATGAGGGTCTTCGAACCATTCTGCTTAGCGAGCTGGAGAGCCTGGAAAGCGATGTTGAGTCCACCGTGGTCTGCGAGGTTCTCGCCGAGACACTGATGACCGTTGCTATGGAGCTCACCTGGGATGACCCAGAGAGAATCATAATATACTGCGAGCTGCTCAGCTGGGATCTTGAAGGCCTCTACATCCTCGTCGGCCCACCACTGGCGGAGGTTACCCTCCTTGTCATACTGGCGGCCCTGATCGTCGAAACCGTGAGTCATCTCATGACCGATAACTACACCGATAGCACCGTAGTTGATAGCATCGTCAAAGTCCTTAGAGAAGAATGGTGGCTGGAGGATACCTGCGGGGAAGCAGATCTCGTTGGTGGTAGGGTTGTAATAAGCGTTGACGGTCTGAGGAGTCATGAACCACTCGTCCTTGTCAACTGGCTTGTTATAGTGCTTCTCCTTCTCGACGTTCCAGTAGAACTCGCTGATGGCGCGCATGTTCTCAAAGAGCGACTTCTCAGGGTCGACGGTGAGGCCAGAGATGTCCTCCCACTTGTCAGGATAACCGACCTTGACATAGAAGCCAGCGAGCTTCTCAAGAGCCACCTGCTTGGTGCTGTCGCTCATCCAGGTCTGCGCCTTGATACGCTCACCGAGGGTGATCTGGAGGTTCTTGACGAGCTCTACCATGCGGGTCTTCGACTCTGCTGGGAAGTACTTCTCGACATACATCTGACCAACAGCCTCGCCCATCACGCCGTCCACGCGGTTTACGGCGCGCTTCCAGCGTGGCTGCTGCTCCTTCTGGCCAGTAAGCTTCTGGCTATAAGCGAAGTTCTCATTGTCGAAGTCATCACTGAGGAGGTTGCTGGCACCAGCAATCCAACGCCACTCATAGAGCGCCTTGAGGTCCTCCAGTGGAGCGTTGTTGAGGATCTCGCAAGCCTTGGTAACAGGAACGACCTGACCGATGACTACCTCGTTGGTAGCATCGTAGGTATTGCTCTTGAAGTAGGTATCCCAGTCGAACTTGGTGGCTGCACTGAGCTCAGCTACGCTCATCTTGTTATAGTTGCCCTCTGGATCACGGAGTTCCTCCATGCTCTTGCTGACCTTAGCGATCTCGGTCTCGATGCTCATAACGGTCTCCATCTTCTTGGTAGCTTCGGCCTCTTCGACGCCACAGAGTTTGAAGAGGTTTACGACGTGCTGCTTGAAAGCGTTGCGCTGCTCTACGATGGCTGGTTCGTCCTTGAGGTAGTAGTCGCGGTTGCCCATCGAAAGGCCGCCCTGGCTGATCTGCATGATGTTGTTCTTCGAGTCCTTCTCGTCTGCACCTACATAGATGCTGAAGAGGAGGTTGTCATGCTCAGCGTACATCATCTTGAAAAAGTCCTCACGGGTAGCGATGGCGCGAACCTGCTCGAGGTATGGCTTGAGTGGCTCGTAACCCTCAGCGTTGAGGCGTACAGAGTCCATGCAGAGGTTATAGAGGTCACCGATCTTCTGTGCTACGGTACCCATCTCATGCTTCTCTGCAGCAATACCCTGGATGAGCTCTGCGAGCTGATTGGTATTGTCGTCAGCGAGCTTGGTGAAGCTGCCCCAGCGTGGGAACATAGCTGGCTGTGGGTTGTTGTTGATCCAATTGCCAGTAGCAAACTTGGCAAAGTCGTCGCCTGGACGTACGGTAGTGTCCAGATTGGTGTAGTCGAGGCCGGTGGTCTTCTGGCTACCTGAATTGGTGCAGCCTGTCAGAGCAGCTGCGGCGCAGATGGCGCTCATAATAAAAAGATTTTTCATAATAGACCCTCCCCCGATTTCCCTCACCTAAAGGTTCGTCTTCTCGGCGAAGATTATCAATCTTCTTTTTGCCTGCGAGGACCTCCTCAAGGGAGGGGAGTAATTGCCTGCTATTTTCGGAGTTAAGAGGAATTTTATAGTTAGTAAATTATTTCAAAAATATGTGGATCAAAGAAAGTAATCACTCCCCTCCCTTGTGGAGGGGTAGGGGGAGGGTCTCCCTTTTCTTCGCCTCCTCCCACAGCTCATCCATCTCCGCCAGCGTCATCTGGTCGAGACGCTTGCCCTGTTCGCGAGCCTTGAGCTCCACGTAGGTAAAGCGGCGCTGGAACTTCTGGTTGGTCTTCTCCAACGCGTTGTCTGGCTTGATCTTGTAGAGACGTGCAGCGTTGATGAGGCTGAAGAGCAGGTCGCCGAATTCGCGCTCCATCTTGTCACGAGCCTCCTCGCGCTGCTCGGCGCTGTTGCTTTCGTTCGCTGCGATGGCTGACCACTGGTTGGCCTCCACCTCGAACTCCGAGATTTCTTCGCGCACCTTCTCCCAGACGTCCTCCTTCTTCTCCCAGTCGAAGCCAGCGTTTCGGGCCTTGTCCTGCATACGGTAGGCTTTGATGAGCGAAGGAAGGCCGGAAGGAATACCAGAGAGGATGGTCTTGTTGCCGTCCTTCTCTTTCTGTTTTACAATCTCCCAGAGCTTGCTGACATCCTCGGCGTTGTCTACACTCTCGCCGCCACGTGTTCCTACTTGAGAGATGAGTGAACCATCCGGATTGAAGACGTGAGGATGGCGGAACACAAGCTTGTCGCACATCGAGTTGCAGATGTCACCCATGTCGAACTGTCCCTTCTCCTCGCCGAACATGGCGTAGAAGAGGAGCTGCTCCAATACGTCGCCACACTCTTTCTTAATCTCCTTCGGATCACCGCTGACCAAGGCATCTGCCAGCTCATACATCTCCTCGATGCTGTTCTGACGGATACTCTCATTGGTCTGCTTAGCATCCCAAGGGCAATCCTTGCGCAGCGTCTGCATCACGCCAAGGGCGCGTGCCCACGCTGCGGTTTTCTTGTCGAGATTGGCTACCGGTAAGTGCTGTTCCATTATTTCTTATAATTGCTGATACCCGTCTGGAGGAACTTCACATAAGCGTCAACGTCCTCATTGTAAGAGTAGCTGCCATTGACAGGATTGCCTTCATTGTTGAGCAATACATAGAATGGCTGAGCGTTTGCACCGAACTTAGAGCGTTGCAAATAGCTCCACTTATCGCCGATGGTACGGAGCTTGACCTCCTTGCCATTCTCGTTGACCACCTCAGTGCCATTTGGCAGAGCGGTCTTATCATCGACCATGAGAGAGATGAGCACATACTCACCTTCGATGATCTGCTTGACCTGTGGATCGGTCCAAACAGCAGCCTCCATCTTACGGCAGTTGACGCAGCCGAAGCCAGAGAAGTCGATGAGTGCAGGCTTGCCTGCACGCTTAGCTGCAGCCATACCTTCCTCGAAGTCGTGATAGACGTTCATCTCCTGTTCGCCGAGCTTGAAGTCCTGGGTCGACATAGGAGGTGCGAAAGCAGAGATTGCCTTACATGGAGCACCCCAGAGGCCTGGGATCATGTAGATTGAGAAGCTGATAGAGACGAGCGCCATCATCAGACGGGTCACGCTGACACGATCTGATGGATCAGGATCATCGTCATGTGGCAGACGGATGAAGCCGAGAAGGTAGAGACCCAGGAAGAGGAAGATCACGATCCAGAGGCAGAGGAATACCTCACGGTCGAGGATACCCCAGCCGTATGCGAGGTCGGCTACTGAGAGGAACTTGAAGGCAAGCGCCAACTCGCAGAAGCCGAGTACGACCTTGACCATATTGAGCCATCCGCCGCTCTTTGGCATACTCTTGAGCATGCTTGGGAAGAGGGCAAACAGGGTAAATGGCAATGATAGAGCCAGTGCGAAGCCGAACATGCCGATGGCTGGATAGAGCATCGAACCTGAGGTAGCAGCCTCTACGAGCAGGGTGCCGATGATAGGACCTGTGCATGAGAATGAAACCAAGCAGAGCGTGAAGGCCATGAAGAAGATGCTCAGGAGGCCTGTGGTTGAGTCGGCCTTCTCGTCGAGCTTAGAAGTCCATGACTCAGGCAAGGTGAGCTCGAAGCCACCGAGGAAGCTGAAGGCAAAGACTACCAGCAGGAGGAAGAAGATGATGTTGAAGACGGCATTTGTGGCCAGTGAGTTCAAAGCCGAAGCTCCGAAGATGGCAGTGACAGCCAAGCCGAGGCCTACGTAGATGATGATGATGGCCAGACCGTAGGTATAAGCGTCGCGGATAGACTTCTTACGGTCCTTGGTGCGCTTCAGGAAGAAGCTCACGGTCATCGGGATCATTGGCCATACGCAAGGCGTAACCAGTGCGATGAGGCCAGCCAGGAAGCCCGCGATGAGGATGTACCACCATGAGTGGCTCTGGCCAGAGATATCGGTCGTGATGTCGCTATTGGCATTATAAGCCTGGAGCTGGCTGATGACTGGCGTCCAGAGAGCGCCCTTGCCAGCAGGAGCAGCGGCTGGAGTCTCTGCGGCAACCGCGTCTGTTGGCGCCGCAGCAGCTGGCTCGTCGCCAGTGGTCTCAGGGGTATTATCAGCATTGTCTGCACTTGGCTCGTCTGCTACAGGAGCGTCACCAGCTGCCTCTTTGCTGCCCTTGATATTGAAATCATAAGTAGTAGGGGGTGTGCACATGCCATCGCAGCAGCTCATGTAGGTGATGTAGCCCTCGATGTTGTAGTCGCCACCAGTGAGTGTGAATTTCTGCTCCACGCTCATGCTGTTCTCGTAGTACGACAGCTTCATGTCGAAGGCGTCATCGAACATCTCGATGAGCGAACCTTTGACCACCTTAGCAGGGCCCTGGATCTTGGCGCCCTCGAGCTTGTCGTATGAAAATTCTGTCTGTTGAGGTCCTCCTGCAGGAATCTGCAAGCCGTACATGTGCCATGTCTTCTCGATGGCAGCACTGAATGTCACTGTCAGTACATCGCCTGACTGCTTGCTTGTGTGTGTCCACTTGACAGGATTGACCATCTGTGCTGAGACGAGTGTCAGCGAGCAGAGCAGTGTCAGGATAAATGCCGATAATTTCTTCATCGTAATAAATCGTAATAAATAATTCGCGCGTATAAAATAATTTTTGCGCGCAAATTTATATATAAATAATGAGAAAAACAAATTCGAACCCGCTTTTTTCTTTCCGCATGGCGATATTCCTTCTTTTTTGCGATGAATTGTTAACTGCTCGTTGTATTATAATACTGCATCATGGAAGGTATCGCAATGATTCCTGCGAACTCTTCCTTTGTTACGAGAGTCAACACTGCTAAACTTGTGTTGACCCAATGCATCCCGGAACGGACAATCTGGAGACAGGACGTCCATTCCTGTATCCCGGAACGGACAATCTGGAGACAGGACGTCCATTCCTGTATCAAAGAACGGACGTCCTGCTTGCAAGATAGCTTTTCGCTTTATTTTTTCTGTAAGATTCCTCTTTGTGTGTACAACAAGTAGCCGGCAAGAGCCGCTCCGAGGATGTCGGAGACGGTGCAGCTGGCAAAAACACCGTTGAGACCACTCCAGCCGAGTCCTTCGAAGATAGGAGGGATGATATAGATCATCGGGATGAGGATCAGCACCTGACGCGAGAGGGAGGTGACAATAGCAATCCAAGGCTTGTCAATCGACTGGAAGAATTGTGAGTTGGTGATCGTGAAACCGATGAGCGGAGACATGACAAGCATGAAACGGAGCGCTGGTACACAGAGATCAAGCAGCTCTGCATCGCTGGTAAATGCCATGGCCAGATAGCGTGGCACGAAGAGTACGAGCAGCGAGCCTACAATACCGATGGCAATGTTGCACTTCATGGCTAATGCGAAGACTTCGCGCAGACGATCGAAACGTGCAGCACCGTAGTTATAGCCAGCGATTGGCTGCATGCCCTGGCAGATACCGATGACGAGCATGATGACCAATGGGCCGAAAGAGTTAGCTACGCCACTGGCTGCCACCGCGTTGTCTCCACCATAGGTGAGCAACTGATTGTTGAGCAATGCTGCTACAGCTGATCCTGCCACGTTCATCGAGAAAGGACTGATACCGATGGCAAGGATATTGCGGAAGATATAGAACCTTGGCGTCCAGGCGTGACTGCGGAAGCGGATGAAGGCGCGCTTGCTCACAAAGTGGCTGATAGCCAGAATGGCAGAGGTTCCCATCGAGATAGTCGTTGCCCATGCTGCACCAGCAATACCCATGTCGAGCGCGTAGATGAAGATAGCATCGAGCAGGATGTTGAGCACCGCACCGAAGATCATGATCCACATCGATTTCTTGGAGTAGCCGGTGGAGCGGATGAGGCTGGTGAGATTGAACGTCACCGTGGTGAAGAACATGCCAGGGATGACGATATTCATATATTCCTTGGCATAGGCAATGGTCTCAGCCGACGCACCGAAGAGACTCAGGATGTCATCATTGAAGATATACCACGCTGGTACATAAAGCAATCCGAAGAAGAAGGAGAGCAGCATGGTGTTGCCTAGGATGTTCTCTGCCCATGGGATGTCGCGTTTACCGAGGACGATACTCATACGGGCTCCGGCACCGGCACCGACCAGTGAGCCGAACGCATGGATGATGTTCATGATAGGCATGGTGACGGTGAGGCCTGCGATGGCCAACGCTCCTACAAACTGACCGAGGAAGACACGGTCACAGATGTTATAGATAGAGGCGATGATCTGCGTGATGACGGCAGGAAGCGCATATTGCCACAAGAGTGACGCAATGGGTTTCGACTCGAATTCTTTGGTGTTATCAATCATAGGGGAAATGTCCTTAAAAACGCTATTCTTTAGTTGTATTCGGATTGCAAAGTTAGTCAATATTGGGGAATTATGCAAAATTTCATGGCAGAAACGGGAGATTTGCAGCGAAAAAAATGACAAGCAAAGACGAATTGGAGTCCTTGCTTGTCATTATCTTATTTCGTAAAGCGATGATTATCTCATCATCGAAGCACTATCAGTCAATCTTAGGCAGCTTGCTGAGAGCCTCGGCAATGACCTTGTCGCTTGGGATAACATCGGTCATAGTACCCTCGTTGAACTGCTTGTATGCATAGAGGTCGAAGTAACCGGTGCCAGAGAGGTTGAAGACGATCACCTTCTCCTCGCCAGTCTCCTTGCACTTGAGAGCCTCGTCGATAGCAGCACGGATAGCGTGGCTTGACTCTGGTGCTGGCAGTGTACCCTCGGCCTTAGCGAAGATCTCTGCAGCCTCGAATACTGAGGTCTGCTCGTAAGCGCGAGCCTCGAACAAGCCCTCATGATAGAGCTCAGAGAGGATAGGACTCATGCCGTGGAAGCGGAGACCACCAGCGTGGTTGCTCGATGGAATGAACTGTGAACCAACGGTGTACATCTTAGCCAATGGACAGATGTTGCCGGTGTCGCAGAAGTCGTATGCATAGATGCCACGGGTGAAGCTTGGGCATGAAGCTGGCTCAGCACCGATGATCTTATAGTTAGCCTCGCCACGGAGCATCTCGCCGATGAATGGGCTGGCGAAGCCACCGAGGTTTGAACCACCACCAGTACAGCCGATGAGGATATCTGGCTTGATGTTATACTTCTTAAGAGCAGCCTGTGTCTCAAGGCCGATGATGGTCTGGTGGAGGAGTACCTGGTTGAGTACAGAACCGAGTACATAACGATAACCCTCGCTCTTGACAGCAACCTCTACTGCCTCAGAGATAGCGCATCCGAGAGAGCCTGTGGTGTCAGGATGCTCAGCAAGGATCTTGCGACCTACCTCAGTGGTCTCAGATGGTGAAGGGATGATGCTTGCACCGAAGGTGTTGATGACCTCACGGCGGAATGGCTTCTGCTCGTAAGAGCACTTAACCATGTAGACCTTACAGTCAATACCTACATACTGGCAAGCCATAGAGAGAGCAGTACCCCACTGACCAGCACCGGTCTCGGTGGTTACACCCTTAAGACCCTGCTCCTTAGCGTAGTAAGCCTGAGCGATGGCTGAGTTGAGCTTGTGGCTACCAGAGGTGTTGTTACCCTCGAACTTATAGAAAATCTTTGCAGGAGTGCCAAGAGCCTTCTCAAGGTGCTCAGCGTGTACCAATGGGCTTGGACGGAACATGTGGTAGAACTTCTGTACGGCTTCAGGGATGTCGACCCACTTGGTGTCGTTATCAAGCTCCTGTTTTACCAACTCAGTACAAAAGATAGGGGTCATCTCCTCGAGGGTCAGAGGCTTGCCTGTACCAGGATTAACCAGTGGAGCTGGCTTGATAGGCATGTCGGCACGTACGTTGTACCACTGTTTTGGCATCTCGTCCTCGGTGAGGTAAATTTTGTAAGGGATCATGTTTTTGTTTATTATGTTAAAAAGGTAATTAATTACATCTGTTTTTTGACGTGCAAAAATAAACATTATTGCCAAAAAAAACAAATTTGGAGTGGAAAAATGATGATTTCCACTCCAAATTGGTATTTTTTTGATTAAATTACTGTATTTTTGCAGTCGAATAGTTGTTTTTTTACAGCTGTTCGCGCAATGTTTTGAGGAAGACCGGCACGCTTCGCTTGCTGTAGGCACCGCGTGGCAAGTGCAGGTAAGTGGTGACAGGTTCTGCCAGCTCGTTGATAGGGATGGCTTTCAGTTCCGGATCTCCCTTGGCCTGCCCCTCAGACAGGATACTGATACAGCGCGATTGCTTGACCATGTTGAGCAACGTGTGCGGATTGTTGACTGTGGCGCGGATCTTGAGCCCGCTGGCCTCGCTGCACAGGTATTCCTGGATGGCGTTCGATCCGTTGACTCCTTCCTCAGGCAGGATCATGCCATAGTTTCGCAAGTCATTGAGACAGACTGTCTCGCGCTGACTCAGCGGATGGGTATCTGACATGATGGCGCAGAGACGATATTCGGTCAGAGGTTCGCTGCTGATGTTATCCGTCTCGCCTTCGACAAGGATGGAGAAGGCCATGTCCAACTCTCCATTGCGCAGCGTCTTCATCAGGTTGGCGATGGTTTCGAAGTGCATATTGACCTGCACATTTGGATGCAGCTTGATGAAGAGCAGCGCCGCACGACGGATATAAGGCTCGAGCGTGTAGGTGGCTCCGATGTTGAGCGTGCCCTGCAACGTCTTGCCGAGGTCTTCCATCTGGTTCTGGCAATGATTGATGTTTTCCAGAATCTTACGGGCCAGTGGCAGGAAGCGCTCTCCGCTCTCTGTCAAAGATACTTTGTGCGATGAACGGTTGAGCAAGGTGGTTTTGAACTCCTCTTCGAGCAACTTGATCTGCTGTGAGATGGCGCTCTGAGAGATGAAACAGCGACGTGAGGCCTCTGAGAAACTATTGGTCTCGGTGATGGCTACAAAATAACGAAGTTGTCTGATTTCCATAGCGATTGGTTGGTTTTGTTCTGGCAGCAAAGATATGGAAGACTGGCGAAATGGAATTATTAAAATGACAATAATTTTGTTAATTGTTATTTTTCGAATCGATTTTGCGGAAATAATAGAGTTTTAGTTCAAATTAAATAACTATTTTGTGATGTCGCATAAGTATACCGACTTGTTCGTCGATTTTGACGATACCCTTTATGATACGCATGGCAATGCCATACTCGCTCTCGAAGAACTGTATGAGCAATTCGGATTGTCGCAGTATTTCGATAGGATAGAGGATTTTACAGTTCCTTATTGGGAGACGAATGTGGCGCTGTGGGATCAGTATTCGAAGGGTGAGATCACGCGTGACTATCTCATCGTGGAGCGTTTCCGTCGTCCTTTGGCCTGTGGCAGGATGGATCCGACTCGGGAGTATTGCCTGCAGGTCAGTGACCGCTTCTTGGATCTCTGTGCCTGTAAACCTGGCGTTGTGGAAGGTGCGCATGAAGTGATGGAGTATCTGCGCCAGCGTGGCTATCGGCTACACATGTGCAGCAACGGTTTCCATGAGGTACAGTATCGCAAGCTGAAAGCCTCGAAGCTGCTGGAGTATTTTGATACGATTGTCCTGAGTGAGGATGCAGGAGCTAACAAACCCTCGCAAGTCTATTTCGACTATGCTTTCAAACAGACAGGGGCTAATACTGAGTCGACGCTGATGATAGGTGATAACTATAACACGGATATCCTAGGAGCGCAGAATGCAGGATTGGATGTAATGTTCTTCAATCGTAAACCGGAGTCATTCAGGACTCCAGGATATGTCGATTTTGAGATTCATGCATTGAAAGATATAAAGGATCTGCTGTAGCGGCAGATCCTTTATCATTTCATTTTGTGCTCTTTAGCGCGTCGATGAGTGCGACGCGTCTGACTTGCCAGTCGACATAGTCATCAGCCTTGATGGTGATGTTTGCGTCGGAGATTCCTTCATTGCATTCGGTCATCACTAAAACGCAAGGCATGCATTCTCCGCGTGCGATGAGTTGGTCAAGAATGACACTGGCGCGTCCGATCGTTTGCCAGCTCTCGAAGGTGTCATTTCTTCCGGCGACGAGACAGATGGTCTCCGCGTTGCTCATGTCTGCACCCTTTGGCGAGCAGGTCGCATAGCGGATCGTCTTACCTTCTGCATTTTGCACAGCTTTGTAGGTAACGACGCTGTAGGCAATAGAGTCGTTGTTGATGTCATACGGATTGCCTGGCATCATGAGGAGGCTGCGCTTGAATCCGTTGTCAGGAGCTAAGTACATATTGGTAGGATCCATGACTTTCGTGCCGTCGACAATGAAGTTATAGCAGTAGATGTCCGGATTGAGATTGCTCAAAGTGATCTCCCAGACGCTGTCGCTATTGAGGGTCATAGGCTGAGGCTCGTCGAGCATCTCTCCTTCGAGCTTTACCTCTTTAGCCTTGTCGGCCTTGAGGCGGAAGACGACGCCATCGTCGCTGAAATCTGGCGATACGACCTGCTTAGGGAAGATACGTGCCATTACGCTTGGAGTAAATGGTTCCTCTTCGCCTGTGGCCGCAGGTGCAGGTCTACCTTGCTGCATGGCTTGTGCTGAGGCTTCCGGATTGAACAGCATTGGCAGAGTACGTCCTAAGAAGTATTTAGCATTCATCCAGGTGTGTCCGAACTTGCCTGTCGTAAACTCTTTGACCGTTCGGATGCCTTTGCTGTCAAGGAACTCCAGATAGTCACGGCTCGTGCCATAGAGGAAATCATCGGTGCCGATACCTAGCCAGAAAAGATGAATCTTGGCATTGGTCTCTGCTGCATTGTCATAGACTTCAGGCAAGGTCGTGCTAGTAAATGAACTGTAGGAACAGAGATAAGAGAACTTATCGAGGTGCATCAGTCCATTGGCCAAAGCCTGGTTTCCGCCACGGGAGAAGCCGCCAATGGCGCGATGATCACTATCATTAATCGAGCGGTAGTTACTCTCGATGTATGGCATGAGATCGTTGTTCAGATCTCGTCCGAACAGATCGCCTGCAGCCATGAAGTCTGGCTGCGTTGGCATGATCTTGGTAGGATTGCCGTAGGGCATGACTACGATCATGTCCTTGGCCTGCTGCTTTGCGATGAGGTTGTCGAGGATATAGTTGACTCGGCCGACCTTGTAATATACCTCTTCTGTGTCGGTCGTACCGCTGATAAGATAGAAGACAGGGTAGGACTTTGTCTTGTCGGCCTCGTAAGTAGGTGGCGTATAGACAACGGCATGATTGAAGCAACCAAGCGTATTCGAATAATACGTGATGTAGTCGACATTGCCATGTGGTACGTCCTGAATAGCGTGGAGTAGGGGAGCAGAGGTGCCGGGGATATCGAGCAATGAGTTCTTGAAACCTTCGTTCGGAAACCACTGCTGGCACTTTGGATCCATGATACTTACGCCATCGACCACGAAGCAATAGGGATACATATCAGGATCTGCAGGACCGAGAGTGACTGTCCAGAGACCTGAGGCCGAATCACGCTCCATGTTGTGACGACCGGCGAACTGTACGTCGACCTGGACTTCTTGTGCACGGTCATTCCTATAATTGAAGGTGACTGTACCATCTGGATTAACGATGGTTGATGCAGGATCCTGTGTTTGCTCTGTCTCTGTCTGACTGGTGCAAGCTACAGAGAGTGCTGCCAGTACGGAAAGAAAAGTAAGAGAATGTTTCATTGCTTCCTATGATTTAGTAATGTTTTCATCTGTATTTTGGTAATGTGGGTGCAAAGGTACAGTATTTTTTATTTGCATCCAAATTTATCGTTTAGATTGTGGTGAAAATACTGAGATTTCTTTTCTTTTGCTCTTTATGTGGCCAAAAAGAGTATTACACATTATTTATATATAATAGAATTTACTTAATTTGATGCAAAAAGAACTTTTTCTTTGCGAAGATGGCGAATTTCTCATGAAATGGAGCTATGTGTGTCTTTTGCACCCTGATTTTACACGTATTTTAGGCTGTTCTGCTATTTGAAAGTGCCATAAATGGGGTGTTTTGGATAGGAAATGATGATTTTTTGAAAATTCTTGCTGATTTATTTGGATTGCTTTCGAAAACCCGCTATCTTTGCACCCGCTAAAACGGAAGAACGCAAGTTTAACGGATTAGCGACGATCTTTGAAGTGTTGAAATTGACAATGAAATTTAGCAAGTACATACTTGGGTAGAGCAGTGCGAGAATTAATTTTAATTCAAATAAGCTTTACCGTCAATAACTGAATTGATTGCCAGAATTGAACGAATCTCGGAATTAATTGTCTATTCGCTCGCAAGAGCAAATAAATGATAAAAATTACAACGAAGAGTTTGATCCTGGCTCAGGATG
This sequence comes from Bacteroidales bacterium, assembly GCA_045598885.1. Lineage (GTDB taxonomy): Bacteria > Bacteroidota > Bacteroidia > Bacteroidales > UBA3663 > Liminaster. The sequence continues at coordinate 17,860 of JAZRVB010000216.1, forward strand.
AACGCTAGCGACAGGCCTAACACATGCAAGTCGAGGGAGAAGTCTTCGGACTGAAACCGGCGCACGGGTGAGTAACGCGTATGTAACCTGCCCATAAGTGGGGGATAGCCCAGCGAAAGCTGGATTAATACCGCATAATGCTGATGATTGACATCTTTTATCAGCTAAAGATTTATTGCTTATGGATGGACATGCGTTGGATTAGCTAGTTGGCGGGGTAACGGCCCACCAAGGCGACGATCCATAGGGGTTCTGAGAGGAAGGTCCCCCACATTGGTACTGAGACACGGACCAAACTCCTACGGGAGGCAGCAGTGAGGAATATTGGTCAATGGGCGGAAGCCTGAACCAGCCAAGTCGCG
>JAZRVB010000217.1:0-17506 GCA_045598885.1 Bacteroidales bacterium
ATGGAAGACGTTTCTCACGACATGGAGTGTCATACCGATGCTGACGGCAACACTTACAAGTTTGCTTTCGGTATGAACTGGAAGGGTGTCATTAATGATGAGCGTGTAAGCAAGTATAAGAAGTAAGATTCCAGAATAAAATGCAAAGGCTGCCTGAGAAATCAGGCAGCCTTCTTTTTAAACATTACACTCAGCAAAAAAAAGAGATACCCTGGGGCATCTCTCTCTTTCGCGCTTCAAGATGGGCTTGAACCAACGACCCCCTGATTAACAGTCAGGTGCTCTAACCAACTGAGCTATTGAAGCATGTTGCATTTCATTTTTAGTAGCGCTTCAAGATGGGCTTGAACCAACGACCCCCTGATTAACAGTCAGGTGCTCTAACCAACTGAGCTATTGAAGCAGTTGCTTAACGTTAAGATTGCTCTTGTTTCGTTTAGCGGGTGCAAAGATAGAGTCTTTTTTTTCTGATTCCAAACTTTTTCAACACTTTTTCTAAAATTCGCCTTTTTTAGGTCCAGAATAGGCTATTTTTGTTAATCACGAATTACAAAAGAGGGCGATTGACCATAATCAACCGCCCTCTTTTAAATCCTTATCGCTTATTCTGCAGCTGCCTCGGCAGGCTCTGGCTCAGAAAAATCATCATTTCCTGTCTCAACAAGGAGATTATACCACTGAATAAACTTCTTGATATCGCCTGCATGTACTCGGTCTGCATCATATTCTGGCATCACTTCAGCAAACCATGCACGCTGAGCATCGGCAGGATCCTTTGTAGAAACCGGAGCAATCTTACCGCCAGTCAAAGCCTTTGCCTTTGCAAAAACAGTATTGAGAGGCAGCTCTCCGTCTACGGTATACATGGCGATATCGCCTAAAGAAAGCACCTTGTCACGCTGAAGCGCAGGACAACGGCGACCATCTACCAACGACTCACAAATAAGCATATTCTTGCCACGGCTTACAAGACGGTAAAGACCTGGCTTGCCTGAAATAGCTAAAATTCTTTCGATCATTTTCTTTATATTATTTAAAATGTATAATATTTATTTCTTCAATTCCTCTAATATTGCCAAAGCGGCTCTTACTGGAGCTCCTGGTTCTCCTAATACGTCTTTCATACGAGCATACTGCACCAACATGCGCGAACGCGCCTCACTCACTCCCAACAAAGACACAAGCTCCTGATGCAGCAGTTCAGAGGTAAACTTATAGCCTAAAAGCTCTGGTACCGCAGCCTTCTCAAGGGGATGTTCCTTAGAGAATCCATCAAGAAGCAGATTGACCAACGACACGAAACGAATATGTCGCAAAGCAAATTGCATGATGGAATAAACAAGACGTCCACCCCCAAAGCCATAGCACACGACCTGCGGACACCCGAGATAAGCGGTCTCCAACGTCGCAGTTCCGCTTGTCACGGCAGCGACTTCAGCAGCCCTAACCAGATCAAAAGTCTCTCCGAAAACGATCTTGACCGGAGGAACCATCTGATATTTGCGGACAATCTGCTCATAAAACTCTTGCGGAATTGCAGGAGCACCGGCAATCACAAGCTGATGACACGAAATAGACGTGGCCGCCTCAAGCATCTTTGGCAGATTATCGCTCACCTCAGCCTTACGGCTACCCGGCAGGAGTGCTATAATACTCTGATTAGCATTGATCTCATGTCTTTGACAGAATCCCTCCCGATCAAATGGTTGAGCCGCCACCGGAGCCAGTTCATCGACCGTTGGATTGCCGACATAAGTCACTTCATAACCTCTCTGACGGAACCATTCGACTTCAAAAGGCAATATACACAAAAGACGGTCGACATACTTGCGGATCTGTGTAATGCGATATTCCTTCCAAGCCCAGATCTTGGGCGAAATATAATAAAACACCTTGACTGATGGCATCTGAGACTTCACCCACTTGGCTATATCGAGATTGAAACCCGGATAGTCAACAAGGATCACTGCATCAGGCTGGTATTGCGCAATATCTTGCTTACAGTTCTTCATTCCCTGAAGAATCTGAGGCAGATGCTTCACAACCTGTACGAATCCCATATAGGCAAGATCCCGATAATGGCAGACCAGCGAACCGCCCTCTGCCGCCATTGCATCTCCTCCGAAATAGCGGAACTGGGCCTGAGGATCCTGTTTTTTCAATTGTCGCATCAGGTAAGAAGCGTGAAGATCTCCACTTGCCTCTCCTGCGATGAGATAATATTTCATGACTCCTCAAATCTCTTTAGGTCAGACAAATCGGCATGTGAGGTATAATCGACATGCTGAGGGACAATAGAAATATAGTCATGTTCCAGCCAATAGCGATCCGTATCAGACGATTCCGGCTCCAAATTGACATAAACACCCGTTACCTGGAACGAAGCAACGCCCTCATGCTCATCGCCTTCCAGGTAATGGAACTCTTCCTCCCATCTACCCTCGGCCTGACGGCACACCTTGACACCCTTAATCTCTGAGCAAGCTGGAATATTGACATTTAAGCAGACTCCCGAACGAACAGGATTTACAAGCGACTGCTCCACAATTTTCCTCACAAAAGGCAACGATGCTGAGAAATCTGCCTCTTTACGATGGTCGAGCAACGAGAATCCGATAGAAGGAACTCCTACGACGCAACCCTCGAAGACAGCACCCATCGTACCACTATACATCACACAAATCGACTCATTGCCGCCATGATTGATGCCAGAGACGATCAAATCCGGCTTACGTTCACAGAACAGTCGGTGCAATGCCAACTTGACACAATCGACCGGTGTACCGCTACACGAATATACAGCAACCTCCCCATCATCACTCAGCCGTGACAGAGTAACCGGATGAGTACAAGTAAAGCTGGCAGAAAAACCAGAACGAGGAGAATCAGGAGCACAGACGATGATTCGCGCAAGGCCTCGCATACACTCCACCAAGCAATTGATTCCCGGGGCTGCATAGCCATCATCATTAGTCACCAGAATCACAGGACGATCACCTGGCAACGGCAACTGACCATAACCGTCTGCCTCCGGATATGTAAATGCTTGGAAAGTACCTTCGTTCATTTTGCAATCAATATATCTTGTTTTGAGCACGCAAAGATAACGAAAAAACACGAATAAGCAAAATAAAAGACTTAATTTATGTTTTTTTGACAGAAAGTTATCAACAAAGACCATAGTTATCAACATTTTTCTCATTATTTATAATTATAAAGTTGGAACCTTGAAAGAAAAGCATCATCTTTGCACCCGTAAAAGAATATTTTTTAGAAAAAGATAATATATGGGATTAGTTATTGCCATTGCCAACCAGAAAGGCGGTGTAGGCAAAACAACGACTGCCATTAACTTGGCAGCTTCGCTGGCGACACTCGAAAAAAAGGTGTTGCTCATAGATGCCGATCCTCAGGCCAACTCTACCAGTGGACTTGGCATTGACGTTGCAAAGGTCAGCACGTCGGTTTATGACTGCCTCATTGGTAGCGCCTCAGCTCCTGACGCAATTATGCCGACATGCGTAGACAGACTGGACATCGTTCCTTCCCGAATCGACTTAGTTGGCGCAGAGCTTGAACTTCTGAATATAGAGAACCGTGAGCAGATGCTCAGGAAGCAGTTACGTTCTGTTCGCAATCTTTATGATTATATCCTCATTGACTGTTCGCCTTCTTTAGGACTCATCACGGTCAATTGTCTTACTGCCGCAGACTCTGTCATTATCCCTGTTCAGGCAGAATATTTTGCGTTGGAAGGTATCAGCAAACTGCTAAACACCATCAAAATCATCAAGACCAAGCTCAATCCAAAACTTCAGATCGAAGGGTTCTTGCTGACCATGTACGACGCTCGTCTGCGACTGGCAAACCAGATTTATGAGGAGGTAAAAAGGCACTTCCAGAAATTAGTGTTCGACACTGTAATACAGAGAAATATACGACTAAGCGAAGCACCAAGTTATGGTCTTCCCGCATTGTTGTATTCTCCCGATTCGAAAGGTTCTATCAACTACATGATGCTGGCAAGAGAACTTCTGGCCAAGCACCATGACACTATTAAAAATTAATAAATAACGCGGGTGATATTTGGATATCTCCGCGTTTTTTCATATCTTTGCAGCGCTGCAAAATACGTGTGCACGTGCATGCGAGAAAATCTGCAACATAAAACGAATAAAAAAATGAAACCGATGAAGACAGGTCTTGGCCGAGGATTAGACGCTTTGATTTCGATGGACGACGCGGAGCAGGCTCTCACGCAGGAGACAGCACCATCCTCTATCAACGAGGTAGAAATGGACTTGATCCATGCCAACCCCACACAGCCACGTCATGACTTTGACGATCAGGCCCTCGATGACCTGGCCGCTTCGATCAAGAGCATTGGCATCATTCAGCCAATTACCCTTCGCCAGGAAGAGGATGGCACTTATATGATCATTGCCGGCGAGCGACGCTTCCGGGCAGCTCAGCGTGCTGGATTGGAAAGCATCCCTGCCTACATCCGTAAGGTCAGTGACGATGCCGTCATGGAGATGGCATTGATAGAGAATATACAGCGAGAGGATCTCAACGCCATTGAGATTGCGCTGGCCTATCAGCAGTTGCAGACTCGCAACAGCATTACCCAGGAAGAGCTGGCACAGCGTGTCGGCAAGAGCCGCGCCACTGTGGCCAACTTCATGCGACTGCTCCGTCTTCCTGCAGAGATTCAATTAGCACTGAAGGACAAGCATCTTAGCATGGGGCATGCACGCGCTCTGCTGGGCATTGAGGATGCGGAGCAGCAAGTGGCGCTCTTTCACCTCATCGTGGCACAGGATCTCTCTGTCCGCAAAGTGGAAAGCCTGGTCCGCGACTTCATCGAAGGACGCATTCTGGATTTCCGCCAGCCGGCGGAAAAGAATGTGAAGAAGAACAATGGCGTTGCTCCACAGAGCGAGCTTTTCGGCATGATGAGCCAGAGACTCTCTGAAATGTTCAGCGCCAAGGTCAAGATGGTATGCAACGAAAAGGGGCAAGGCAAGATCACCATCCCATTCAAGAGTGACGAAGAGTTACAGCACATTATCGGCCTACTCGACAAGATTAATTAATAGAAATCAGTGAAAAAAACATTCCTGATCCATATATTCAGACTTCTGCTTATCTCCTTGGTAAGCCTTTTCTCAGCCAGCGACCTATCTGCACAGGTTGCTGCAGATTCTGCACGTGTTGCAGTAGACTCATTGCGTACTACTAAGAAATTATCAAAGGTATTTGATGAGGAATTCAAGGCAAAGGAAGACACCATTCGTCAGGACACTGCGGTAGTCGACGAGGCAATGTATTATGACGATATCCTGCCTCAATACCAATTGGCAGATTCTTTGCAAGCATTCAACGAGGACTCCTTAGCAGCAGTCTATGCCAAAAGGCTGATGGAGGAGAACCGTATCGACGACTACTTCACGAGGTTCAATCCTTCTCCTGCCAAAGCCGTCTGGATGGCAGCGCTCTTCCCTGGTGCCGGCCAGATCTACAACCGAAAATACTGGAAACTGCCTATCGTTTATGGAGGTTTTCTGGCTCTCATCTATGGTTATAATTTCAACCAAAGATACTTCAGAACCTATCAGAACGCTTATCGAGACATGGTGACTAATAGTCCGAATGCCAGTTATCTGCAGTTCCTGCCAGGATACACCATCGACCAGAAGAAAGAATTCGCAGAGAGACATCATGACTACCTGCTTAAGACTTTCACTCGCAAGAAAGACACTTACCGCAACTGGCGAGACTATTGTATCGTAGGTATGATTGGCGTTTACCTCGTATCTATCGTCGATGCATACGTCGACGCAGCCTTATACCATTTTGACATTTCACCAGAACTCGATGCATATAATTCGCCCTCGATGATGGTAAGCTATAAAATCGATTTTTAATATGTTCCGCATACCACGCCTCCTATTGACCTTCATGCTGCTGATCTTCATGATCAGCCAGTCACTTGTGGCCCAGAAGCGCGAGTTGACAGAAGAGCAAAAGATGCAGAATCCGGCTTATCGTGCCATGATGACGGTAAGGGACTCTGCCCTATTCATCCCAGAGACACTCAACGAGATTGACACACTTGCCTATAATTGGGCAGAGCGTCAGTTCATACACATCGACCCCAACTGCATCCGAGAGGAGAACCCGGAACAGACTCCAGACGACGTCTATATCATGCGACTGAAGGCCCTGCCTACCATCGTAGACATGCCTTTCAACCAACCTGTCAAGAAAAGCCTCGATTTCTACTTGAATCGTCGACGCTCTTTGATCGAGCACATGGTCGCACTTGGCTACAACCATTATTTCCCAATCTTTGAGAATGCACTGCAGCGACATGACCTCCCCAGTGAGCTCAAATATCTGGCATGCATAGAGTCTGCGCTCCGTGTCAATGCATATAGTCCAGCACATGCTGCTGGGTTGTGGCAGTTTATCCCAAGCTCTGGCATCCTGCAGGGATTGGAGGTCAATAGCTATATCGATGAGCGCTATGACGTCTATAAGTCGACCGATGCAGCCTGCAAGTTCCTGAAGCAGCTCTACAACAAATTCCAGGACTGGTCATTAGCCATCGCTGCATATAACTGCGGCCCGGGCAATATCGATAAAGCAATCGCTCGCTCTGGCGGCAAACGCACTTTCTGGGAGCTCTACAACTATCTGCCAAAGGAAACCCGCTCGTACGTCCCTTTGTTTATTGCTGCCACTTACTGCATGACCTACCACTGCGAACATAATCTCTGTGGCACAGAAGGATCGATCCCAGTGGAATGTGACACGATTATGGTCAATCAGTTCGTACATTTCGAGCAGATCAGTCATTGGCTCAACATGCCTCTTGAGCAGGTCGAGAGCCTCAATCCTCAGTACATCTGCGACATCGTTCCTGCCTCTGAAGAGAAAGCATACAGCATTACACTACCCGCTGACAAGGCTGTCGCTTTCCTGCACTATCAGGACAGTATCTATGCCTACAAGGCAGATTCATTGTTGCCTCACAATGGAGAACTGAAAGAAGTCCTCATGAAAGGCCAACGCAACAGTTATGTCAATGCAGGAGGCAACCGACGTGCAGGAGCCGGCACCAGAGGCGGAAGCACTTCTACAGCTTCCGGAACTTCTCATATCGTCCGTAAGGGAGAATCGCTAAGCACCATTGCAAAGAAATACCATACAACCGTCGCAGCTCTTAAGAAGGCTAACGGACTTCGTCACGACAAGCTGAGAGCAGGACAAAAACTCAGGCTGCCATAAGTCTGAGCCCCCTTGTAGATAATCTATAAACCTAACTTCCATGACCGAGAAATACACTTATAACGGGTTCGTATCAGAGAGCCAACCTCTGGGCGTAACCACGATGAACCTACCCGATGAAGAGTCTCAGATCCGAAAGGAGTTTGAGGAGTTGCTCATCGACTACCAGCATACACGCAACGGAGACAAGGAAGAACTGATCATCCGCGCCTTCGAATTTGCCAAGAAAGCACATAAAGATGACCGTCGACAGAATGGAGTCCCCTATATCTGTCATCCGCTGGCAGTGGCTCGCATCGTAGCCGGCGAGATGGGACTTGGCTCTACCAGCATCAGCGCGGCCTTGCTCCATGATGTGATCAAGAGCAATCGTGTCACTTATGAGGATGTCGAAATGGAATTCGGCCCCCGCATTGCCAGTTTGGTCAAAGGACTGACGCAGATTTCCGGAGGCAATGTCCGCTTTGTCACCGAGGAAACCAGCGACGGCACTCATCCTGCTCTGACCAATCCAGAAGAACAAGCAGAGAACTTCCGCAACTTGCTGCTTACTTTCAGTGAGGACGTTCGTGTCATCCTTGTCAAGGTGGCCGATCGTCTACACAACATGCGTACGCTTTCTGCCCTTCCGGAGATCAAACAGAGACGCATCGCTAACGAGACGCTCTATCTCTATGCTCCTATTGCCGACCGCATGGGACTCTATAAGATTAAGACTGAGCTGGAGGAACTGGGTCTGCAATACGAGAATCCAGAAGAATATCAGGAAATTAAGAACAAGATGCAGGAGGCAGAGGAGAGTTACTCTGCAGTGTTCAAGACTTTCAGTGCGCCTGTCACCGCCTTGCTCGACGGACTGGGACTGCAGTACACCTTCCAGTATCGAATGAAAAGCGTCTACAGTATCTGGCGCAAGATGCAAAAGAAACACGTAACCTTCGAGGAGGTGTACGATCTTTTCGCCGCGCGCATCGTCTTCACGCCATCGTCTCCAGAAAATGAGAAGACCGACTGCTGGCGAATCTATGCTGCATTGACCAGCATCTACAAGATACATCCTGACCGCATCCGCGACTGGATCAGCCATCCAAAACAATCTGGATATGAGGCCTTGCAAGTAACTGTGCTGGGTCCTGACAGCAACTGGATTGAGGTTCAGATCCGCTCAGAGCGCATGAATAAGCTCGCAGAAGAAGGCCTCGCCTCACATTGGAAGTACAAGAGCGGACAGACCTCCGACTCGAGCATCAACAAATGGGTACAGAGCATCAAGGACATCCTCGACAACCCTGCACCTAACGCCACCGACTTCCTCGACCAGATTAACCTCAACATTCTCTCAAGCTCGATCTATGTTTTCACCAAGAAGGGTGACCTGCATGAGCTTCCAAAGGAATCGACGGCACTCGACCTTGCCTTTGCCCTGCATACCGACATCGGCATGCACGCTGAGGCAGCACGTATCGAGCATGAACTGCAGCCTCTTAATACCGTGCTCGAAACGGGTCAGCAGGTAGAGATCATCACCAACGAGAAGGTACACTGCTCTCCCGAGTGGATTGACTGGGTACATACGGCCAAGGCGCGAGCAAAAATCCGTCGCTACCTCAACGAGACACAAAACCCCGAACAGGCAGCAGAGAAGAAAAAGAAGAACATTCTCACCAACCTGTTGGGAATGGTCAACAAAAAGAAGAAAAAGGAGCAGAAGGCGACCGAGCAGAAAGACGTCTTTGTTCCGAAGTCAAGCACCATCGAGCTCTCCGGCATCGATGGTCGCGGCTTGCTCAACACCATCACCCGCGTGATCAGCGAGAGCTGCATGGCCAATATCGTGAACATTCACCTAGAATGCAAGGAAGGTCTCTTCAAAGGATATATTACATTGGATACTGGCGACAGCAAGATTATCGATAAGATGTGTACAGCACTCAAGCAGATTCATGAAATTGAGAAAGCTCATCGCAAATAAAACCAACAGATATGCTCATTGCACAACAGAAGAAACAAGAGAATATAGCAGAATACCTATTATATATGTGGCAGGTCGAAGACTTGCTCAGAGCCTGTCTGTTTGAGGACGAGCAGATTGACCGACTGCTCGTCGGAAGATTTAAGGCAGTAGAAGGTATTACGGAAGACCAGCTGTCGCAGATACGCGAATGGTACCGTCAGCTGCGTGATATGATGCTGACTGAAGGCAAGCGAGAAGCCGGCCATCTGCAGATCTCGCAGAATGTCATCATCGACATGACCGACCTGCACCTGCACCTTTTAAAACAAGGACAGGACGCTATCTACACGTCCTGCTTCTACTCAACCCTACCTTATATCGTAGAGCTGAGAGGGAAAGAGGGAGAAGAAAAAGTCGGAGAGCTGGAAACCTGCTTCACAGCACTTTACGGTCTGCTTCTGCTCCGCATGCAGCACAAGGAAGTCAGCGAGCAGACACAGGCAGCCATGAATCAGATCAGCAAATTCCTGGCTGTATTATCCGAAAAATACAAAGACTGGAAAAGCGGCAAGCTCAAATTTGAGGATGACTAATCCTTGAGCTTACTTCGCAGTTTCGTCTTCTTTCTTGGTCGAGGTTTCTTCAGTCTTCTTGTCTGCAGGAGCCTCGCCTTCTTTCATGCCATCCTTGAAGCTCTTTACGCCAGCACCCAAGCCGCGCATTAGCTCAGGGATTTTCTTTCCGCCGAAAAGAAGCAGGGCTGCGATGACAAGAAGAACGATCTCAGGGGTACCGATCATACCCAAAAGGAAAATATTAAGGAGCATATATTCTATTTTAAAATTTATTTCGTATAATTCATAATTACTTCTGCATCAGCTTCTGTATCACGATGCTGGCAATGGTCAAGCCAAAGGTGGCAGTGACGGTGCTGAGCGAACCGTTGGCGCGAGGCTTCTTGGCGTTGACATCCTGTCCCTCTGCTATGAAACCGAGGTTGGGCAAGGCTGGCTCCTCGCTGTAGATGCACTGGAACTTCTTGGCAGGGAACTCTCCTATCTTCTTGAAATGATTACGCAAGGCGCGGGCGAGTGCATCGCCTTTCACCTGCCAGAATTCGGCCTTGCGGACCTTCAGCGGATCGATGCGTAGTGCTGCACCCATCGAGGAAATGAAGGTCAGATCCTGCGTCTTACTCAACCGGGTAGCGTGCAGAATGAGGTTGGCCTTATCTGCTAAGGAATCAATGGCATCGATCACGAAATCATACTGTTCCAGATGAAATGACTCAGCAGTCGTAGCATCATACACGCCATTGATAGCTTCGATGCTGGCATCGGGATTGATCTCAAGCAGACGCTTCTTCATCGCCTCAACCTTGACCTGGCCGACGGTCTCGGCAGTCGCCATCAGCTGTCGGTTGCAGTTTGATGCACAAACCTTATCCATATCGACCATCGTGATATGCGTAATGCCTGTGCGGACAAGGCTCTCGACGCACCACGAACCGACACCTCCCACGCCGAAGATCAGCACACGCACCTCGGACATGCGACGGAGCATGTCTTCTCCCAGCAAAAGTTGCGAACGAAGGTAGATATCTTTTTCGAGAGGCGTAGCCATACTATTTTATTATGAGATTCTTCGCTTATGCTCAGAATGACAAGAAAAAAGTCCTCGTTTGAAGCATCAATCTGTCAATTGTGCACAAACTCGGTGCAAAAATAATTAATATTTTAATATGTTGGGCAAAAATTGCAAAGAAATGCGTAAATTTGCGCTCTAATTACGTAAATAGCAACTATTACGGCATTTTTATCGAAGCAATGTCAGCATTCTCTTCATCAAGTTCCACCTATCAGACACTTACCACCGCCACTGGCTTGCGCGTGGTCTATCGCCATACAGATACCCCCGTCAGCTACTGCGGTTTTATGTTCGATTGCGGCACTCGACATGAGTCCAGACCTGCGCAGTATGGCATGGCGCACTTCATCGAGCATATCCTTTTCAAAGGTACGCAGAAGCGCGATTCCTGGCACATCAACAACCGCATGGAGAGCGTCGGCGGAGAACTGAATGCATTCACGACCAAAGAAGAGACGACCTTCTACTCCGTCTTTCTAGATCGTGATTATGAGCGCGCCATCGAGCTCCTCTGCGACCTTGTCTGCCACCCTACTGCACCCGAGAAAGAACTGATCAAAGAGCAGGAAGTCGTCATCGACGAAATCATGTCCTATCGCGACACTCCTGCCGAGCTGATCTACGACGAGTTCGAGAACCAGCTTTTCGCCGACAGTTCATTAGGACATAATATCTTAGGATCAGAAGACACCGTACGCAATTTCCACTCAGAGGCCTGTCTTTCCTTCATCCGTCAGCATTACACGACATCCCGAACCATGTTCTTCTACCAAGGACCTATCGACTTGGAGAAAGTGATCAAAGTGCTTGAAAAATGGTATGAAAGGAGAGAATCTCCTGGCGCTGCTGATCCCGTTCTTTCTGCAATGAATGTAGCACCAGAAGAACCTACCGAGCAATCGGAAGAAGAGCCTTGCCACAACCAGGCGCACGTCATCTTAGGCGCTCCTTCCTACCACATCGGTCATCCCAATTCTGCCGCGCTGGCTTTGCTCAACAACATCCTCGGAGGCCCTGGCATGAACAGCAAGCTCAACCTCGCACTCCGCGAAAAGCGCGGTCTCGTATATACCGTTGAGAGCAATATCAACAACTACACCGACGCCGGCTATTTCAGCATCTATTTCGGCTGTGACCACCACGACGTCAGCAAGTGTCTGAAGCTCTGCCACACCGAGCTGGAGCATTTCCGCAACATCACCATGACGCCTTCTCAGCTAGCAGCTGCACAGCGCCAACTGCGCGGACAGCTGGGTGTCAGCCAGGCCAACCTGGAGAATAATGCAATAGCATTAGCTAAGAATATGCTTCGTCTGGGACGTGTAGAGAGTCTGGAAGAGACGTGCGCAAGGATTGACGCCGTGACCCCAGCATTGATCCAGCAGGTTGCCAACGAGGTCTTCGACAAGTCCCGTCTTCGCACCACTATCATACAGTAATTCGGTCAAAAACATATTATACAACATATTTCGAGCAAAAAATGAGGCAATATTGAAAAATAATTGCCTCATTTTTTTGAATTATGCCCGATTTCTTTTATCTTTGCACAATCTAATGATTATAAACACTAACTAATTAAATCTATAAAGAAATGGCATTAATGGATCAACTCGTTGCTAAGGCAAAGGCCAACAAGCAGCGTATCGTCCTCGCAGAGGGCACCGAACCACGTACTATTCAGGCTGCTGACCGCATCCTTGGCGACGGCGTAGCAGACATCGTCCTCATTGGCGCTAAGTCAGAGATCGACGCTCTCGTTGCAGAGTATGGTCTCAAGAATATCGATAAGGCTACCATCGTCGAGCCTTTGAACAACCCTAAGGCTCAGCAGTACGCTGACCTCCTCTTCAAGCTCCGTGAGAAGAAGGGTATGACCCCTGAGAAGGCAGCAGAGCTCGTTAAGGATCCTCTCTACCTCGGCACCCTCATCATCAAGAGCGGAGAGGCAGATGGTCAGGTAGCTGGTGCTCGCAACACTACTGGTGACGTGCTTCGTCCAGCTCTCCAGATCATCAAGACTGCTCCTGGCATTTCATGCGTATCGGGTGCATTCATCATGATTATGGAGAATGAGGCTGCTAAGGCATACGGCAAGGACGGCATCATGGTATTTGCTGACTGTGCAGTTACTCCTAACCCAGACGCTAAGCAGCTCGGTCAGATCGCTGTCTGCGCAGCTGATACTGCTCACGACATCGCTGGCATTGAGACTCCAGTCGTTGGTATGCTCAGCTTCTCTACCAAGGGTTCAGCTAAGCACGAGATGGTCGACAAGGTTGTTGAGGCAACCGCAGTTGCTAAGGAGCTCCGTCCTGACCTCCAGATCGATGGTGAGCTTCAGGCCGATGCTGCTATCGTACCTTCAGTAGGTGCAAGCAAGGCTAAGGGCAGCACCGTTGCTGGTCGTTGCAACACCCTCGTATTCCCAACCCTCGAGGTCGGCAACATCTGCTATAAGCTCGTTCAGCGTCTCACCGGTGGTACCGCAGTAGGTCCTATCCTCCAGGGTATCGCTGCTCCAGTCAATGACCTCAGCCGTGGCTGTAATATCGATGAGGTTTATCAGACCATCGTAGTTACCTGTAACCAGGCAATTGGCGCTAAGGAGAGACAGACCCTCTCCGGCTCAAAATGAGCCACCTCCCCCATAATGGGGAGGATTAGTTACAATCAAATATTCAAAAAATAATAATCACCGCTTCCTCTCAGCGGAACTAATAGTGCATTCTATTTCTCCCCATTAAAGGGGGAGATGCCCGTATGGGCAGAGAGGATCCTTATGAAAATCCTCGTATTGAATTGCGGCTCATCGTCGCTCAAATATAAAGTTTTCGATGGCAAGGAAGTCATCGCACAGGGTGGTGTCGAGAAGATCGGCCTCGCTGATTCATTCCTCAAGCTCACCGCTCCTGATGGTGAGAAGGTAGTCGTAGAGCATAACATGCCAGAGCATACCGCAGCCGTTGAGTTCGTATTCTCTGAGCACTTGCTCAATCCTAAGTATGGCGTCCTGAAGTCTGCAGATGAGATTCAGGCAGTCGGCCACCGTGTACTCCACGGCGCTATGAAGGTCACCAAGTCAAGCCTCGTAACCGACGAGCTCATCAAGATCGTCAAGGAGTGCTCAGTACTCGGCCCTCTCCACAACCCTGCAAACCTCAAGGGTATCATGGCAGTAAAGGCACTCATGCCAAACGTTCCTCAGGTTGCAGTCTTCGATACTGCATTCCACCAGACCATGCCACCTAAGGCTTACATGTACGCTATTCCTAAGGAGATGTTCGACAAGTGGGGTGTTCGCCGCTACGGTTTCCACGGCACCTCTCACCGCTTCGTCAGCAAGCGTGCCATCGAGTACCTCGGACTCGATCCTAACAACTCTAAGCTCATCGTAGCACACGTTGGTAACGGTGCTTCTATGTCGGCTGTTGTCAATGGCAAGTGCGTCGACACCACCATGGGTCTTACTCCACTTGAGGGTCTCGTAATGGGTACTCGTTCAGGCGACATCGATGCTGCTGCTGTCACCTTCATGATGGAGAAGGAGGGTATGACTCCTGCTCAGATGGACACCATGCTCAACAAGAAGTCTGGTATGCTCGGCATGTGCGGTTGCTCAGATATGCGCGACGCTCAGGCTCAGATGGAGGCAGGCAACGAGGACGCTAAGGTCGCTCTCGAGGTTTACGCTTACCGCCTCAAGAAGTACATCGGTGCTTACGCCGCTGCTATGGGTGGCGTTGACGCTATCGCATTCACCGGTGGCGTGGGTGAGAACCACGTACTCGTTCGCAGCATGGTACTCAGCGACATGGAGTTCCTCGGCATCAAGCTCGATGCAGAGAAGAACAAGGTTCGCGGCGAGGAGACCATCATCTCTGCTGCTGACTCTAAGGTTGTCGTAGCCGTAGTTCCTACCGACGAGGAGCTCATGATCGCTACCGACACCGAGGAGATCGTAAGTGCACTTTGATCAATAAACCCGATGCATCTGACCGGGAGGATTCCTCCTTGTCAGATGCACATATCTTATATATCTAAGCATGAAGAAGACCTTCCTACTTTTAGTTGCACTCCTGTGCACAACCTCGGTCTTTGCGCAGAAAGCATTCAGACAAATGGGTGCAAGCCTTGAGTTCGGTTCTACCGGCTTAGGCGTCAACGTCAGTGTCCCTGTCATCAATAACCGCCTCCTCGTGACTGTCGGTTATAACTTCCCGAAGTTCTCAATCTCCAGTGATTACAAACTGAATAGCGGCGCGATCAGTGGACAGATGAGTTCTGCGCTCGATAAGATCCGAGGCTACAACAATTACGTTGACAACAATCCGCAAGTCGCTAGTTATCTGCAGTTGAGCAAGATTCCTACCGAAAACCTTCAGAGAAGCATCGGCGAAGTCAACACAGACATCCAGGCAAGGCTGAACTTCGGCAATTTTAAGGCTTTCATTGAGTATTATCCTACCAAGAAGAGTTTCTTTCACTTTACTGCCGGCTTCCTTATCAGTGGTGGCGAGTGGATGCAGATCAATGGTACAGCCGACAATACCGTTTGGGCAGCTTACAAAGATGTGGTCAATGCACATAACCAGTTGCAGCGCATTGTCGACGCCCATCCTCAGCTGAAAACCGAAATCACGACACTCCCTTCTGTCAATGAGGCTGCAAGGATCACCATTAACAACGAGACCTTTGCCGTAGATCCAGAGACCGGCAAGCTCGATCTCTCACTGACCGTCAGAAAGTTCAAGCCATACATCGGCGTCGGCTTCGGCAGCTCTGTACCGACCGAGAGACGCTTCGGCTTCCAGATGGAGATCGGTGCTTATTACCAGGGCAAGCCAACCTTCGACAGCAACACCAGAGTGGCTTACGATGCGAATGCCTATGGCGACAAGGCCGTCGATGATATTGTCGACATGTTGCAGTATCTCCGCTGGTACCCACAGCTCACCTTCCGCTTCACCGGAAGAATCTTCTAAATTAGACAATGAAGAAACTAATATCTCTTTTCGCGATCAGCGTTCTTGCCACCACCTCACTATTTGCGCAGGAAGCCTTCAAGCAGCTGGGTGTCAGCCTGGAGGTCGGCACCACCGGTCTCGGCGTCAACTTCAGCTATCCTCTTGTGTCCGACCGACTCATCCTGTCTGCCGGATATAACTTCCCAAGCTTCTCCTACAGCAAGAACATCAACGTCGGCAACGAGCATGTCAATCAGTACGTTGGCCCAGTTTCTGACGCCGTAGCATTATATAAGAAGGTAGCAAAGGATTTTGACTTAGTCGATCCATTCACCTATGACGTCGAGAAGATCACCGACCTCAGTGCGAAGGTGAATGCGAAGGTAGACTTCGGCAACTTCAAGCTCATGCTGCAGTACTACCCTACCAACAGCAGCAACTTCTTCGTTTCGGCTGGCGTTTTCATCGGTAGCGGAAACTTCGGTTCGCTGACAGGAGATATTGACCCACGAGCCTGGGAGCTCTATAAGAACGCCATTACGGCCAACAATGAGATCGGCAAACTGCCACAGTTCATTCTAAACGACATCTCCGACCTGCTGCATACTGACCTGCCTGTCAAGGACATCGAGGATGCAATCACGTTCAACGTAGGCGATCAGTCCTTCCGCATCCGACCAGAAGACAATGGACGAATCGACGCGCAAATCAAGGTAAATAAGGTCAAGCCATACCTCGGCCTTGGCTTCGGCAACGCCATCCCACAGAATAGCCGCTGCGGCTTCCAGATGGAAATCGGAGCCTACTTCCAGAGCAAGCCGACGCTGACCAGTTCGCAGGAGATACCTTACGACAACAGCGCCATCTGGCAGAAAGACCTGGCCGACACCAAAGATATCGTGCAGAAATTCACCTGGTATCCACAGCTCACCTTCCGTATTACAGGCCGACTCTTCTAGCAGAGGCTACACATTATATATAATATAAATAATGTCGGGATTGCAAAACACGCACTTCCCGACATTATTTTTGGCTGAGGATGATAATTTTACATCCAACATTTTAAATATTACATTTTTATTATTAACTTTGCACCCGCTTTCGACCAAGAAGCAGCATTGTCCTATTTGGATCATGCTGGGGAAAGCAGGAACGGGAGACCGCTGACAGGGACCTCTGAGCAATCAAAGGATAACGCTACTTGTACATGCCTCTCATTCCCACGAAGTCAGAAAGGACTTCAACTTACAAACAATTATTAACTCAAAAAATTAAATTTAGTCATTATGGCAGATTTGATGAAGATTGCTGAAGAGGCATTTGCTACTGGCAAGGAGCTTCCAGCATTCCAGAGCGGTGATACAATCACTGTTTCCTACAAGATCAAGGAGGGTAACAAGGAGCGTATCCAGCAGTACCGAGGCGTAGTGATCCGCATCAGCGGTCATGGTACAAAGAAGCGTTTCACCGTACGCAAGATCGCTGACGGCGTAGGTGTAGAGCGTATTTTCCCAATGGAGTCACCTTTCATTGAGAAGGTAGAGATCAACAAGAATGGCCGCGTTCGTCGCGCTAAGCTTTACTATCTCCGCAACCTCACTGGTAAGGCAGCACGTATCAAGGACCGCAAGGTCGCTGCTAAGTAATT
>JAZRVB010000218.1:0-1694 GCA_045598885.1 Bacteroidales bacterium
AGCCACAATTCGTTGTCGCGAGGATGGTGATATTTCATATTATATATTATCCATGTTCGACGTTCAAGCAATCCGTAAGGATTTCCCTATTCTCGAAAGCCAGGTCTATGGTAAGCCTCTTGTTTACCTCGACAATGGTGCTACGACTCAGAAGCCGCTCTGTGTGATTGAGAAGATCACCGATGGGTATCTGCATCACAATGCCAATGTGCATCGCGGTGTGCACTTCCTGAGCCAGGACGCTACTGATTTGCATGAGGCTTCACGCCAGCGTGTCCAGAAGTTCATCAATGCTCGAGAGTCTGCTGAGATTATTTTTACTCGTGGCACCACAGAGAGTATAAATCTTGTAGCTTCCTCGTTTGGCGAGGCCTTTCTCCAGGAAGGCGATGAGGTGATTGTTTCGGATATGGAGCATCATAGCAACATTGTCTCTTGGCAGTTGCTTCAGGCACGTAAGCATATCGTCATTCAGCATGTCAGGCTCAATGACAAGCAGGAACTGGATATGGATCACTTCCGCAGCCTTTTCTCTGAGCGTACGAAGCTAGTAAGCATCGCGCATGTCTCAAATGTCCTGGGTACGGTCAATCCTGTGAAGGATATCATCGCCTACGCTCACGCCAAGAACGTTCCTGTGCTGATCGACGGCGCTCAATCTACGCCGCATATCAAGGTCGATGTGCAAGATCTCGACTGTGACTTCCTCGTCTTTTCCGCGCATAAGATCTATGGTCCTACAGGTGTAGGCGTCCTCTATGGCAAACGCGAGTGGCTTGATAAGATGCCACCATATCAGGGAGGCGGGGAGATGATCCAGAGCGTTTCGTTTGAGAAGACAACGTTCAACGTCCTCCCTTATAAGTTCGAAGCTGGAACTCCTGACTTCATCAATACTGTAGCGTTCGCCACCGCACTCGATTACGTTGAGAGCCTTGGCATGGACAATATCGCAGCGTATGAGCATCAGCTGCTCGACTATTGCACGGAGGAATTCAAGAAACTCCCAGGTATGCGTATCTTTGGCAATGCCGATCATAAGTCTGCCGTCATGAGTTTCCTCGTAGGCGATATTCATCACTACGATATGGGTATGTTGCTCGATAAATTGGGTATTGCTGTCCGTACCGGACATCATTGCGCCGAGCCACTCATGCATAGCCTTGGCATACAGGGTACGGTCAGAGCATCCTTCTCATTCTATAATACAGAAGAAGAGATAGACAAACTCGTGGCTGGCATTAAGAGAGTCAGCCAGATGTTCGGAATCAAATAAAAAAGAAAAATATCAACACTTGTTACCTGGTGTTGATATTTTTTTTGTGGCATCCCTTCCACGGTACTGTGGCAGATATGCGAGAGTTGCGGCATCCCTTCCATGGTACTGTGGCAGATATGCGAGAGTTGCGGCATCCCTTCCATGGTACCGTGGCAGATATGCGAGAGTTGCGGCATCCCTTCCACGGTACCGTGGCAGACATGCGATGATTGTGGCATATCTTCCACTGTACCGTGGCAGATATGCGAAGGCCGTGGCATCCCTTCCATGGTACCGTGACAGATATGCGAGCTTGTATTACTCCCAAGTTAAGGATTCTGCGGATACTTTCTCCACGTGACCGATGAAGTTGGCTGCATGACTATTGAAAACCTCCACATCGCCCGTGGTATAGAAATGTGTCATGCTGCCTTTG
>JAZRVB010000219.1:0-1357 GCA_045598885.1 Bacteroidales bacterium
CAGAGCAGATGTTTGCCTCCGACTTCCTTCAGATTCCGCGTCGCCACGGACACCCTTGTCTTTGGCTGTAGCCTTCCCGTTATCAAGGCGGCTTGGGGACTTACACCCGTTAGAATATGCCCATGCTGGGCGAACAAATAATTAATAGTCCGACTTTATACCAAGTCGGACTATTTCGATTTGTGGACAGTCCGACCTGGATCCCAGTCGGACTATTTTACTTTAAGGATAGTCCGACCTGGTACTCAGTCGGACTGTTATTTGTTCTGGATTGTCCGACTGGGATCCTGGTCGGACTGTCACGATGTTTGGATAATCCGATTTGGTTCCCAGTCGGACTATCAATAAAATATATCACCCTTGCTACTTTTTTGTAACAAGGGTGATTTATTTATCTGTGATATTTTGCTTAGAATACGCCCTGAGCCATCATAGCCTTAGCAACCTTCATGAAGCCGGCAACGTTAGCGCCCTTCACGTAGTTTACATAGCCGTCAGCCTCGGTACCGTACTTAACGCAGTTGTCGTGGATGTTCTCCATGATCCAGAGAAGCTTAGCATCAACCTCCTCGCTGGTCCATGAGAGACGCTGTGAGTTCTGAGCCATCTCAAGACCAGAAACTGATACACCACCAGCGTTAGAAGCCTTACCTGGGCAGTAGAGGATCTTAGCGTCCTGGAATACCTTGATAGCACCTGGGGTAGTAGGCATGTTAGCACCCTCAGCAACAGCGATACAGCCGTTAGCTACGAGAGCCTTAGCCTGCTCCTCGTTGAGCTCATTCTGGGTAGCGCAAGGGAGAGCGATATCTACCTTCTCACCCCATGGCTTAGCACCCTCAACATACTTAGCACCAGGATACTCGTTGACATACTCCTTGATACGACCACGCTGTACCTGCTTGAGGTCGAAGATATAGTCGAGCTTAGCGCGATCGATACCCTCTGGATCGTAGATGTAACCGTCTGAGTCAGACATGGTCATAACGGTACCACCAAGCTGGAGAACCTTCTCAGCAGCGTACTGTGCAACGTTACCAGAACCAGAGATAGCTACCTTCTTACCAGCGATCTCCTGACCCTTGGTCTTGAGCATAGCGCGGAGGAAGTAAACGGTACCATAACCAGTAGCCTCAGGACGGATGAGTGAGCCACCGAACTCGAGAGCCTTACCAGTAAGAACGCCCTGGAACTGACGGCAGTACTTCTTATAAGCACCGAACATGTAACCTACCTCACGGCCACCTACGCCGATATCACCAGCAGGAACGTCGCAGTCAGGACCGATGTGACGATAGAGCTCGAGCATGAAGGCCTGGCAGAAACGCATAACCTCAGCAGAAGACTTGCCACGTGG